>NZ_SMKQ01000143.1 GCF_004348995.1 Nonomuraea terrae
GCCCGATGGGGTGGTGTTGTGGACGCGGCTGGCTGTGGAGCCGCTCACGCCCGACGGGCTCGGTGGGATGCCGGGGCGGGCGGTGGAGGTTCAGTGGCAGGTGGCGCGGGATGGGTGTTTTCGGCATGTGGTGCGTTCCGGCTGCGAGATCGCCCGGCCTGAGGGGGCGCACAGTGTGCACGTGGAGCTTGATGGGCTCGATGCCGGGGCCGAGTACTTCTATCGGTTTCGGGCCGAAGGGGAGATTTCGCCCGTTGGGCGTACCCGTACCGCGCCCCTCCCGGGCACCCGCTCCACGCCGTTGACGTTGTCGTTCGCGTCGTGTGCCGACTATCAGGCCGGGTGGTTCACGGCGTACCGCAGGATGGCCGAGGACGAGCCGGATCTGATCGCGTTCCTCGGCGACTACGTCTACGAGTACGGCGACTACCGGCACCCGGTCCGCGACCAGGCCGGGGGAGAGTGCGTCGACCTGGCCGGGTACCGGCTGCGGCATGCCCAGCACAAGGCCGACCCCGACACGCAGCTCGCCCACGCCGTCGCCCCCTGGGCGGTGGTGTGGGACGACCACGACGTGGCCAACGCCTGGGCCGGCGAGACGGCCCCGGAGCCGGGCCCGCCGTTCCAGCAGCGCAGGGCCGCGGCGTTCCGCGCGTACTACGAGAACATGCCGCTGCGCCGTGCCCAGCGGCCGCGCGGGGCGGCGGCGCGGCTCTACCGGAGCATCCGCTGGGGCGCGGTCGCCAACCTGCACCTGCTCGACACCCGCCAGTACCGCGACCTGTACGCCTGCACCGGCCGCACCGGCACGATCGGCCCCGACTGCGTGGAGCGCCTGGCGCCCAACCGGACCATCCTCGGCCAGGAGCAGGAGACCTGGCTCGACGGCGAGCTGAAGAACTCGCGCGCCACCTGGGACCTGCTCGGCCAGCAGGTCTTCCTCATGGAGATGGACTGGGCGAACGGCCCGGCCAAGGGCTACTCGAACGAGGGCTGGGACGGCTACGTCGCCTCCCGCAACCGCCTGACCGCCGCCATCGACGCCTATCAGCGCAACGCCGTCGTGCTCACCGGCGACGTGCACTCCCACTGGGCCGGCCACCTCAGGCGCGACCACCGCGACCCCGGCTCCCAGCCGGTGGCCGTCGAGCTGGTCACCACGTCCGTGACGAGCGAGGGCGACGGTCTGGACGAATATCCCGACACGCGGGACCTGCTGCGGGAGAACCCGCACGTGACGTTCTTCAACGGCCGCCGCGGCTACGTGCGCACCACGATCACGCGAAGCGAGATGCGGGTCGACTTCCGCTCGCTGCCGCGCGTCACGGAGCCGGGCGCCGCCGCGTACACCTCCGGGTCGTTCGTCATCGAGCCGGGCCGCCCCGTCCTGCGTCCCACGTCAGCGGGTGACCGGTAGCGGGCCGCGGTCGGGGGTGAAGAGCTGGTCGTCGAGGTGGCCGACGGCGTAGTCGATGGCCCCCACGACCACGCACTCGTCGCCCAGTGTGGAGGCGCGCAGCTCGGGCATGCGCATGCACGAGCGTTCCAGCCGCCGGCGCAGCGGCTCCAGCAGCACGTCGGCCGAACGGGAGAAGCCGCCGCCGAGCACCACCATCTCCGGGTCGAGGATGAGCACCATGGCGGCCGTGCCGACGGCGAGGTCGTCGACGTAGCGCTCGACCGCCTCGAGCGCCGCCGGATCGCCGTTCCTGGCGGCGGACAGCGTGGAGCCGGCCGCGTCCTCCGGCGGGGTGCCCTCGGGGACGGACACGCAGGTGTTGAGGTGCTCGGGCGCGTGGAACCAGCGGGCCTCGGGCAGCATGACGATCTCGCCCGACGCCGCGCCGAAACCCCTGTGGACCTTGCCGCCGATGATCAGACCGGCGCCCATACGCCTGCCGACGTGCAGGAACACCACGTCTCGCGCGCCCTTGGCGACGCCGCGCCGGTGCTCCGCCATGGCGGCCAGGCGGCTGTCGTTCTCGATCAGCACCTGGCAGGGGAACAGCTCGCGGAGCTCGCCCGCCAGGTCGAGGTCGCGCCAGGCGGGGACGGCGGCGGAGTAGACGACGCGGCCTTCTGGGTCGATCACGCCGATGGTGCCGACCGCGACGGTCCACAGATCTTCCACGGTCGTACGGCTGAGCGCGAGGCAGCCGGAGACGGCGCGCTCGACCGCGGCGAGGCGATCCTCCAGCGGGTCGTCCGGCGAGACCGGCTGCCTGGTCTCGGCGAGGATCTCGCCGTCGAGGTCGGACAGGGCGGCGCGGATGTTGTGACCCCCTATGTCGACGCCCACCAGGTGGCCGCTGTCGGCGCGGAACCGGTAGCGGCGGGCCGGCCGGCCCATCGTGCCGGAGCTCGGCGGAACCTCCTCCACCCAGCCGAGCTCCATGAGCTCGGCGGTGACCTCCTTCATGGACGGGCGCGACAGACCGGTGCGTTCGGCCAGCGCCGACAGGGTGAGCGGACCGGCTCTGCGCAGGGCCCGGATGGCGGTCAGCGAGTTGAGCTGCCGCAGCCGGGACAGATCGCCGCCGCGTAGGTCCGCCATCGCCGTCCTTAATGTAGGGCTCCTCTGTAAACCGATTATGCCAGCCGTTGGGCCGAGGGTGTGCGCCGCCCAGATATCCCGCGAAGTACCGGAAAATCGGCCATTGCCCGTCGCTGCCGTGCAGTGCTAGTAATGAAGGGCTCCTTCGTAAGTCGAGTGGAAATGAGGACTGATGTCGTTCCATGACATCGGCGAGGTCGCGTGCCGTCTCGACGAGGCCCGGGTGTTCGAGCACGGCTGGCAGTCGTGGAGCCCCACCGGCTCCTACCGCTGGACGGACACCCCGCCCCGGCCCGCCGACGAGACGATCCAGATCCTCTGCTACCGCCCCGAGACCCCGGTCCCGGCCGGGATGTTCCAGGGCGAGGGACTGCTCGCCATCGAGACCGGCGACGGCGGCGTCGAGCTGTGGTCGGCGCCGAGCCCGACTGAGGTGCCGTCGATCCGGGTGCGGGAGGAGGGCGGCCGGCTGGTCGTCTCCGCCGACGGCCCGGTGCGCCACCGGCGCGGCGAGGCCGGCCTCGGCCGGGCCCTGCGCGACTGGGCCGACGGCCTGGCTCCGCGGCGGGAGTTCCCCGCGGTGCCGCCCATGTGGTGCAGCTGGTACGGCTACTGGGACAAGGTCACCGACGCCGACGTCATCGACAACCTGGAGCTCAGCGAACGGCTCGGTCTGGGCGCCGACATGTTCCTCATCGACGACGGCTACGAGGCAGGGATCGGCGACTGGCTGGACCCGCGCCCCGGGTTCGGCGAGCTGCGCCGGGCCGTGGACGCCGTGACGGGCGCGGGCCGGCGGGCCGGGATCTGGACCGCGCCGTTCCTGGTCGGCTACGGCAGCCGGATCTTCGCAGAGCACCCCGAGTGGCTGGTGGGCGGCGCGTACGCGGGCCACATGTGGGACCAGGAGCTGGCCGTGCTCGACGTCACCCACCCCGAGGCGGCCGAGCACCTGGCCGGCGTCTTCCGGACGTTCGCCGCGATGGGCCTCACCCACTTCAAGCTCGACTATCTGTACGCGGGGGCGCTGGCCGGCCGCCGGCACGACGACGTCGACCCGATCACCGCGTACCGGCGGGGGCTGGAGCTGGTGCGGCAGGGCGCGGGCCCCGGCGCCACGCTGCACGGGTGCGGGGCGCCGATGCTGCCCAGCATCGGCCTGGTCGACATCATGCGGGTCAGCCCCGACATCGCGCCGACCCTGCATCCCAAGTCCGGCGACATCAGCCAGCCGTCGCAGCTCGGAGCCCGGCTCACGGGCGCGGCGCGCGAGTTCCTGCACGCCCGCTGGTGGGTCAACGACCCCGACTGCATCATCCTGCGCCCCGAGGTCGAGGCCAGGCAGGAGTGGGCGGAGCACATCGAGCGCACCGGCGGGCTGCGCGGGTCGAGCGACCCTGTCGCGGCGCTGGACCAGTGGGGCCTTGAGACCACCAGGCGGCTCATGGTGCCGACCGCCACGGAGCCGTCGTGACCGGCCCCACCGCGACGAGGAAGCCCGTGCCCGTCGTCGCGGCCGGCCCGCGGCCGGGCGCCCCGGTCACGCGGCGGAGGGGGAGCGGCTGGCAGGCGTACCTGTTCATCGGCCCCAGCCTGCTCGGGGTCGTGGCCTTCCTGCTGCTGCCCATGGTGATCGTGCTCGTGCTGAGCCTGTTCGACTGGGAGCTGCTGTCCGCCCCCGAATTCGTCGGCCTGGACAACTACAGCCGGCTGGCCTCCGACGGCCAGACCTGGCACTCGCTGTGGGTGACGGTCGCGTACGTGCTGCTCTGCATCCCGCTCCAGACGGCGCTGGCCCTGGCCATCGCCATGCTGCTCAACCAGCGGGTCAAGGGCGTGAAGTACTTCAGGTCGCTGTTCGTGGTGCCGTGGATGGCGACCCCGATCGTGCTCGGTCTCATCTGGAACTGGATCTTCGACCCCCGCGACGGCGCGCTCAACAGCGCCCTGGCGCTGGTCGGCATCACGGGCCCGGACTGGCTGACGGACGCGACCTGGGCGCTGCCCGCCGTCGCGCTCGTCAGCGTCTGGCAGCACACCGGCTACAACATGCTGTTCTTCCTGGCCGGCCTGCAGGGCATCCCGCAGGAGCTGCACGACGCGGCCGCCACCGACGGCGCCACCCCGGCGCAGCGGTTCTGGCGGGTGACGCTGCCGCTGCTCAACCCCACGATGTTCTTCGTCACGGTGACCAACATGATCGGCGCCTTCCAGGTGTTCGACACGGTCTACGCGATGACCGCCGGCGGCCCCGGCGGCAGCACCGAGGTGATCAACTTCAGGATCTTCGAGACCGCATTCAAGCAGTTCGACTTCGGCTACGCCTCCACGCTGTCGATGCTGCTCTTCGTGATCATCTTCCTGGTGACGCTGGCGCAGGTCAGGTTCTTCGGCAAGCGCACCACGTACGACCTGAGCTGAGAGACCCATGACCAAGCGAATCCTGCTCTACGCCGCGCTGGCGGCCGGTGCGTTCATCTCCGTCTTCCCCTACCTGCTCGTGGTGCTGACCGCGTTCAAGACGCAGGCGCAGCTCAGCTCCACCGCGCCGTGGTTGCCGGGGCTCCCGCCGACCACGGACAACATCGCCGAGATGCTCGCCGGCGACTTCCCCCGCTTCATCCTCAACACGGCCGTGATGACCGCGGTGCTGACGGCGGGCCAGCTGGTCTTCACCACGTTCGCCGCCTACGCCTTCGCCCGGCTCCGCTTCCGGGGCAGGGACGTGCTGTTCTGGCTGTACGTGGCCACGATGATGGTGCCGAGCGCCGTCACCATGATCCCGCTTTTCCTGATCATGCGGGAGCTGGACCTGGTCAACACCTGGTACGGCCTGCTCGCACCGTACGTGCTCGGCACGCCGTACGGGATCTTCCTGATGCGGCAGTTCTTCAAGGGCCTGCCCGCCGGGTTGGAGGAGGCGGCGCGGATCGACGGGGCGGGGCCGCTGACGATCCTGCTGCGCATCATGCTGCCGCTCTGCCGCCCCGCGCTCGGCACTCTGGCGATCATCACGGTGATCTCGTCGTGGAACAGCTTCCTGTGGCCGCTCATCATCACCAGCGGCGACGACACCAAGGTGATCACCGTCGCCATCGCCACCCTCAAGGACGGCATCGGCGTCGACTACAACCTCATGATGGCCGGCAGCCTGATCGCGCTGGTGCCGATGGTGGTCGTCTTCGTCTTCTTCCAGAAGTACATCGTCAGGTCTGTGGTCCTCACAGGCCTCAAATAGAAACAAGAAGAGGTCAGCGAATGCCGAAGAACCCCCCGATTCGCTGGGCCGGGGCGCTGCTGGGCGTCGCCATGCTCACCCTCGCCGCGTGCGGGTCAGGCGGCGGTGGCGAGTCAGAGAAGGTCACGTTGACGTACCGGCTCTGGGACGACCAGCAGAAGGCCGGCTACGAGAAGGTCATGGCGGCCTTCGAGCAGGCCAATCCGGACATCGACGTCACGATCGAGCTGCTGCCGTACGACCAGTACTGGACCAAGCTCACCGCCGACGCGGTGGCGGGCACGGCGCCGGACGTGTTCTGGATGACCCCCACCCAGTTCCCCGAGTACGTCACCAAGGGCGTGCTGGCCCCCGTCCAGGCCGACACCGCGAAGTACCACGAGACCGTCGTCGGCTCCTTCACCTACGAGGGCAAGCTGTACGGCGTGCCCAAGGACTGGGGCATCGTCGGCCTGCTCTACAACAAGGACCTGTTCGAGGCGGCCGGCGTCGAGATGCCGGAGAAGCTGACCTGGAGCCCCGACGGCTCCGGCACGCTGCTCGAAGTGGCCCGCAAGCTCACCGTGGACGAGGCCGGCAAGCACCCCGGCGAGGACGGCTTCGACCCCGACAAGGTCAAGACGTACGGCTTCGCGTCCTGGAACCACTACCAGACGCAGTGGATGAACTGGGTCAACTCCAACGGCGGCAAGCTGGTGGACCAGCCGTTCGGGAAGTACACCTTCAACGACCCCGCGTCGGTGCAGGCGCTGCAGTTCGCGGTGGACCTGGTCAACAAGCACCACGTCTCGCCGCCGGCCACGCGGACCAACCCGCCCACCGGCAAGGTGACCGACATGTTCACCGCCGGCCAGGTCGCCATGTTCCCCGCCAACAACGCGCTGCTGCCGTTCGTGGCGCCGGAGTCGACGTTCGAGCTGGGCATCGCGCCCATGCCCGAGGGCCCGGCCGGTCGCTCGGTCAACCTGAACGGCCTGGCCGAGGCCGTCTACGCCGACAGCGACCACCCCGAGGAGGCCATGAGGCTGGCCGCCTACCTCGGCACCGAGGCGCCGCAGAAGCTGATGGCCGACGGCGGTTACGTTCTCCCGGCGCTCAACGGCCTGGAGCAGGGCTACGTCGACTACTGGAAGGCCAAGGGCCTCGACGTGACGCCGTTCGTCGAGGAGGCGGCCGGCACGACCTTCCCCCTGCCGATCACCACCGGCTTCACCGGCTTCGAGACGAAGCTCAACCAGATCTTCAACCAGCTGTACCTCGGTGAGCTCACCCCGCAGGAAGCGGCCGACCAGGCCGTCTCCGAAGGCAACGCCAGCATCAAGTAAGGACACCCCCGATGATCAACCGGCGTTCACTCATCGCCGGGGGCGCGAGCGTGGGCCTGTCCGCCGCACTGGGTGCCGTACCCGTGCGCGCGGCGGCCCATCGCGCACCCCATCGTGCCCCCGTCTCCGACCCCTTCCAGCTCGGTGTCGCCTCCGGCGAGCCCACGCCCGACGGTGTGGTCTTATGGACGCGCCTGGCCATGAACCCGACCGCCCTCGACGGCCTCGGCGGCATGCCCGGCCGCCCGGTGCCGGTGCAGTGGCAGCTCGCCGCGGACGAGAACTTCCGGCGCGTCGTACGCACCGGCTCCGAGACCGCCCGCCCCGAGGCCGCGCACAGCGTGCACGTCGAGCTCGACGGGCTCGACCCCGGAGCCGAGTACTTCTACCGCTTCCGCGCCGAAGGCGAGATCTCGCCCGTCGGCCGCACCCTCACCGCCCCCGCCCCCGGCACCCGTACGAGGGCGCTCGACCTGTCGTTCACCTCGTGCGCCGACTACCAGGCCGGCTGGTTCACGCCGTACCGCAGGATGGCCGAGGACCAGCCCGACCTGATCGCCTTCCTCGGCGACTACATCTACGAGTACGGCGACTACAAGTACCCCGTCCGCGACCAGGCCGGCGGCGAGTGCCTCGACCTGGCCGGCTACCGGCTGCGCCACGCCCAGCACAAGGCCGACCCGGAGTCGCAGCTTGCTCACGCCATCGCCCCGTGGGTCGTGGTCTGGGACGACCACGACATCGAGAACGGCTGGGCCGGCGACGTGCCCGAGCAGCCCGACCCGCCGTTCCTCAAGCGCCGGGCGGACGCCTTCCAGGCGTACTACGAGAACATGCCGCTGCGCCGGGCCCAGAAGCCGTCCAGCGCGGCGCTGCGGCTGCACCGCAGCATCCGGTGGGGCGCGGTCGCCAACCTGCACCTGCTCGACACCCGCCAGTACCGCGACCTGTACGCCTGCACGGGCAGGAGCGGCACCGTCGGCCCCGACTGCCTGGAGCGGTTCGAGCCCAACAGGACCATCCTCGGCCAGGAGCAGGAGGCCTGGCTCGACGGGCAGCTGAGGGACTCGCGGGCCACCTGGGACCTGCTCGGCCAGCAGGTCTTCCTCATGGAGATGGACTGGACCAACGGCGAGGGCAGGGGCTACTCGAACGAGGGCTGGGACGGCTACGTCGCCTCCCGCAACCGCCTGACCGCCGCCATCGACTCCTATGGGCGAAACGCCGTCGTGCTCACCGGCGACGTGCACTCCCACTGGGCCGGCGAGGTCAAGCGCGACTACCAGGACCCCGAGTCCAGGTCTGTCGCCGTCGAGCTGGTCACCACCTCGGTCACGAGCGCGGGCAACGGCCTGGACGAATACCCCGACACGCAGAACCTGCTGCGGGAGAACCCGCACGTGAAGTTCTTCAACGGCCGCCGCGGCTACGTGCGCACCCGGCTCACCCAGCAGGAGATGACGGTCGACTTCCGCTCGTTGTCCCGCATCACCGAGCCGTACGCGCCCGCCTACACCTCCGGCTCGTTCGTCATCGAGCCCGGCGACCCGACACTCAACCCGGCCTGACAGGACCCCCATGCGCATGATCACGGCCGCCGCGGCGGCCTTCCTCGCCATGCCCCTAGCTGGGCCCCTCGTCGCGTTACCCAGCGCCGCGGAGGCCGCCTCCGGCCCGCCCATGGGCTGGAGCAGCCGCGGGCTCGGCTGCTCGGTCTCCGAAGCGGCGGTCCGCCAGGCCGCCGACGCCCTCGCCCCGCTCGCGCCGCTCGGCTACCGGTACGTCGTCATCGACGGCTGCTGGCAGGCACCGCAGCGCTCCGACGGCGCGCTCGCCCCCGACCCCGGCCGCTTCCCCGGCGGCATCAAGGCGCTCGCCGACCACCTGCACGGCAAGGGGCTCAAGCTCGGCCTCAGCCTGTCGGCCGGCACCAGGGCCTGCTCCGGGGGCGGCCCCGGCTCCTACGGGTACGAGGCCGCCGACGCCCGGCAGGCGAAGGAGTGGGGCGTCGACTACGTCAAGTACGACTGGTGCTCCATCCCGACGACCGACTTCCCCGGCAAGAACGTGCAGCAGATCGCCGAGGCCCTCTACCCGCCCATGCGTCAGGCCCTCGGCGACGACGTGGTGTTCGCCATGAACAACGAGGACGGCAGCACCGTGCCGTGGCTCTGGGGCAAGAACGCCCGCGCCACCACCTGGCGGACCAACGTCTACAACCGGCCCATCCCCGACGGCTACCCCTCGATGGTGGACATCTGGGAGACCAACCAGCTCAGGGCCGACCACGCGGGCCCCGGCAGCTGGGCCGACCCCGACCTGCTGCAGGCTGGGCTGGGCGGCATGACCGCCACCGAATACCGCACCCAGTTCACGCTCTGGGCGATCGGGGCCGCGCCGCTCATCCTGCAGGCCGCTCCCGACAAGGCGCCGCCCGCGATCGTCGCCAACCCCAAGGTGATCGCGGTGAACCAGGACAGGCTGGGTGTCCACGGCACGTTCGTGAAGTCCGACGGCTGGTATCACGTGCTGGCCAAGCCGCTGGAGAACGGCGACCGGGCGATCGTGCTGTTCAACGAGAGCGACCGGGCCGCCACCCTCTCGACCCGGCTCGGCGACGCTCGCCACCGGGTCGAGGACCTGTGGACCGGCGCGATCACGTCCTCCGAGGGCGAGCTGGCCGCCCAGGTGCCGGCGCACGCCGCCCTGATGTTCCGCGTGTCGGAGAGCCGCGAACAGGCACCGCCGCTGGTGACTTTCGAGGTGGACCCGGGGGAGCTCGGCGCCGACCGGCCGTCCGTCCTGGAACCGGGTCGGACCGGCGAGATCGTCACCCGGGTGACCAACACCGGGGCCACCGGGCGGCTGCGCGACCTGCGCGTGACGCTCGGCGTACCGGAAGGCTGGCAGGCCGTCGCCCGCACGCCCGCCACGACCGGGCGGCTGGACGGCGGCGCGACCTTCACGGTGACCTGGGCTGTCACCCCGCCCGCGAACGCCGCGCGCACGACGTACGAGCTCACCGCGTCCGCCGCCTTCGCCGGAGGCTCGCAGCCGGGCTCGGCGGTCGTCACCGTCGCGCAGGCCCCGCCGTCCGGCCGCAGCCACCTCAGCGACGTGCCGTGGACCGCGGTCAAGAACCACTTCGGCCCGGTCGAGAAGGACACCAGCAACGGTGAGCGGGCCGCCGGCGACGGCCGCCCGATCACCGTCGAGGGCGTCACGTACGCCAAGGGCCTCGGCGCGCACGCGCCCGCCGAGATCGAGTACTACACGGGCGGGCGCTGCTCGGCCGTTGCTTTCATGGCCGGGATCGACGACGAGGTGGGCGCGGCCGGGTCGGCCGGGTTCGAGGTCTGGGCCGACGGCGGCCGGGTCGCGTACTCCGGCCTGGTCACCGGGACCATGCCCGCCCGCGCGGTCACCGTGTCCGTGCAGGGCGCCCGGTTCGTCCGGCTGGTCGCGACGAACGGCGGCGACAACGCCACCTCCGACCACGTCGACTTCGCCGACGCCACCATCACCTGCGAGTAGGGAGTAGCCGTTGATGATCGTTCCCAAGCCCGTGCGGAACGAGCCCGGGCCGGGCTCGTTCGAGCTGGACGAGCGGACCTCGCTCACCGCCGCCCCGGCGCTCGGCGAGGTGGCCGCCTGGTTGCGCGCCGAGCTCGCCCCCGTCACCGGAGGTGAGCTGCTGCCGGGCCCCGGCTCGGGAACGATCACCCTGGTTCTCGGCGACCTGCCTCCTGAGGGTTACCGGCTGACCGTCGGCGCGGACGTCGAGATCGTGGCCGGAGGGCCCGCGGGGGCGTTCTACGGAGCGCAGACCTTCCGCCAGCTGCTCACGCCGGACGCCTTCAGGAGAGCGGGACGCGGGCCGTTCCGGGTGCCGGGGGTGCGCGTCGAGGACGAGCCGCGCTTCGGCTGGCGCGGCTGCCTCCTCGACGTCGCCCGGCATTTCATGACAAAGCATGACTTGCTGCGGTTCATCGATCTGATGGCCCTGCACAAGCTCAACGTCCTGCACCTGCACCTCACCGACGACCAGGGCTGGCGGCTGGAGATCCGCCGCTACCCCCGGCTCACCGAGGTCGGCGCCTGGCGCAAGGAGAGCCAGACCGGCTGGAACGGCGCCATGGACGGCCGCCCCCACGGCGGCTACTACACCCAGGACGACATCAGGGAGATCGTCGCGTACGCCGCCCGGCGGCACATCATGGTCGTCCCCGAGGTCGACATGCCCGGCCACACCCAGGCCGCCATCGCCGCCCACCCCGAGCTGGGCAACCTCGTCGAACCGCTGGAGGTCGGCAGCACCTGGGGCATCGGCGACAACGTGCTCAACGTCGAGGAGAGCACGATCGAGTTCTTCCAGAACGTGCTGGAGGAGGTGCTCGAGCTGTTCCCAGCCCCGTACGTGTGCGTGGGCGGCGACGAGGCCCGCAAGGACCAGTGGAAGGCCAGCCCGGCCGCCCAGCGGCGGATCCGAGAGCTGGGGCTGCGGGACGAGGAGGAGCTGCAGAGCTGGTTCGTGCGCCGATTCGGCGACTTCCTGGCCGCGCGCGGGCGGCGGCTCGTCGGCTGGGACGAGATCCTCGAAGGCGGACTCGCGCCCGGCGCCGTGGTCGCCTCGTGGCGCGGCGACCTCGGGGCGGTCGCGGCGGCCCGCCGCGGGCACGACGTCATCAACTGCGCCAACACCTCCCTCTACTTCGACTACCGGCAGTCGCCCGGCGAGGACGAGCCGGTGCCCTTCGGCACCGTGCTGACGCTGGAGGACGTCTACGCCTTCGAACCGGTCCCCGCCGAGCTGCGCGGGCAGCCGGCCGCCGGGCACGTGCTGGGCGCGCAGTGCTGCGTCTGGACCGAGCTCATCGACTCCACCCGGCAGGTGGACTACATGGCCTTTCCCCGCCTGGCCGCGTTCGCCGAGACCGTCTGGAGCCCGGCCGGGCGCGACCTGCCGGACTTCCGCGCCCGCCTGGACGCCCACCTGGAGCGGCTGGACGCGATCGGCGTGGAGTACCGGCGTGCGACCGGGCCGCTGCCGTGGCAGACGCGGCCCGGCGTCCCCGGACGCCCGGAGGATCCGGCCGGTTGGCAGGCTCAGATCGACGCCTGGACCAGCAACCTCAGGCACCTGCGATGAGCCTGCCCGACCGGGTGCTGGCCTGGCCGGGCTGCCAGAACGTGCGCGACCTCGGCGCCCTGCCCACGCGGGACGGAGGCCGCGTACGGGCGGGTGCCCTCATCCGCGCCGACCGGCCGCGCGCCGAGACCGTGCCCGTTCTCACCCGCGCCGGGGTCGGCCTGGTCGCCGACCTGCGGCTGGCCGCCGAGTGCGCCGCCGACCCCAGCCCGCTGGCGGGCTCCGCGCCGTGGCGCCACCTGCCCGTGCTGCGGGACGAGGACGACGTGCTGGAGGAGATGGGGGAGACGCTGCCCGCGATCTACCGGGCCATCCTGGACCGGGGCGCGCCGTTGTTCGCGGCGGTGATGGCCGCCGTCGCGCACGCCCCGCCCGGGCCGGTGGTGGTGCACTGCCACTCGGGCAAGGACAGAACGGGGCTGGTGGCCGCGCTGGCGCTGGCCGTGGCGGGCGTGCCGGAGCGGGAGATCGCCGCCGACTACGCGCTCACGGCCACCTGCCTGCGCCAGGACGACCACCTCGCCGCCCTGCGGGACGAGCCGGCACGGGCTCGTTCACGACGCTTGTTCGCCGAGGTCACGGCCGACACGATGGCCGCCACGCTGGCCCACCTCCACGACCGCTACGGGGGACCGGCGGCCTACCTCCAGGAAGCCGGCCTCTCCCCGGACGACCTCGCGCTCCTGCGCACACGCCTGACCTCCGCCTGACGGGGGCGCCCTCCGCCGTGCGCGGGGATCGGGCCGCCGTGCGGTGGGGCCGGTCGCGGCCGGGCGTTCGTCGTGGGGGGTGGTCAGAGGTCGACCGGGCCGCCGGAGCGCCAGTAGACGTTGCCCTCGCGGGACAGCAGGCCCTCGTCCACCAGGTAGCGGCGAAGCGCGGCGTAGTCGTCGTGGAAGGCGCGCAGCGCCACGTTGACGTCCTTCTCCGGGTAGCGCACGCCGGGCTCGAAGACCCGCGAGATGTAGCGCAGCACGACCAGTCGCTTGTCGCGCCGCATCGTCGTGGTCGTCAGCCGGCCGTCCACCAGGAACGTGCGCAGCACCCGCTCCTCAGGGCTCAGCTCCTCGGCCGGCTCGGCGTGCGCGCGCAACAGCTCGCGGAAGCGCTCCGGCGTGGCCCGCCACGTGCCGCCGTCGTCGCGCGCGGCCAGGCCGCCGGCCTCCAGCTTGCGCAGCGCCTTCGGAGGCAGGTCGCCGGCCTCGCCGAGCACCAGGGCGGCGAAGGTCCGCAACGTCTCGTCCTGGTAGAGCAGGCCCAGGACGCGCCTGATCTCCTCGTCGTTCACCCGCCGCCGCGCCCTTCGCTGTGCCGAAATTTGCGGCCAAACTTTATCATTTCGGGAATGTCCCGAACTCGGGACACAGCCATGACACGACCCTGACGCTCCGCGCCCGAAACTGAGATCGACAGGCGTGTGCCGGGACGTCCGTTGCCAGTCCGTTCCGGCACACCGCTTGTCGCCCCTACAGGCGGTTCAGGCCGATCACGTACAGGACCGCGCGGCCCTCCTCGTCGGAGGCGGCCAGGTCGACCTGGGCGTCGATGCCCCAGTCGCCGTCGCCGGCCGGATCCTTGATCGTCTGGCGCACCTTCCACAGCCCGCTCTCCTCCTCGATGCGCAGCAGCGCGGGCCCACGGGCGCCGGCGTCGGTGAGGATCTCCTCGTGCTCGTCGTAGTAGGCGTCGAGCGCCGCGCCCCAGTCGACGTCGGGGGCGAGCTCACCCAGCTCCTCATCCTTCTCCAGCGCGCAGAGCTCCACCAGGCGGAACATCGCGTTGCGCACCAGCACACGGAAGGCCCGCGGGTTGGCGGTGACCGGCCGCACCTTGGTCTCGAGCTGCTCCTGCTCCTCCAGCGCCGCCGCCGGGTTGGTGAGCTTCTCCCACTCGTCGATCAGCGACGAGTCGACCTGGCGGACCAGCTCACCGAGCCACTCGATGAGGTCGACCAGGTCCTCGGTCTTGAGGTGCTCGGGGACCGTGCGCGACAGGGTGCGGTAGGCGTCGGCCAGGTAGCGCAGCACCGTGCCCTCGGAGCGGGTCAGCTCGTAGAACTGGATGTAGTCGCCGAACGTCATGGCCCGCTCGTACATGTCGCGCACCACGGACTTGGGGCTGACGGTGTAGTCGCCGACCCACGGATGGCCGCGCCGGTACGTCTCGTACGCGCCGAGCAGCAGGTCCTCCAGCGGCATCGGGTACATGACCTCGGCCAGCCGCTCCATGCGCTCTTCGTACTCGATGCCGTCGGCCTTCATCTCCGCGACCGCCTCGCCCCTGGCCTTCTTCAGCTGGGCGGACAGGATCTGGCGCGGGTCGTCGAGGACCGACTCGACGATCGAGACCATGTCGAGCGCGTACGACGGCGACTCCCGGTCGAGCAGCTCGAACGCCGCCAGCGCGAACGTCGACAGCGCCTGGTTGAGCGCGAAGTCCTCCTGCAGGTCGATCGTCAGCCGGGCCCTCCGGCCCTGCTCGTCGGGCTCGGGGAACTGCTCGACGATGCCGCCGGCCAGCAGCGAGCGGTAGATGGCGATGGCCTGGCTGATGTGCCGCCGCTGCCACTTGCGGTCTTCGTGGTTGTCGGTCAGCAGGTGCTTCATCGCCTGGAAGCAGTCGCCCGGACGGTTGATGACCGCGAGCAGCATCGCGTTGCTGACCTTGAACCGGGAGGCGAGCGGCTCGGGCTCGGCGTCCTGGAGCTTCTGGAACGTCTCCTCGCTCCAGCCCACGAAGCCCTCCGGCGGCTTCTTGCGGGCGTAGCCGCGCCGCCGCTTGGGGTCGTCGCCGATCTTGGCGAGCGCCTTGGCGTTCTCGATGTCGTGCTCGGGGGCCTGGCAGGCGACGTAGCCGATGGTGTCGAAGCCGGCCCGGCCCGCCCGGCCGGCGATCTGGTGGAACTCGCGGGCGCGCAGCCGCCGCACCTTCGTGCCGTCGTACTTCGACAGCGCGGTGAACAGGACCGTGCGGATCGGGACGTTGACGCCGACGCCGAGCGTGTCGGTGCCGCAGATGACCTTGAGCAGCCCGGCCTGGGCCAGCCGCTCCACCAGGCGGCGGTACTTCGGCAGCATGCCGGCGTGGTGGACGCCGATGCCGTGGCGGACCAGCCGCGACAGCGCCCGCCCGAACCGGGTGGTGAACCGGAACCCGCCGATCATGGTGGCGATGGCCTCCTTCTCGGCCTTCGTCGCCATGTTGATCGACATCAGCGACTGGGCCCGCTCCATCGCCGCGGCCTGGGTGAAGTGCACGACGTAGACGGGCGCCTGGCCGGTCTTGAGCATCTCCTCCAGCGACTCGTGCAGCGGCGTCATCCGGTAGGAGTAGACCAGCGGCACCGGGCGCTCGGCGTTCTTGACCACGGCCGTCGGCCGGCCGGTGCGGCGGGTCAGGTCGCGCTCGAACATCGACACGTCGCCGAGCGTGGCCGACATCAGGATGAACTGCACGTTGGGCAGCTCCAGCAGCGGCACCTGCCAGGCCCAGCCGCGGTCGGGCTCGGCGTAGAAGTGGAACTCGTCCATCACGACCTGGGCGACGTCGGCCGCGGCTCCGTCGCGCAGCGCCACGTTGGCCAGGATCTCGGCGGTGCAGCAGATGATCGGCGCCCCGGGGTTGACGCTCGCGTCGCCCGTCATCATGCCGACGTTCGCGGTGCCGAAGATCGCGCACAGGTCGAAGAACTTCTCCGACACCAGCGCCTTGATGGGGGCGGTGTAGAACGTGCGCTGGTCGCGCGTCAGCGCGGCGAAGTGGGCGCCGGCCGCCACCAGCGACTTGCCGGAGCCCGTCGGCGTGGCCAGGATCAGGTTGTTGCCGGAGACCACCTCGATGAGGGCCTCCTCCTGGGCAGGATAGAGCGTGAGCCCCCGCTCGGTGTTCCACGCGACGAACGCGTCGAAGATGGCGTCGGGATCGGCGTCGATGTCCTCGGGCAGGCGATCTATGAGAAGGCTCACGACATCTATCCTGCCGAAGTTTGCCGGGTGGTCGAACCGCCCGCCGCCCACCGCGGTCAAATCGCGGCGTTCATCCCAGGTCCAGCTGGAACAGCACGGTGTCGACCCAGCGTCCGTGCTTGTACCCCACGGCCTTCAGACGGCCCGCCTCCTCGAACCCGAACGCCGCGTGCAGCCGCGCCGAGGCCGGATCGCCGGAGTCCGCGATCACCGCGACGAGCTGGCGGGCCGGAATCTCCCGCGCCCGCTCGACCAGCGCGCCGAGCAGCAGCCGCCCGAGCCCCTGCCCGGTGCGCCCGGGGGCGAGGTAGATGCTGACCTCCAGCGTGTGCCGGTAGGCGGGCTTCGGGCGGTACTGGGACAGGTAGGCGTATCCGGCGACCTCGCCGTCCAGCTCCGCCACGAGGAACGGCAGCCCGGTCGCCGCCTTCTTCCGCCACTCCTCGATCCCGGGCGGCGTCTCGTCGAACGTGGCGACCGTACCGGTCACGTAGTGGGCGTAGAGCTCCGCGACGGCGGGCAGGTCGGCGTCGGCGAGCGGGCGGATCTTCGTCATGTGACGCTATTGTGCCGAGCCCCCGGTCGCACGGGTGTCCCGGGACCGCTCGCCCGTGCGGGGCGCCGTCATCAGCAGGCCGCCGAGCAGCGCGAGCACCGCGAGGAACGGCCCGGCGCCGGGCGCGAACCCGCCCACGGTCAGCGCCAGCACCCCGCCGCCCGCGAGCCCGGCCGCCGCCAGCGTGCCGCCCGTCCCCGGCGTCCCGTACGGCAGCGCCGGCGGCGTCTCGAAGCGCGCGAAGCCCTTCAGCAGCGGCCACATGACCAGGCACAGCAGCCCGAACCAGACCGGCCACCCGGCGAACCACCCGAGGCTGCCCGGCGCCGGCGTGTCCACGCCGAGCAGGACCACCACGACGCCGGTGACCGCGAAGAGGGCCGGCATGTGCCACAGGTACACCGTCATGATCCGCGGTCCCGCCCAGTCCAGCAGGCGCCCGTACGGCAGCCGCACCAGCCACGGGCGCAGCAGCACGGCCAGACCCACCTGACCGAGACCGACGGCCAGGACGGCGAGCGTGGGCGGGGCCATGTTCGACATCTCCGCGCCGGGCAGGCCGATCATGCTGCCCGGGTAGGGGCCGAAGGCCACCAGCAGGGCCGCCGCCACGAAGCCGCCCGCCGCGAGGGCCCACGCGCGCCGCAGACGTCCCTCGGCGTAGAAGAAGCCGAGCTGGTGCACGGCCAGCCAGACGAACACCACGTTCAGATAGCCCACCGCCTCGACCCCGGTCGCGAAGCGTGCCACGTCCGTCAGCGCCGCCCCGGCGGCCAGAGCCGCGGGGACGCGCCAGCCGTGGCGCGCGTGCAGGCGCAGCGCGTACGGCGTCACGGTGACGGCCACCAGGTACACGGCCAGGAACCACAGCAGCTGGCCGGTCAGCCGCGCCCCCATCTCCAGCGGCTGCTCCGGCACGCCCAGCGTCAGCAGGACGTGGGGGAGCGGGATCCACACCGCCGCCAGCGGCAGCAGCGGCCAGACCAGCCGCCGCAGCCGCACCGCCAGCCATGCCTGCGAGGCCGCGCCCGAGCGCTCGAAGCCGATCGCGTTTGCCGCGCCGCCCGCGAAGAACACCAGCGGCATCACCTGGCTGAGCCACGTCACCACCCACACGCCCGGCGTGGACAGCGCGTTGCCCGCGCTCAGCCGGACGCCGTCGTACGCCAGCACCGGGATCGTCCAGTGCTGCAGCACGACGAGCGCCATGCCGGCCACCCGCAGCAGGTCGAGGAACGGGTCGCGGGCCCGGCCGCGCGGCTGCGCGGCAGGTGGGCGGTCCACCAGGACGGTCATGGGGGCCTCGATTCACGGGGGAGCGGGATGACTCAAGGCTTCCGTCCGGACCGCCGCCGCACATTGCCGCGAGCCGCCCTTTCGCGGTCCAGGACCCACCACCGGTCCTGGTAGGGCCAGCCCTACCCTCGGACGCCTGCGCACCCGCTCGTGCCGGGCGCGGCGCCGTCATACGGTTGCCCCATGCGCTCCCTGATGAGGCGTGTCCTCCTCGACACCCGCTACACGCTGGTGGGCTTCCCGACGGCGTTGATCGGCTTCGTGCTGATGATCGCGGGCTTCGCCGCCGGCGTCGGCACCACGGTGGTCTGGATCGGCCTGCCTCTGCTCGCCGGCACGCTCCTGGTGGCGCGGGGCTTCGCCGACGCCGAGCGCGGCTGGCTGTCCGACGTGCTCAAACGCCCTCCCGTACGGCCCCGGTACAAGCCCGCGCCCCCTGGCGCCGGCCGGTTCCGCCGGCTGGTCAACCCGCTGACGAGCGGGCAGTCCTGGCTCGACCTGCTGCACGGCGTCATCAACCTGCCGTTCGCGATCGTGGCGTTCGCCCTCACCGTCGTGTTCTGGGCGATCCCGATCGCCGGGCTCGCCTGGCCGATCTACGGCATCTTCCTCATGCAGATCCCCGGCGGCATGGAGCTGCCCGAGCTGCTCGGCATCGGCGACGGCAGCTACCTGGTCAACGTGGTCTTCTACGTCGCCCTCGGTCTCTTCTTCACGCTGCTGCTGCCGTTCGTGGTACGCGGCGCGGCGCTGCTGCGGGCGGGGCTCGGGCGGGCGCTGCTGACCGGCGTGGCCGAACTGCAGGAGCGCATCGACGACCTGGCGGAGGGCCGGGCCGCCGCGGTCTCCGCCGAGGCCAACGCGCTGCGCAAGCTGGAGCGCGACATCCACGACGGGCCGCAGCAGCGCCTGGTCTCGCTGGCCATGGAGCTGTCACGGGCGCAGCGGCAGCTGGCCAAGGACCCCGAGGCCGCGCAGGCCACGATCAAGTCGGCGATCACCGCCACCCGCGAGACGCTCGACGAGCTGCGCGCGCTCTCGCGCGGCATCGCGCCGCCCATCCTGTCCGACCGCGGTCTCGCGCCCGCGCTCGCCGCGCTGGCCGGGCGCTGCACCGTGCCGGTGGACCTCGACGTGCAGACCACCGAGCGCTACCAGGCGGCCGTCGAGAACGCGATCTACTTCGTCTGCGCCGAGACCCTCACCAACGTGGCCAAACACAGCCGGGCGACCGTCTGCACCATCCAGCTCGTCCGCGTGGGCGGCGTCCTCATGCTCACGATCGGGGATGATGGGGTCGGCGGCGCACACGTCGCCAAGGGACATGGGCTCGCCGGACTGGCCGACCGGCTCCGCGCGGTCGACGGGGAGCTGACCGTGCAGTCGCCCGACGGCGGGCCCACGGTGATCGTGGCGGAGGTGCCGTGCGCGTAGTCGTGGCCGATGACGCGGTGCTGATCAGGGAGGGCCTGGTCAGGTTGCTGGAGGAGTTCGGCTGCGAGGTGGTGGCCACCGTCGGCGACGGCACCGCGCTCGTCGAGGCGATCGCCGAGCACGTGCCCGACGTGTCGGTGGTCGACGTGCGCATGCCGCCGTCGTTCACCGACGAGGGGCTCAAGGCGGCCGTCGAGGCCCGGCGCAGGGTGCCGGGGGCGCCGGTGCTCATCCTGTCGCAGTACGTCGAGGTCTCCTACGCCGACGACCTGCTCGCCGACGCCCGCGGCGCGGTGGGCTACCTGCTGAAAGACCGGGTCGTCGACGTCGACGAGTTCCTGGAGGGCCTGCGGCGGGTGGCCGCGGGCGGCACCGTGTTCGACCCTCAGGTGGTGTCCCAGTTGATGGTGCGCAGACGCAAGGACGACCCGCTGGCCCAGCTCACGCCGCGCGAGCGCGAGGTGCTCGGGCTGATGGCCGAGGGCAGGTCCAACCCGGCGATCGGGCGGCAGCTCGTCATCAGCGACGGGGCCGTGGAGAAGCACATCAGGAGCATCTTCAGCAAGCTCGGCCTCTACGCCGACGACGCCGACCAGCATCGCCGCGTGCTCGCCGTCCTGACCTATCTGCGCTCCTGACGGTTCTACGGGGGTGTTCCGCGGCGATCCGCCCTGCCCCGGCCTCGTCTGCCGGTCCGTCCCCCTGGGCGTCGCCGCGGTGTTGTCCCTGCATGTCCCGCATGTCGCCGTGTGCTTCCGCGTCCGCGTTCCTGCGGGGTGCCCTTCAGCCCGGCCCGCCGGGGAGCGAGGGGTTCCGCTCGCCGGTCCCTCCTGGCCGCTGAAAGGTCACTGGCCGGTCCGCGCGCGCCGCGCGCGGACCTGGCCGCCCGGGGTCAGCCGAGCGCGTCGACCAGCTTCTTGCGCTGCTGGGCGCCCAGGCCGCCGAGGCGGCGCTTCTCGTCGACGCCCGCCTCCTCCATCAGCGCGGTCGCCTTGGCCGGACCGACGCCCTTGACGGCGCGCAGCGCCTGGGAGACCTTGATCTTCTTCGCGATGTCGTCGTCGCGCTCGAGCAGCTGAGCGAACGTCATCTCGCCCGCCTTGACCTTCGCCAGCAGGGCCGTGCGGGCGGCACGAGCCTCGGCTGCCTTGGCCAGAGCGGCTTGACGCTGCTCGGGGGTGAGAGTGGGAAGTGCCATCTCAGTTCTCTCCTCGGGGATTTTTACGTTCGGGTTCTGATACCCGTGGTGCAGTGGCTAATCATGACGGATACCAGCGGTTCGTGTTGCGGAAAGCGGGCGCTCAGCGGGTTCGCCACACCGACTCGGCGGCCTCCGCGCACGCCACGTCCTGCGCGACCGTGCCGCCGCTGACCCCCACACCGCCGACCACGCGGTCTCCCGTACCGTAACCGGACCACAACGGAACGCCACCGCCGAAACAGACGAACCGGCCGCCCGCCAGACCCGCCAGCTCCCTTCCGGGAGCGGTCAGCGCGGCCAGTTCCGAGGTGGGCCGGCGCAGGGCCACGGCGGTGTACGCCTTGCCCGGCGCGAGCACCGGCCCGGAGATCTCCGCACCCTCCATACGCTGGAAAGACACCAGATTTCCGCCCTCGTCGACGACCGCGACGGAGATCGCCGCGCCCTCGCGGAACGCCTGCTTCACGGCCGCCTCCGTCATGCGGAGCGCGAGTTCGAGATTCACGCGGTACGCCCCCGGCTCAAGATTTTTTCGGGCATCGGAACCCTTCCCAGCCTGCCGCCCCGGGACGGGCCGGGGAAGATCACCGAGCCGGCCGTCCCGGCAGATGCGTTATATCGGGTTTTCGCCCTCGAAGGTGGAATGCATCACATTTTGCTGGTCGGGCGTGTCGCGGGCCTGGTCAGGGTGGTTTTTGCGCCAGAGTTCAAGCCCCTCAGTCGTCAGGAACGCGTCGAAGACCGACTCCATCGCGCCGAGGAGCGCGCCGCGCCAGCCCAGCGCCGAGCCCTCGATCCGGGGCGGCCGGTCCCGGCGGATCGCCATCAGGTACGGCTCGCCGGCCGCAAGGAGGGCCTCCCCGGCCCGCTCCCACAGCTCCGCGCCTAGTCCCGACAGGGTCACCACCTCGGGGTCGTGGGCGTTCACCAGCGCCGCGATGCCGCGCCCCAGTGCCCTGGCGGCGGCGGCCACCGCCTCCTCGTTCGTGGCCAGCACGTGTTCGGCCTGCTCGCGACCCCGGCCGCCGCCGTAGGCCAGGCCGACGTGGCGCAGCAGGGCGTTCGCGCCGACGTCCATGCCCCAGCAGCCGATCGCGCCGCAGTCGCAGGGGCGATCGCCGCCGCCGAGCGGCATGTGGCCGAACTCGGCGCCGGTCTCACCGGCCCCGCCGAGGGGGTGGCCGTCCACGACCAGCACGCCGCCCAGGTCGAAGTCCACGTGCAGGTGCAGGCCCACCCGTACGCCGCGCAGCCGGCCCCGCCGCGCCTCGGCCAGCGCGGCGAACGCGGTGTCGTTCCCCACGATCGGCAGGCCCGGCGGCTTCGAGCCGCCTTGCGGCGCGGTGCCGCGGGCGTGGGGGTGGAGGCCGAGCAGGACGGGGACGTTCACCGAGCGCCAGCCCAGGTGCGTGATGGCCACCACGCCGCCGTGCCGCACGGGACCCGGCAGCGCCATCCCCACCCCCACGACCCGGTGGCCGAGCCGGCGCCGGTGTGCCGCGACCGCCTCGCCCAGGGGTACGAGCGCGCCCTCGGGCGTGCCGTCGTGCGGGCGCACCTCCAGCACGGTGGCCCGTCCGCCCAGCTCGCACGCGGCCAGCTCCCAAGCGTCCTCCCGGACGTCCGCGGCCAGCGCCAGCGGGCCGCGCGGGTGCGGCCCCGGCACGAGCGTCGGACGTCCGCGGGCGTGCTCGGAGGCCGGCTCCTCGTGCAGGAGCGCGTCCTCGGCCAGCCCGGCGACCAGCACCGAGGCGGTGCCCCTGGCCAGGCCGAGGTCGCGGGTGAGCTGGGACCTGGTGCGGGTGGCCCCGCAGTCGTGGACGGCGCGCAGCAGCCGGACGCGGTTGTGCGCCCGGAGCTCGCCGCTCGTAGTAGCACCCTTCACGCATCACAGTTTATGCTCTAGCCGTGAACAAAAGCCTCATCGATGCCAAACGCGCCCGTGCCGGAGTTTTCGGGTTTTTCGTTCTTGCCGGATTTGTCATGGGTCTGTGGGCGGCCGGGCTGCCCTCGCTGAACGAGCGGCTCGACCTCGGCCCCGCGCGCCTCGGCAGCGTCCTGCTGCTGATCTCCGGCGGCGCGCTGGTGTCGATGCTGGCGGCGGGCCCGCTGGTCGACCGCTGGTCGAGCCGCCGGGTCTGCTGGTTCGCCGGGCCGCTGTCGGCCGTGGTGCTGCTCGGCCCCGCGCTCGCGCCCTCGTACGGCGTCCTCGCGGTGCTCGCGGTGGTGTTCGGGATGGGGCTCGGCGTCACCGAGGTCGCCATGAACGCCCACTCCGTCGAGGTTGAGCGCCGCTACGGTAGGCCGATCATCTCCGCCTTCCACGGCACGTGGAGTCTCGGCGGGGCGGCCGGCGGCGCGCTCACCTCGCTCGTGCTGCACGCCGAGCTGGACGCGCAGTGGCTGCTGATCGCGGCGGCGGTCGTGGTGCCGTTCCTGTACCTGCCGGCGGCCCGGCTGCTGCTGCCCGACCCGCCGCGGCACGCCTCCGGCGAGGCCGGGAGCGCGTCCGGGGGCTCGCTGCACTGGGGGCTCATCGCGCTGCTCGGGCTGGCGGCGTTCGCCGGCCACCTGAGCGAGGGCGCAGCCATCGACTGGGCCGCGCTGCACGCCCAGTGGGTGCTGGCCACCGACCCCGCCGTCGCGCCGCTGGCGTACACGATCTTCTCGGTGGCCATGACGACCGTGCGGCTGCTGGGCGACCCGATCCGGGCGCGGCTCGGCTCCGTGCGCACGATCGGCCTGGCGGGGACGCTCGCCACCGCCGGGTACGTCCTGGTGCTGGTGTCGCCGCTGGCCGGAGAGCCGCTGCGGGTGGCGTGCGCGTGGACCGGGTGGGCGCTGGC
>NZ_SMKQ01000144.1 GCF_004348995.1 Nonomuraea terrae
CCACCCATCCACGCTCTGTTCGCCATCGAACCTCCTCGCCCTCACTACTCCGCATCGGCCCAGGAGGTTCCCGGCGGCCAAGGCCGATGATTTTCCCCACACGTACGGGTCTCCTTTGGCGAGGAGGCGATATGGGCGAGTACGGACGACCGTTGGCGGCAGGCGTGGCGCTCCTGGAACGCGCGATCGACTACACCCTCGGCAGCCTGCGCAGCGTGACCCCGGCCGTCCTTTGCCGCGCCACACCCTGCTCAGGCTGGAACCTCCACCACCTGCTGGAACACCTGGGCGACTCCCTTCGCACCCTGACCGAAGCCGCCACCGGCCACGTCGCAGGCTGCCCCCACACCACCGAGGACCTACGCGACCGGCCGGCGACCGGCGCCGATCCGGCACTGCTCGTCAGGGACGGGGCCGCCGAGATGCTGGGCGGGTGGTCAGCCTTGAGAGACGGCGACGCCGGGACGGTCTGCGTCGGGAATCAGCGGCTGACCGGCCCGATGGTGGCCGCGGCGGGCGCGATCGAGATCGCCGTGCACGGCTGGGACGTGGCCAGGTCGTGCGGCGAGCGCCGCCCGATCCCGCCGCTCATGGCGGAGGAACTGCTCGACCTGGCCCGCCTGTTCGTGACGTGCGCCGACCGCCCGTCCAGGTTCGCCCCGCCGATGGTGGTGCCCGCGTACGCGCCCGCGCAGGACCACCTGCTCGCCCATCTCGGCCGGGACCCTGACTGGTTCGCCCATAATTGACCTGTTTCGACTCCGCATCACCGCCTCACAGGTCGTACGATCTCCTAGAGGAAAAGTCACGGCGCTCCCCATGGGCGCCGGTGGGCGAACCATGTACGTCCCCGCCGACACGGTGACACCGAAGGGCCCGGCCATCCCGGGACGACCACGCAGGACACCGTGCCGAGGGCGCAACCCCGTCCGGCCAGGCCCGCACAGGCGGGACCCTGACGGCCGCGGACGGGCCGGCCAACGTGGTGGCGACGACCGTTCTTCGTGCGGCCGTCGCCACCACCCCCGCGGGGCCGGATCAGGATCCCGTCAGGTAGCCGGCGAGAGTGCCGCGGCTACGCCGGAGATCGTCGATGCGGTGGTCCATGGCGGCGAGCTCGCCGTTGAGGACCTCCCACAACTCTGTGCACCAGTCGATTTCCGGGCGCTCGCCCCGGGCGCACGGCAGCACCTCACGGATCACCTCCGTGGACAGGCCCGCCTTCAGCAGCGCGCGCACCTGCCGCACGGTGACCACGGAGTCGTCGTCGTAATGGCGATAACCGTTGGAGCCCCGCCGGACGTCGAGCAGACCCTGCGCTTCGTAATAGCGCAGCAACCGCGTGCTGACCCCGGTACGCCGCGACAGCTCCCCGATCAGCATCTGACCCCGCCTCACCACAGGTTGACCTTGTCATGGATGTGAAGCCTTAACGTCGCCTCAGCGACGACCATTCCGGCCGGGTCGTCCTCGATGTCGTCTTTCGTGGGAGTGACGCATGTCCACTTTTGTTGTGCAACGTAACGGCCGCGCGGCGAGCGCCGAGGATCTGGCGCCGCTCGCCTTCGCCGGCTATGCCCACTTCACCGCCATGCAGGTGCGTGAGGGCCGGGTACGGGGTCTCGATCTTCACCTGGAGCGGTTGCGGTCCGCCTCCATGGAGCTCTTCGGTCAGGCGCTGCCCGACGATCGGGTACGGGCCTGCCTGCGGGCGGCGCTTCAGGCCGGCCCGGCTGATTTGTCGCTGACCGCGACGGTGTACTCGCCGGCGGGCGAATTCACCGTGGCGGGGGATGACGTGGAGCCGGAGCTGCTCGTACGCACCGGACCGGCCGCCTCCGGCCCGCGAGGACCGCTCGCGCTGGCGGCCGTCGAGCACGAACGGGTGCTCCCGGCCGTGAAGCACGTCGGCGAGGTGGCCAAGACGTACTTTCTCCGTCAGGCTGCCGGCCAGGGCTTCGACGACGCCGCCTTCCTCGACCGCCGGGGCCGGCTCAGCGAAGCATCGATCTGGAACCTCGCCTTCTGGGACGGCGCCGCGGTGGTGTGGCCCGAGGCCGCGATGCTGGGCGGCACCACGATGGCCATCGTCCGCCGTCAGCTGGATCGCCTCGGTGCGCCCCAGCGCGTCCAGGAGATCACGCTCGCCGATCTGCCGGCCTTGGCCGGCCCGGTGCCCTTGCCGGCAGCGCCATCCTTCGCCCAACTGCTGCACCACGCCTACCGAAAGGAACGAAGCACCGCACCATGACGAACCCGCGGCGGGGTGAGACTCCCCGCACGGGGCCTGCCCTACGGTGAGAACCGCCTGTTACCGGGTCGGAGAGCCAAGCCGAGGCGCGCTGCCGGGTGTCGGACGTCGGCGCTAAGTTGATTCGGATGACCCCCGAGATGCTGGACAAACTGAACAGGTTCCGTGACAAGGCGCTCGCGCGTGACGTCCCGTCCGCCGACGTGGACAGGTGACTGGCCACCGCCCGCCGATGCTCGACCCTGTCGCCGCATGTGGACGGGCCGGTCGTCGGCCACTTCGGCGGTCCGCTGATGCTTCCCGCCGACGTCACCGATCCTCGGCGGGGGCAGCACCTCATCGCGTCCATCGACCTTGCGGCGCTGCCCGAGGACGCGACGGGCCTCCCGCTACCGCCCGACGGCCGGCTGCTGTTGTTCGCCCATCCCGACGGGCTGGCGGCTATTGACGAATACGGCGAGTTGGACCCGGTCACGTCGTCTGCGACGTGGGCGGCGAAATCGGAGGAACAGGGGATCCGGCCGGGAACCGGTGAACGGGCAAACCCCGCGGACTGGGTGCTTCTCGCCCAATGGCTCCCCGCGATCAGCGGCTTGGAGGGTGCCTTCGTCCACTGGGCGATCAGGAGACAGGACGTGGGGGCGCGGCGCTTCGACCGGGTATACGTCACGATGTTCTTCGCTCCCTGACCGGCAACAGCGGTCCGGACCGCACCCAGCCCGCTCCCGCTCGGCCGACGCCCGCCCCACTCACGGGCGCATGTCAGCGTTCACGTGAAGTGCGTGGCGCTGCTCATGCGTGCGCATCGCCGTCCGACCGAGGGGTCACGTGGTGGCCTGGAGGGTCTCCAGGACTTGTTCGCCGTATTTGGCGAGTTTGTTTTCGCCGACGCCGTTGACCGAGCTCAGCTCGGACAGGGACGACGGGGCGCGGGTGGCGATCTCGCGCAGGGTCGCGTCGTGGAAGATGACGTACGCGGGCACGCCCTGCTCCTTGGCGACACCGGCGCGCCAGGCACGCAGGCGTTCGAACACGGGGGCGGCCTCCGCCGGCAGCTCGGCCGCCGCCTGCGCCTTGGCGGGGGAGGAGACCTTGGCGCGGGCCGGGCGCAGCGTGTCGCGGCGCAGCAGCACCTGGCGGTCGCCCTTCAGCACGGCCGCGCTCGCCTCGGTCAGCACCAGCGCCCCGTAGTCGGACTCCACCGCGAGCAGCCCCTGCGCCAGCAGCTGCCGGACCACGCCGTGCCACTCCGCGTTGCCCAGCTCGGCGCCGACGCCGAAGACCTTCAGCGTGTCGTGACCGTGCTGCATGACCTTGGCGGTCTGCTTGCCGAGCAGGATGTCGACCACCTGCCCCACCCCGAACTTCTGCCGCCGCTCATTGGCCAGCCGCCACACGGCGGACAGCACCTTCTGGGCGGCGACCGTGCCGTCCCACGACTCGGGCGGGGTCTGGCAGGTGTCGCAGTTTCCGCACGGCCGGGAGCCCTGCTGACCGAAGTAGTCGAGCAGCATCACCCGGCGGCAGCTCACGGTCTCGCACAGCGCCAGCATGGCGTCGAGGTGGAGCACCTGCCGGCGGCGGTGGGCGTCGTCGCCCTCCAGTGCCATGCGCCGGTGTTGCACGACGTCTTGCAGGCCGTAGGCCATCCACGCGGTGGCGGGCAGGCCGTCGCGGCCGGCCCGGCCGGTCTCCTGGTAGTAGCCCTCCACCGACTTGGGCAGGTCGAGGTGGGCGACGAACCGCACGTCGGGCTTGTCGATGCCCATGCCGAACGCGATCGTGGCCACCACGATCAGCCCGTCCTCGCGCAGGAAACGGGCCTGGTGGTGGGCGCGGGTGCCGGCGTCGAGGCCCGCGTGGTAGGGCACCGCCGCGATGCCGTTGTCGGTGAGGAACTCGGCGATCTTGTCCACCGACGAGCGCGACAGGCAGTAGACGATGCCGGAGTCGCCCGGATGCTCCTCGCGCAGGAACTGCAGGAGCTGACGCTTGGGCTCGCTCTTGGCGGTGATGCGGTAGTGGATGTTGGGCCGGTCGAAGCCGGCCACGAAGTGACGGGCCTGGTCGAGGCCGAGCCGGGCGGAGATCTCGGTGTGGGTGGCGGGCGTGGCCGTGGCCGTGAGCGCGATGCGCGGCACGTCGGGCCAGAGCTCGCGCAGCTTGGACAGCTCCAGGTAGTCGGGGCGGAAGTCGTGACCCCACTGCGCCACGCAGTGGGCCTCGTCGATGGCGAACACCGAGATGTCACCCTTGCCCAGCAGCCGCTGGGTGGCCTCCAGGCGCAGCCGCTCGGGCGCGAGGTAGAGCAGGTCGAGCTCGCCCGCCAAGAACTCTGACTCCACGAGCTGCCGCTCGTCGAAGCCTTGCGTCGAATTGAGGAACCCCGCCCGCACGCCCAGCGCCCGTAGCGCGTCGACCTGATCCTGCATCAACGCGATCAGAGGCGAGATGACCACGCCGACGCCGCGGCGGACCAGCGCCGGGATCTGGTAGCACAGCGACTTGCCGCCGCCGGTGGGCATCAGGACGAGCGCGTCGCCGCCGGCCACGAGGTGGTCGATGATCTCCTGCTGGCCCGCCCGGAACGAGTCGTAGCCGAACACGCGCTGCAGAACGTCGGAGGGGGTATCCATGCGGCTACCTTACGTGTTCGGGGGTGAACGGATCGTCATTTCCGCCGACGGCGGACGCGGCCTCCGCGGCCCGCGAATCGGCCGGTAGGCACTACCGTACTCACGCCGACGCGCCCTCCGTACGCCCTCCGCCGTCCCCGGGACGACGCCCCAGATCGGACCCCTCATCCCCGCCGGCACGCTCCCCGTCACCCGAACAAGCGCCGCCGCCGGCACGCTTGCGGTCGTCCGAAGAAACGCCGCCGCCGGGACGCCCGCCACCACTCGGACGTTCACCGCCACCCGCGGGAAGGCCCGCGCCGGGACGCCCGCCACCACTCGGACGTTCACCGTCACCCGCGGGAAGGTCCGCGCCGGGACGCCCGTCACCGCCACACCGCCCACCACCGCCGGTAGGCGGGCCCGAGCCGGGACGTCCGTCACCGGCGGAACGCCCGCTGCCGCCAGTATGCTCGCCGTCGCCGACAGAACGGCCCTGGCCGGGGTGGCCGGAAAGCTCGCCGGCTCGGTCGCGTGAGCGGCCGTCCCGTTCGTACGCCACCAGGGCCAGGGCGCCGAGCGCGCAGGCCGCCGCCACCGCCCCCATCACGGCCGGATACCCCGTAACCTGCGCCAGCCCGGCCGCCAGCAGGGGCGCGATCGCCTTCGCCACGGTGATCGGCAATGCCAAGGCGCCGCTCAGCGACGCGTACGCGGCGGTGCCGTACCGGTCGGCCATCAGCGCGGGCCGGGCGATCGTGGCCACCCCGAACCCCAGCCCGAACAGCACCACCCCGACCACCGCGCCCACCGTGTCGCGTCCCACGAGAGGCAGCAGCACGGCCGCCAGCCCCTGCAGCGCGAACATGGCGGCCGTGACCAGCGCCACCGGCCAGCGCGCCTGCAGCCCCGTGGTGACCAGTCGCCCGGTCACCGACAGCACCCCGAGCAGCCCGGCCACACCGGCGGCGAACACGGGCGGGTGCCCGAGCGTGATCAGGTACGTGACCAGCAGCACGCCCATCACCGCCACCGCGCCCGTCTGAGTGAGGAACGCCGCCGCCAGCAGCCAGAACGGCCGCTCGCGCACCGCCGTCCGCACGATCTCACGCCGGTCGGCGTGCGGCGGCGCCGCCCGCCCGCGTACGACCAGCGCGTGCAGCGGCACGGCGGTCACGGCGTAGCCGGCGGCCAGGATGACCAGCGCCCGCCGCCACCCGTACAGCTCGACCAGCACCCCCGTCAGCGGCAGGAAGACGCTGGAGGCGAACCCCGCGACCACGGTCACCGCCAGCAGCGCCCGCGCCCGCCGTGCCGCGTCGAACCAGGCCATGATCACCGCGAACGCGGCCTCGTACAGCACCATGGCCGACGCCACGCCCAGCACCCCGCACACGACGTACAACTCCGCCACCGAGCGCACCTGCGACCAGGCCAGCACGGACAGCGCGCCCAGGAGGGAGCCCGTCGTCATCAGGCCGCGACCGCCGTGCCGGTCGAGGCGGCGGCCGACGACCGGCGCCACCAGCCCCGACACCAGAACCGACAGCGTGATCGCCCCCGTGAGCTCCGCCACCCCGGCGCGCAGGTCGCGCGACATCGGCGGGATGAACACCGAGAAGGCGTAATAGAGCACCCCGTAGCCGACGGTCTGCGTGATCGCCAGCGCGGCGACCATCCGGGCGGGCGACGTCGGTCTGGCGATCATTCCTATTTCGTTCCCGCTTGTCCGAAGAAACCATCGCTAGCGTCGAATCATGAGCTTTTCATACGTGGTGACCGGTGGCGGGCGCGGAATCGGGAAGGCGGTGGTCGAGCGGCTGCTCGGCGAGGAGGGCGAGCAGGCCACCGTGGTCGCCGTCGAGCGCGACCCGGAAGCCCTGAACTGGGCCGGTCCCCGGGTCGTCCCCTTGATCGGCGACGCGGCCGACGAGCAGATCATGGCCAGGGCCGCCGCGCTCGCCGAGGAGGCGGGTCCTCTGGCGGGCTGGGTCAACAACGCCGCCGTCTTCCGCGACGCCTCCGTCCACACGTCCTCGATCGCCGAGGTCAGAGAGCTGATCGCGGCCAACCTCGACCTGGCCCTGGTCGGCTGCGCCACCGCCGTGCGGCACTTCCTCGCCGCCGGCAGGCCGGGCGCCGTCGTCAACGTCACCTCCCACCAGGCCGCCAGGGCGGTGCCGGGCAGCCTGCCGTACGCGACGGCGAAGGCCGCCGTCGAGGGGCTGACCAGGGCGCTCGCCGTCGAGTACGGCCGCCACGGCATCCGCGTCAACGCCGTCGCCCCCGGTTCGGTGGCCACGGAGCGCTACGAGGAGTTCCTGGCCGCGAAGAGCTCGCAGGAGGCGGCGGCCGTGGAGGCGGAGTTCGCCCGGCTCCACCCGCTGGGCAGGGTCGCCGCGCCCGCCGAGGTGGCCTCCGTCGTCGCCCACCTGCTCTCCCCGGACGCCGCCTTCGTCACCGGCGCGACGATCCCCGTGGACGGCGGTCGGAGCGTGCTCGGGCTGGACCCGGAGATGAGGGAATGAAAACCGTTCTCGTACGGTTGCAGCGGCCATGAAGAAGAACCTGCACCCCGCGTACCGGCCGGTCGTCTTCCGCGACCCCAGCGTTGGCTTCGCGTTCCTCACCCGCTCGACCAGGACCAGCGACAAGACGGTCGAGTGGGAGGACGGCAAGACCTACCCGGTCATCGACGTGGACGTGTCGTCGGCCAGCCACCCGTTCTACACAGGGCGCGGCCGCATCCTGGACACCGCCGGCCGCGTCGAGCGTTTCAACCAGCGTTACGGCAAGATGTGAGGCGTGCTCGAATCGCCCCTGTCCGCCCGGCTTGAGGGCTCCCACCGGATCCTCGTCGCCGGCGCGGGCGGGGGCTTCGACGTGTACGCGGGCCTGCCCCTCGCCCTGGCGCTGCGCGAACGCGGCAAGGAGGCGTACCTGGCGAACCTGTCGTTCAGCCAGCTCGACGGGCTCGGCCTGGACGCCTGGCTCGCCGAGGACGTCGCCGCGATCGACCCCGACACGCCCTCCCGCGACTGGTACTTCCCCGAACGCGCCCTGGCCCGCTGGCTCCACTCCCGGCGCCTGCCCTCGACGGTGTACGCGTTCCCGAGAGTCGGCGTGCGTCCCCTCAAGGCCGCGTACGAGCGGCTGGCCGCCCACCTCGGCATCGACGCGATCATCCTGGCCGACGGCGGCACCGACATCCTCATGCGCGGCGACGAGGCCGGGCTCGGCACCCCGGTCGAGGACATGGCGAGCCTCGCGGCCGTGCGCGGCCTCGACGTGCCGGTGAAGGTCGTCGTGTGCCTCGGCTTCGGCGTCGACGCCTACCACGGCGTCAACCACGCGCAGGTGCTGGAGAACCTCGCCGCACTGGAACGCGACGGCGGCTACCTGGGCGCGTTCTCGTTGTCCAGGGCCACGGCGCCGGGCGAGCTCTACCTCGACGCGGTCGCCCACGCCCGGGGCGAGATGCCCTCCCACCCCAGCATCGTGAACGGCTCCATCGCGGCGGCCGTGCGCGGGGAGTTCGGCGACGTGCGCTTCACCGACCGGACCAAGGGCAGCGAGCTGTTCGTCAACCCGCTCATGTCCCTCTATTTCGCCGTGGACCTCGACGCGCTGGCCGCGCGCTCGCTCTACCTCGACCGCATCGAGGACACCGTGCTGGCCCGCCAGATCGCCTCGATCATCGAGGACTACCGCGACGAGGTCACGCCACGCCCGCCCAGGGTCTTCCCGCACTGAAGACGGGCGGAATGCGTGCGCTACCCACGGGTAGAAGAAGGGAAGCGGCGTGAGAGCAGTGGTGGTGCGATGGGTCTCTCCGGAAGGGAACGCCGAATCCTCGCCGAGATCGAGCGAGCCCTCGAGCAGGACGACCCCGACTTCGCCCGTCGCCTCGCGGAGATCGAGAGGATCGAGGCGGAGCGTGCGCGGGCCGGCCGCTGGCGGGGGCGTCTCCCGCGCGGCCGGGCGTTCCACGTGTGGGTGATCTTCGTGCTCGGTCTCCTAGTGATCGTGCTGCTGCTGGCCGCCGTTCTCGCCACGTGAGCGCCGGTGGCGCAGCACCAGCAGGTCGAGGGCGGCGATGATGGCCACGGCGGCGGCGATCGCCGCCTCCCACAGCCACACCTGCGCGCCGGTGTTCATGGCCAGCACGGCGAAGACCACCGCCGCGACGACGGCGATCACGAGCACGACCGACGACAGGATCCGGCGCAGCCGCAGCGGGCTGCGGGCGGTCACCGGCTCGGTCCCCTCGCGGTTGCGCAGCCACATGGCAGGCTCTCCTTTCAGGCCAGGCACCGAAGGGCCGAGACGACGCGCGGGTCCAGGCCGTGCCCCTCGGGCAGCCGGCCGACCGTGGCCTCCACGAACTGGGGGTACGACAGCGTGGCGCTGACGCCGTCGGCGTTGACCCAGATCTGCTCGGCCGTCTGCTCCACCTGGACGTCGGCCTCCTGCTCGGCCAGCACGAACCGGCCCACGGCCACCCGCCACAGCAGCCGCCCGTCGGTCTCCTCCGGTGAGACGGGCGCGCCCACGTCGTCGGCGTGGGTGGCGTACTCGGAGTCGTAGTGGAAGGTCTGCCTGCCGACCGGGTACGGGCCCGCCATCGTGTCGAGCAGGGCGTCGGGGCCGAGGGCGCGCATGCGCTCGCGGGTCTCGCCGTTCTTGGTGCGCCACTCGGCCAGCACGTCCTCGACGGGCACGTCGCGACGGCGGCGTACGGACCACTCGTTGAAGTCGTTGTAGCCGCTCACGCCTTCGACGGTCAGCCGGCTCGTCAGCTCCTCCACGCTGCCGTCGAGGCAGGCGTGGTTGTACAGCTCCTCACCGGCGAGGTGTCCGAGCACGTCGCGCACCGACCAGCCCGCGCACCGGGACGGGCGCTGCCAGCCGGCCTCGTCGAGCCCGGAGAAGAACCGGTCGAGCCGGGCCGCCTCGGCGTCGAAGATGTCGAACGGGTTCCAGTCTTTGAGCAGGTCCTCGGCCATATCGGGACGCTACCCCCCACGCCCCGACTTTCACTGTTTCGCGTTAATCGCGGACATGCCGAAGGCCCGGCCCCTCGGGACAGGCCGGGCCTTCGGAGAGGGGGTTATCGGCGCCAGACGGGACCGTAGACCCGCACGTAGTCCGTGCGGCCCGTGGTGCTGTCGAGACGCTCGTCACCGGCGTACACGGCGCGGAACGAGCCGCTCCGGTAGGCGCGGGTCTGGGCCGTGAACTTGCCGTTCCACGACGTGGTGCCGGCCGCGACCCACTTCCAGGCGCTGGAGCCGGTGGCGCGGTAGTAGACGTTGACGCGCTCGCCGCGGACGCCCCTCCAGCCGCGGGTCTCGGCCTGGAGGTAGCCGGAGAAGCCGATCGTCCTGCCCGAGCGCACCGCCGACGGGTCGGCGCTGAAGCGCGCGATGCGGGTGTCGGCCTTGCTCCTCTTCAGGTAGACCGAGAAGTACGCCGCGTCCCTCGCGATCACCCTGTTGGAGCGGTCGAAGGCCGTGGCCGTGGCCCTCCACTTGCCGGTCGGGTCGTCCTGGTTGAAGCCGATCGCGAAGCGCCAGCCCTCCAGATCCCTGACGTCCTTGGTGCGCATCGTGCGCATGCCCTCGGCGGGCGCCACGCTGAGCTCGACCCGGCTGACGTCGCGGGTGGCCCCGATGTCGAAGTACGCGGTCGTGGTGCGGCCGCGCTCGACGGCGACCGGGTTGGGGCTGATGTCGCGGATCTTGACCTCGGCGTCGCGCTTGGCGGCCGATGCGGCACCTGCTCCGGACACGAGCATGGCCCCGCCCACGACGGCGGACAGTATGCCTACTGCGATCTTTCTCATGAGGGTGCTGATTCCTCTCCCCGTAGTCGGACTTGGAACCGGCCTGGGGTGGCCGGCTCACTACTCCTTTGAGTCCGCCGGAGGGAAGAAGGTTTGCTAAAAATCTGAGAAAAGTTTGATCACAGTCTTGACCAGTGCAAATGAAGAGGAAGTCGCCTTCGCGCGGATATGACGTTGTGAAGTCCTCTGACTCCTCTCTGGCATCGTGCGCAAGCCAGCGTAAGTCATTGCAAGTACTTGCGTAGAAGGCCGTATAGTTTGCGCATGACGCGACGACTCGCAGAGGTGGCCAAGAAGGTCGGAGTGAGCGAGGCGACCGTGAGCCGGGTGCTCAACGGCAAGCCCGGGGTGTCCGACGCGACCCGCGAGGCCGTGCTGACGGCGCTCGACGTGCTCGGCTACGAACGCCCCAGCCAGCTGCGCGGCGACCGCGCCAGACTGGTCGGCCTGGTGCTCCCCGAGCTGCAGAACCCGATCTTCCCCGCCTTCGCGGAAGTGGTCGGCGGCGCCCTGGCCCAGCAGGGCTTCACCTCCGTGCTGTGCACGCGCACGGTCGGCGGCGTCTCCGAGGCCGACTACGTCGACCTGCTCCTGCAGCAGCAGGTCAGCGGCGTGGTCTTCGCCGGCGGCCTGTACGCCCAGGCCGACGCCGCCCACGGCCACTACCGGTTGCTGCACGAGCGCAGGCTGCCTGCGGTGCTGGTCAACGCGGCCGTGGAGCACCTCGACTTCCCCCAGGTGTCGTGCGACGACGCCGTGGCGGCCGAGATCGCCCTGGCTCACCTGCGGGCGCTCGGGCACGAGCGCATCGGCATGGTGCTCGGCCCGAAGGACCACATCCCCTCACGGCGCAAGCTGGAGACGTTCGAGGCGCAGGGCGGCGACCCCGAGCTGGTCGAGCACACGATGTTCGCGCTGGAGGGCGGGCACGCGGCCGCCGCCCGGCTGGTCAGGCGCCAGGCGACCGGGGTGATCTGCGCCAGCGACCTGCTCGCGCTCGGCGCGGTGCGGGCCGCCCGCCGGGCGGGGCTGTCCGTGCCCGGCGACCTGTCCGTGATCGGGTTCGACGACTCCGCGCTGATGAACTGCACCGACCCGCCGCTCACCACGGTCCGCCAGCCGATCGACGCCATGGGCCGCGCCGCCGTCGACCTCCTCGTCGCGCAGATCGGCAAGGCCGTGGTGCCCGCCGACGAGCTGCTGTTCGAGCCCGAGCTCGTGGTCAGGGCGTCCACAGCGCGCGTTCCCTCGTAACGCAGTCGTTATCTTGCAATATTCCGTCGAAATATTGCCCATTTTGGTCGGCGATCCTATGGTGTGGGGCACCTCGCATCAGAAGGGTCAGACCATGCGGAGATCCACTGGACTCTTGCTCGTAACCGTGCTCGGTCTCGGGGCCACGGCTTGCGGATCGGGTGAGCCCGCCACCCCGGCCACCGGTGGCGCCGAGGCCGTGACGATCACGGTGGCCTGCCAGCCGGCCAGGACCGCGCCCAAGGAACGCCAGGCCTGGGACGACGACGTGGCCGCGTTCATGAAGGCGAACCCCGGGGTGACGGTCAAGAGCACGGACCAGCAGCCGTGCTTCGACCCCAAGACGTTCGGCCCCAAGCTGGCGGGCGGCCAGATGGAGACCGTCTTCGTGGTGCCCGTGACCAACTACGACGACGTCATCTCCCAGGGCCAGGCACTCGACGTCACGCCGCACACGAACCTGATCAAGAACTGGAACGACCTGCGGCCCGACGCGCGCGAGCTGGTCACCAGGGACGGCAAGGTCTACGGCGTGCCGAACGTCCTCTACAGCGTCGGCCTGGTCTACAACCGCGCCCTGTTCACCCAGGCCGGTCTCGACCCGAACACCCCGCCCAAGACCTGGGCCGAGGTGCGCGAGGCCGCCAAGAAGATCGCCGCCCTCGGCCCCGACCACGTGGGCTTCGGCGAGTACTCCGGCGGCAACACCGGCGGCTGGCACTTCACCCAGGCCATCTACGGTCGCGGCGGCGACGTCCTGACCCCCGACAACACCAAGGCCGCGTTCAACTCGCCCGAGGGCAGGGCCGTGCTGCAGACCCTGCACGACATGCGCTGGGCCGACAACAGCATGGGCAACAAGCTCCTGATCGGCTGGGAGTCGCTCATGGTGGCGATGGGCGGCGGCAAGGTCGGCATGATGCTCGGCGCGCCCGACGTGGTCACCGACGTGGTCACCAAGTTCCGGGGCAAGGTCTCCGACTACGGCATCACCGGCTTCCCCGAGGCCAAGGCGTCGCTGAGTGGCGGCGAGGCGTACATGATCAACCCGAAGGCCACGCCGGAGCAGGTGAAGGCCGGCATGGCGTGGATCGACTTCCGCTTCAACACCGTCGGCAAGGGCCGCTTCGACTTCGCCCGCGGCAAGGCCATCGGCAACCCCGTCGGCGTCCCCGACAACGCCGTCTACGGTGACTCGCCCACCGGCCAGGCCATCCAGGCCGACCGGGTGAAGAACGCCACCCTGCCGGTCGAGAACTACCAGAGCTACGTCGAGGCCGCCGCGAGCATCCCGCCGAAGTCGGAGCCGGTGCACGCCCAGGAGATCTACGCCATCCTCGACGTGCCCATGTCCGCCGTGCTGAGCCGCAAGGACGCCGACATCGGCCAGTTGCTCGCCGACGCCGAGACCAAGGTCAACAACCTGCTGGCGGCCAAGGGCTGATGGGAGTACTGCGGCGCAACCTGACGGCCTACGGGTTCCTGTGCGCGGCGCTGTTCTGCTTCACGGTGTTCGCCTGGTATCCGATGGTCAGGGAGTTCGTCCTGAGCTTCCAGAAGACCGACCTGATCAACCCGCCCGAGTGGGTGGGCCTGGCGAACTTCCGGGGGGCCGTCCAGGATCCGGCCTTCTGGGAGGCCTGGCTGAACACCGTGGAGTTCACGTTCCTCGCGCTGCTGTGCGGCTACGCCGTGCCGTTCGTCGTCGCGCTCGTGCTGAACGAGTTGCGCCACGCCCGGGCCTACCTGCGGTTCGTGGTCTACCTGCCGGTCATGCTGCCGCCGATCGTGGCGGTGCTGCTGTTCCGGTGGTTCTACGACCCGGGGCCCGGGCTGTTCAACCAGCTCCTCGACCTGGCCGGCCTGCCGCCGCTGGCCTGGCTGGACAGCTCCTCCACCGCGCTGATCTCCCTCGTGCTCGTCTCCACGTGGATGAACATGGGCAGCGCGACGCTGATCTACCTGGCCGCGCTGCAGAACATCCCGTCCGAGCTGTACGAGGCCGCCGAGCTCGACGGGGCCGGGATCTTCCGCCGCATCCGGCACGTCACGATCCCGCAGACGCGGCTGATCCTGCTGCTCATGCTGATGCTGCAGATCGTGGCGACCATGCAGGTGTTCATCGAGCCGTACATGCTGACCGGCGGCGGGCCGGAGAACTCGACGGTCACGGTGGCGTACCTGATGTACCAGTTCGCCTTCTCGCAGATGAACTACGGCCAGGCGGGCGCGCTCGGCATGATGCTCATGCTCGTGCTCCTCGTCTTCGCCGCCCTCCAGCTCAGGTGGACCAGGGAGGACCCGGCATGACGTCCCTCGCCGCGGCCAGGCCGAAGCGCGGCAGAGCCCGGACGCCCAGGCCCATTCACGTGCAGTTCCGCACGATCGTCTCGCCGCACCAGCTCAACAGCAGGTGGGGGCGGCGGATCTACTGGCTCGTGCTCGCCGCGGTCGTCGTGACGTTCAGCCTGGCGTTCGTGCTGCCGCTGTACTGGATGGTCACGGGCGCCATGAAGACGCCGGAGGAGGTCGCGCAGATGCCGCCGACCCTCGTCCCGGCGCAGCCGACGCTCACCCCGTTCTTCGAGGCGTGGGAGCTGTTCGACATCGGTACCCTGCTGGCCAACACCGTCTACTACGCCCTCGGCGCGTGGATCTTCTGCATGTGCGTGGACGTGGCGGCGGCGTACGCGCTGTCGAAGCTGCGGCCGGCGTTCGGGAACGTGATCCTCGGCGCGATGCTGGCCACGCTGATGATCCCGCCGATGGTGATCCTCATCCCGCTGTACGTCACGATCGTCGACCTCGGGCTGCTGAACAACCCGTGGGGCCTGTGGTTCCCCGCGGCGGCCAACGGCTTCAACATCTTCCTGCTGAAACGGTTCTTCGACTCCATCCCGCGCGAGCTCATCGAGGCGGCGCAGATCGACGGCGCCGGTCCGCTGCGGGTGCTCTGGTCGGTCGTGCTGCCGGTCTCGCGGCCGATCCTCGGCGTGGTCTCCATCTTCACGATCGTCACCGCGTTCAAGGACTTCGTCCTGCCGCTGCTCGTCATGACCGACAGCGAGAAGATGACGATCAGCGTGGGTCTGTCGCAGACGGCCGGCGCGGTGACCCAGAACCAGGTCATGGGCGGGCTGGTCATCGCCGCCGTCCCCATGATCATCGTCTTCTTCGTCTTCCAACGGCACATCATGGCGGGCCTTACCGCCGGAAGCATCAAGGGATAGCGCATGTCGCAAACGTGGTGGCGGGGGGCCGCGATCTACCAGGTCTACCTGCGGAGTTTCGCCGACGGGAACGGCGACGGCATCGGCGACCTGGCCGGCCTGCGGGCCCGCCTGCCGTACCTGCGGGACCTCGGGATCGACGCCGTCTGGCTCAACCCGTGGTATCCGTCGCCGATGGCCGACGGCGGCTACGACGTGGCCGACTACCGGGGGATCGAGCCGGTCTTCGGCACGCTCGCCGAGGCCGAGCGGTTCATCGAGGAGGCGCACGGGCTCGGCGTCAAGGTCGTCATCGACGTGGTGCCGAACCACAGCTCCACCGAGAGCGCCTGGTTCAAGGAGGCTCTGGCCGACCCGGCCAAGCGCGACCGGTTCTGGTTCGGCGACGAGCCGCTGAACGACTGGCAGTCGATCTTCGGCGGCCCGGCGTGGACACAGGTCCCCGACGGCCAGTGGTACCTGCATCTGTTCGCCCCCGAGCAGCCCGACCTCAACTGGGCGAATCCCGAGGTGCACCGGGAGTTCGAGGACGTGCTGCGTTTCTGGTTCGAACGCGGCGTGGACGGCTTCCGCGTCGACTCGGCCGCCCTGCTGGTCAAGTCGGACACCGCGTACGAGGACCTCGACGGCGTGCACGACGTCTACCGGCGCTGGCGCGAGATCGCCGACGAGTACGGCGGGCGCGTCCTCATCGGCGAGGTCTGGCTGCCCGACCAGGAGCGCTTCGCCCGCTACCTGCGCCCCGACGAGCTGCACACGGCCTTCAACTTCGACTTCCTGTCGTGCCCGTGGGACCCGGCCGAGCTGCGCCGCGTCATCGACCTCACGCTGGCCACGCACACCCCGATCGGCGCCCCGCCGACGTGGGTGCTGTCGAACCACGACGTGACCCGCGTCGTCACCCGCTACGGCCGCGCCGACACCGCGTTCGAGCACGGCGGCCGCCTGCACGGCGCGCCGTCGGACCTGGAGCTCGGCTACCGGCGGGCCCGCGCGGCGGCGCTGCTCGCGATGGCCCTGCCCGGCTCGGTCTACGTCTACCAGGGCGAGGAGCTGGGACTGCCCGAGGTCGAGGACCTCCCCGACGAGCTGCGCCAGGACCCGATGTACGCCCGCTCGGGCGGCGCGAACCCGGGCCGCGACGGCTGCCGCGTGCCGCTGCCGTGGTCGGGGGAGGAGCCGCCGTTCGGCTTCGGCGCCGGCACGCCGTGGCTGCCGCAGCCGGAGAGCTGGCGCAAGCTGACGGCCGAGGCGCAGCGTACGGACCTGGGGTCGATGCTCAACCTCTACCGCTCGGGGTTGCGCCTGCGCCGGGACCTGCTCGGCGACGGAACGCTGACCTGGCTGCCGCTGGGCGACCAGGTCCTCGCCTTCACCCGCGACTCGGGCCTGACCAGCATCACCAACCTCGGCCCCACCCCGGTGCCGCTCCCGCCTGGCCGCGTACTCCTGACCAGCGGCCGGCTGGAGGACGGCGCCGTCCCCTCCGACACCACGGTCTGGCTGACCTGACCTCCGCGTACGAGGAGGTGCCGGCTGACCGGCCTGGCCCCGAATCACCCCTGTGCCGTGAACAGCTTCACGGGGGATGTCGAGACGGGGATCGTGGCTCCGACTCTGCTGTGAAGGAACCCCGAACAGGCAGGAGAAGGCAATGGGCAAGGTGTTCTTCGATCTCGCGATGTCGCTGGACGGCTACATCTCCGGTCCCGACGCGCGTCCCGGCAACCCGCTGGGCGACGGCGGCGAGAGGCTGCACACCTGGATGTACCGTACGGCGGCGTTCATGAAGCTGATCGGCCGTGGGAACGGCGGGGAGACGGGGCCCGACGACGACCTCGTGCGGCGGACCATCGAGCGCGCGGGGGCCTCGGTGATGGGCCGGCGCATGTTCGACGAGGGCGAGGTCGGCTGGCCGGAGGAGGCGCCGTTCCACCACCCGGTGTTCGTGGTGACCAGCCGGGCCCGCGAGCCGTGGGTGCGCAAGGGCGGCACGACGTTCACGTTCGTCACCGACGGCGTCGAGAGCGCGCTGGCGCAGGCGAAGGCCGCGGCGGGCGGCAAGGACGTGCGCGTCTCTGGCGGCGCCAGCCTCGTCCGTCAGTGTCTCGCCGCGGGTGTCATCGACGAGGGCGTCATCCACCTGGCCCCCGTGCTGCTCGGGGCGGGCATCCGACTGTTCGACGGCCTGCCGGACGCGGCCGGCGTCGGGCTGGACGGGCCGGTCGCGCACCTCGACTACCGGATCACCCGCTGAGGTTCCGGGTTACGATCACGCGTATGGCACGGCTGCGCAGGACTCCGCCGCACGAGCTGGACCCCGAGGCCCGGGCGCTGCACGAGAAGATCACCTCGGGGCTGCGCGGGCGGTTCATGGTCGATCCGGCGGGCGGGCTCACGGGCCCGTTCAACGCGATGCTGCTCAGCCCCGCCGTCGGCGATCCGCTGCAGGAGCTGGGGGTGGCCGTCCGTTACCGCTCCTCGCTCGGCGACCGGGCGCGGGAGCTGGCGGTGCTCGTCGTGGCCGGGCACCACGACAGCGCGTTCGAGCAGGCGGCGCACGAGCCGATCGCGCGCGGGCTCGGCTTCACCGACGAGCAGCTGCGGGCGCTGCGCGACGGCGCCCCGCTGAACCTGCCGGACGAGGGCGAGGCGGCGGTGCTCGCCGTCACCCGCGCCCTGGTGACGAAGGGCGACCTGGACGACGACTTGTACGCCCTGCTGGGGGAGCGGGCGCTGTTCGAGCTGACCACGCTGGTCGGCTACTACACGACGCTCGCCCTCCAGCTCCGCGTCTTCCGCGTCTCACCGTAGGGCGCGGGTCATGCCGGTGGGGTCGTTCAGCCACGCCTGGAGGGCCTGCCGGGCCGCGGGAAGCCACTGCGGGGAGTGCGCCGCCCTGGCCAGCACCCACAGGGTGCCCTGCAGGCCGCGCGCCGCGACGTACACCGCCAGGCCGGGATCGTCCGGATCCGCCCCGTAAGCGCGTACGGCGGCCCGCCCGTCCAGGCGGGTGGTGCGCAGCAGGCAGGCCACGTCCCAACCGGGCGGCCCCGCCATGGTCTCCTCGAAGTCGTTCCACAGCAGGCCGCCGGGGGTGGCGAGCAGATTGCCCGGATGCGCGTCGCCGTGCACGGCCTGGAGCCCGTCCACGTCGCGGAGCCGCGCCGTCAGCTCGGCGTGGGAGTCGCGCAGCAGCGCCAGGACGTCCGGCTCGACCACGCCGGAGCCGGCCAGCGCCGACAGGAGCCGTACGGGCTCGTCCAGCACCGGGCCGAGGCGCGGGAGGCCGCCGGGGAAGCCGCGCAGGGCGGCGTGCAGGCCGGCCAGTGCCCGCCCGGCCGCGTCCGGCGTCACGGCGTGGCCGGGATCGTGATCGACATGGGCCCAGAAGGAGACCGTGACGCCGTGGTGAACGTGCGGCCCGGCGGGCAGCAGGTCGCTCGGCGGCACCACCGGCGCCCCCGCCGCGTGCAGGAACGACGCGACCGCCACCTCGCGGGCCAGCGCGTCGGCGGGCCGGGCCCGGCCCAGCGCGGTGACGGTGGGGACCCGCGCCACGACGGGCGCGGGCCGCAGGTGGATCCGCAGGTTGAACGAGTCGTTCAGCACGACCGGCTCCCGGACCCGCACCCCGTGGGCTTCGGCGACGGTGACGGCGGCGGACACGGCGGCGCGGTTCGGGATCATCCCTCTATCTTCCACACGCCGTGCGCAGCCCGTAGCTGAAGGCGCCTGCGGCCGCAGGCGCTCCACTGACTGGCGATTGTCGGATCAGTCAAGGATGACCTGCATGAGTATTCTTCAGGTAGATAGGCTGGGACCGGCGGCCTGGCGCGCCAGGGTCAGCCGCCCAGGACGCGCCCCGCCATCCGGGCGTACATGCGGCCTGGACTGGGGGAGGTCGTCAGGAAGCCGGGCAGCATCGGCAGGTCCACCGCGAACGGGTCGAGCCGCTCGTACAGCTCGTCGGCGTCCCTCGGGCGGTCGTCCGGGCTCTTCTCCAGCAGCTGCGCCAGCAGCGCCCCCAGCGGCTCCGGCAGCCCCGGCACGGGCGGCGGGCTCTGCTTGACCTGCTTCTCGAAGACCACGTAGTCGGTCGGGCCGGTGAACAGCTGGCGCCCGGTCAGCATCTCGTGCAGCACGCAGCCGAGCGCGTACAGGTCGCTGCGCGGCTCGGCGACGCCGTGCTGGATCTGCTCGGGCGCCATGTACGCCGGCGTCCCCATGATCTGCCCGATCCGGGTGAACGTCGTCACGTCCGACTCGCGCAACATCGCCAGGCCGAAGTCGAGCACCTTCACGCTGCCGTCGGGGCAGAGCATGAGGTTCGTCGGCTTCAGGTCGCGATGGCAGATCGACAGCGCGTGGGCCGCCGACAGCACGGCGCACGCCTGGGCCGCGATCGCCGCCGCCCACTGCACCGGCAGCGGCCCGTGCTCGTGCACCACGTCGGCCACCGTGACGCCCTCGATGAACTGCATCACCTGGTAGAGCCGCTGCTCGTGGGTGCCGAAGTCGTACAGGACGGGTGCGCCCGGATGCTCCAGCCGGGCCAGGATGCGCGCCTCGCGCAGGAACCTGCGCTCCAGCTCCTGGTCGGGGCCGCTGGGCAGGCGCAGCAGCTTCACCGCCACCCGGCGGTCGAGATGGCGGTCGTGGCCCGCGTACACGGCTCCCATGCCGCCTTGCCCGAGAGGGAGGTCGTCGAGCTCATAGCGGTCGCCGATGACCATTAGCCCCTCCGCGCTGCCCTTCGTGGAAAATCACTACATTCGGCAAAAGCTACACCGTCAGGACTGCGGGTGCAGATGGCCTTCGGCCAGGCCGTCGAGGCCCAGCCGGATCAGCGTCTGCCCGAGGGACGAGGTCTCACGGATGGCGTCTTCGAGCACGGCGAGCTGCCGGAACGCGGCGCCGTACGCCTTCTGCTCCTTCAGCGGCAGCCGCGGCAGGCGGGTGCGGCGCACGTCGAACCGGCTGGAGCCGGTCGTGACCCGGCCGCCCGCGGCCCGCAGGAAACCGGCCAGGAAGTCGGGGTCGAGCCGGCGGGCGTCGACCCGGTAGAGGGTCAGGTGCGGGCCCAGCACCGCCCCGCCGCCGTCGGCCACGACCCGGACGGCGGAGTAGGAGGCCACCACGTCGCCCGGGCGGATCGCGACGAGCCCCTGCTGCACCGTGGTCGCCCCCGACGGGGAACTGCCGCTGAACACGTCGTCGGAGGTCAGGACCGGCACGTCGCCCCCGTCGGCGGCCATCTTCGGCGGCGCCTGCGACGTGGTCACCAGGCCCTCCTTGATCAGATCGCCGAGAGTGGTGGCGGGCTGGTCGAGCGGCTGGTCCAGGACCTTCAGGTCGGGCGGCACGGCGGCGGCCGCGAGGAAGCGGTCGCGCGCCTCGGCGAACGCCCGCCCGACGTCGTCGCGCCGCTGGTGGCGGGCCGGGGTCATGTCGACCTCGTCGGCCAGCAGGTCGATGATGCGCACCGTCTGCTCGGAGCGTTCCTCGACGTACGCGCGCCAGGCCGGCTCGACCGCCGCCAGGTCGGCCGCGGCGTCGAGGATCAGCACGTCGGACGGCGGGCGCTCGCCCGCCGCCGGACGGCGCAGCAACCACAGGTCGGAGCCCGGCAGCGCGACGACCGCCCGCAGCGCGCCCGCGCGCAGCAGGTTGGCGCGGATGCGACGGCCCGGCCGTCGGCTCGCGGCGGCCGGCGGCATCAGGATGGCCACCAGGCCGCCCGGCCTGACGTGGGTGAGGCAGTGTTGCACCCAGGCCAGCTCGGACTCGCCGCGCGGCGGCAGGCCGTACTCCCAGCGCGGGTCGCCCGTGAGCTCCTCGTAACCCCAGGCCCGCTCGTTGAACGGCGGATCGCACACCACCGCGTCGGCCCGTTCGCCGGCGAAGCCGTCGTGACGCATGGAGTCGCCGGGCACCACGCTGGCCTCGACGCCGCGCAGCCGCAGCCGGAAGGCCGCGATGGCGGCCGAGGTCTCGCTCAGCTCCTGCCCGAGCACCCTGACCGGACCCGGCGCCGTACGGGCGGGGGCGAGCAGCAGCGTGCCGACGCCGCAGGCCGGGTCGAGGACGGTCGCGCCGTCCGCGCCCACCAGGGTCACCATCAGCTCGGCCACGTCGTCGCGGGTGACGGAGAGCCGGCGCGAGTGGGCCTCGAGGTAGCGCTCGCAGAGGAATTCGTACGCGGCCGCCGGGCCGTGCTCCTCGCCCAGCTCCAGGACGAGCCGCGCCAGCTCGGGATCGAGCGCGGCGTCCGAGACGCCGGCGGCGCCGGTCAGCAGGGCTCCGGCGTGGGCCACCAGCTCGCCGAGGCGCAAATCACCGGCGGCTTTCAGGCGTTGCCACACCCGATCTCCCAGGGAGACCTGGTAGGACTTCCCATAGCGCCGCAGCCAGGACTCGACCTGCCGCAGTGAGAACAACGGCTGGTTGGCCGTGCCGCCGATGGGCTGGGGGAAGTCGTCGTGGCGGCGGCGCCAGTTGCTCACCGCGGCCCGCCCGACACCGGCGAGCCGGGCGATGTCCCCGGCGTTGACGGTCGGGTCGTGGCTCATGGACCCCACAGTAGTTCACAAGAGTCTTCAGCGCATCTGCTTGTGAAGTCTTTCAACCAATGATTTACTGCAGGGTATGAAGCACAACATCCGCTATGCCGCCGGATCAGACGTGGGCCGCCGCAGGGAGCAGAACGAAGACTCCGGCTATGCGAGTGGCCGCTTGCTCGTGGTTGCTGACGGCATGGGTGGACACGCGGCCGGCGAGCTGGCGAGCTCGGCGGCGATCGCCGTCATGCGTGAGCTCGACGCCACGCTTCCCGAGACGGGCTCCGACCTGGAGGCCGCGCTGGAAGGGGCCGTGCACGAGGCCGCGCGCAGGCTGGTCGAGCTGGCCGAGATCGACCCCGCCCGCCGGGGGATGGGGACCACGGTGACCGCCATGCTCTGGGACGGTTACCGGTTCGCCCTGGCTCATCTCGGTGACTCCCGCGGATATCTGCTTCGCGATGGTGCTCTCTATCAGATGACCAAGGATCACACACTTGTGCAGTCGATGGTGGACGAAGGCCGGATAACGGAGGACCAGGCCGCCGTGCACCCCCGGCGCTCCATGGTGCTGCGCGTGCTGGGCAGCGAGGGCCGGGCCGAGCCCGACATGGCGCTGCGCGAGGCCGAGCCCGACGACCGCTACCTGCTGTGCTCCGACGGGCTGACGACCGTGCTCGGGCCCGAGGTGCTGCACGAGGTGCTGACCACGGTGGTGGATCCGGCGGCGGCCGTGCAGCGGCTCATCGACCTGGCGAACGAGGGCGGCTCGCCCGACAACGTGACCGTGATCGTGGCCGACGTGGTCGCGCCGGGCGCGGGGGACGTGGCCGTCTACCGCGTGGGCGCGGGGATCTGACGCCGTATCACCGGCCTCATCCGTCACAGAGCCGATATTTCGCCTCATAGCGCGACATTTTCCGAGTGAGCAGCGCAATTTCTCGATGGCGCTATTACAGTCCATCGTGATTTATCGGTTTTCTGGAGGAGTCGTCCTGGACCCGATCGCGGACGAGCTGCTGAAAACGGTGCGGCAGGAACTCGGCTACAAGGAGAAGAGCGGCCAGTTCACCAAGTTCGGCGAGTGGTACGCGGATCGCGTGCAAGATTCCCAGTTCCGCAACGGGGCATGGTGCGACATGTTCCTCGCCTGGGCGGCCAACAAGGCGGGTATTTCCGAATACGTCGGTGAGTTCGCCTGGACGCCGTCCCACGCGGCCTGGTTCATCAAGCAGGGCGCCTGGACGCAGAAGCCCGAGCCGGGGGCGCTGGTCTTCTTCGACTGGAGCGGCGGCAGCAGCTACAAGGGTGTCGACCACGTGGGCGTCGTCGAGCGCGTCGAGGGCACGAAGATCCACACCATCGAGGCGAACGTCGACCGCGTCTGGCTCAAGCGCAAGACCAGGGAGACGGACAAGGTCGTCGGCTACGGCGTCCCGCGCATCGTCAAGGAGCGCGCCGAGCGCGACGAGATCCGCTCCACCGAACGGCCCTTCGTCCCCCTGCCGCGCGCCGAGGCGCCGCCGTCGTCGCCCCTCGACGTCTTAGGCACCCCGCCCGCGCTGCTGGCCGTCATGGTGCTCGTCATCCTCGTGCTCTCGCTCCGGGTCACCGGCCGCCGCCGCGGCTCCCACCGCCGCCTGCCCTGGCCGTGGAACGCGCCATTCACCCGCAAGCCCGCCG
>NZ_SMKQ01000145.1 GCF_004348995.1 Nonomuraea terrae
GGTGTGGGGTTGAGGTCTGGGTGGTGGTGCGGTGGAGGCGGTGGGATTCCTGGCGCCAGCGGGTGGCGAACGGGGTGCCGCCGCGGCGGGCCGTACGCCAGACCTCCACCAGATCGTCGGAGGCGTCGCGGGGGAGCTGCTCCGAGAGGAGGGCCACCACGTCGGCGGCCTGGGGGCCCAGGTCGATGAGGGCGCGGGCCAGGCGCGGGTGGACGCCGGCGAGGGCCATGCGGCGGCCCCGCTCGGTCACGCGGGAGCCGGTGAGGGCGCCGAGCGTCTCCAACGTGCGGACGGCGGCCGACATGGCGGCGGGCGGCGGCGGGTCGAGCAGCGCGAGCCCCGAGGCGTCCGGCGTGCCCCAGCAGGCCGCCTGCAGCGCGAACCCCGTCAGGTCGGCCAGCGCGATCTCCGGCCTGGCGTGCTCGGCCAGCCGCTCGTGCTCGGCCGCCGGCCAGCAGCGGTAGACCGTGCCGGGAGCCTCGCGGCCGGCGCGCCCGGCCCGCTGGCCGGCCGAGGCCCTCGACACCCTGACCGTGGTGAGGGAGCCGAGCCCGCGGGCGTGGTCGGTACGCGGCTCCCGGGCCAGCCCCGAGTCCACGACCACCCGCACCCCGGGCACGGTCAGGCTCGACTCGGCCACCGACGTGGCCAGTACCACCCGGCGGGCCGCGCCGGGTGACAGGACGGCGTCCTGGACCCGGGCCGGAGCCTGGCCGTGCACCTGGAGCACCTCGACGTCGCCGGAGAGCATCCCGGCCACCTTGGCGATCTCGCCCACGCCCGGCAGGAAGCACAGCACGTCGCCGTCCCGCTCGGCGAGCGCCCGGCGGACGACCGCGGCCACGTGGGACAGCAGCGCCGGATCGACGCGGAGCCCGTGCGGCGGCGCGACCGGCCGGGGCGGTGGCGCCCAGACGATCTCGACGGGGTGGGCGACCCCGGTGGCGGCGACGACGGGCCCGCCGACCAGCTTCGACCACGGCGCCGCGTCGGCGGTCGCGGACGTCGCCAGCAGCCGCAGGTCGGGCCGGAGCGCTTCGCGTACGTCGAGCAGGAAGGCGAGCGCGGTGTCGGCGTCGAGGTGGCGTTCGTGGCATTCGTCCAAGATGACCGCGTCGACCCCGGGCAGCTCCTGGTCGCGCTGGAGGCGCTGGAGCAGCACCCCGGTGGTGACCACCTCGACGCGGGGGTTCGCGCCGGTGTGCCGTTCGCCGCGGATGGTGTAGCTCACGCCCATCCGCCGGGCGGCCGCGCGTACGGCGAGCCGCCGCGGCTCGGCCACCAGCACCCGCAGCCCCGACTCGGCCAGGGCGAGCGGCACCACGGTCGTCTTGCCGGTGCCGGGCGGCGCGGTCAGCACCGCGCTGCCGTGCCGGTCGAGCAGGGACAGGAGCTCGGGCAGGACGTGCCGGATGGGCAGGCCGTCGGTCATGAGCTCCCGTCCCGGCGTGCGGCGGGCAGGGCGTGCCGGCTGGGCAGGGCGTCAGCCATGGGATCCGGCGTGCGGGCGCGCGGCGGACAGGATCGACTCGAGCAGGCCCGGGAAGCGGGCCTCGAGGTCGGCGCGGCGCAGGCTCATGTACTTGAGCCGGCCCTCCTGCTTGGTGAAGACCAGCCCGGAGTCGCGCAGCGCCTTGAAGTGATGCGACGCGGTCGACTTGTGCACGCCGAGCTCGTCGCCCACGGTGCCGCACGTCAGCTCGCCGCGGGCGGCCAGGCGCGCGACGATCTCCAGCCGCACGGGATCGGACAGCGCCCGCAGGACCTCCGTGAGCTCGATGTCCTCGGTTGCGGGATGCGGTAGCAGGCGCATGTGGACAGCCTACCTCCGTCGCATTGTTTGACAACGATCAAACTATGCGCCAGTTTGATGAGCGTCCAACTTTTTGTCGCTGGAGGCTTCTCTTGGGTTCGCGGCTCTATCCGCTCGCAGTAGGAAATTTCGCCATAGGTACGGGCATGTTCGTGACGGCCGGGCTGCTCGCGCCCATCTCCGCGGACCTGGACATCTCCACGTCCGCGGCGGGGCAGCTCATGACCGTCTTCGCGCTGGCGTACGCGGTGTTGTCGCCCGTGCTGGCCGCCGTGACCGCCCGGTTGTCGCGTAAGACGTTGTTGTTGCTGGCCATGGGCGTGTTCGTGGCGGGGAGCGTGCTGACCGCGCTGGCGCCGACGTACCCGCTGGTCCTGGTCGGCCGGGTGATCGCGGCGGCGGGTGCGGCGATGTTCACGCCGACGGCGTCGGGCGTGGCGAACGCGCTCACCGCGCCCGAGCGGCGCGGGCGGGCGCTGGCGCTCGTGATGGGCGGGCTGACCGTCTCGTCGGCGATCGGCGTGCCGCTCGGCACCTGGCTGGGCGGCGCGGTGAGCTGGCGGGCCACGCTGTGGATGGTCGCCGCGATGGGCGTGGCCGGGTTCGTCGGGGTCGCCGCCATGGTGCCCAAGGTCGCGGTCCAGACGCCGGGAGGGCTGCGCGAGCGGTTCGCGCCGCTCGGCGACCGGCGGATGCTGGCGGTGCTGGGGACGCAGCTGCTGATGTTCGCGGCGGTGTTCAGCGCGTACACCTACATCGGGTCGCTGTTCGACCTGCCGCTGACGGCCGTGCTCTGGGCGTGGGGCATCGGGGGCGTCGTGGGCGCCCAGCTCGGCGGGCGCCTCACCGACGCGTACGGGCCGCGCCGCATGGTGCTCGTCGGCATGGTGTTCAGCACCGTGTTCCTCGCCCTCATCCCGGTCGCCAACCTGGCCCTGCCGGTCGCGCTCGTGTGGGCGTTCCTGTGGGGCGGGCTGGGCTGGCTGGTGGCCCCCGCGCAGCAGTTCAGGACGGTCGCCGAGGTGCCCGGCAACGTGCCGATCGGCCTCGGCCTGTTGTCGTCCGCCCAGTACGTCGGGCTCTTCGTGGCGGGGATCGCCGGCGGCGCGGCGCTGGACGCGTACGGCAGGACCGGTGTGATCGTGATCTCCACCGCGTTCGCCCTCCTCGGCTTCCTCTTCACCCTGTCCACCTACCGTGCCGCCCCGGCGACGGCCAAGCAGACCGTGCCGGCTTGACCGCGAGGCCGCCGCCGCGGCGGTTCATCGGCCAGAATGTCGGCTGTGGCCGACGACATCGACGCGACCCCCGATGACGACCCGCGCGCGAGGACCGGCGGCGACCCCGAGCCGGTCCCTGCCGCCGACCAGCGGAACGAACCGGCGCCCTTCGGCACCGTCGTCGCGCTGACGGCGGGGTCCGCCGTGGCCGTGATGGGGCTCACGGTGCTCCTGTCCGACCCGCCCAGCATGAAGTTCCTGCTGTTCGGGCCGCTCGCCCTCGTCGTGTGGGAGGTGATCGCGTTCGAGGTGTGGTGGCGGCGCTGGTGGGGCGCCGTCCCCGGGGCGGTGGCGGGCCTGCTCGTCTACTTCGAGGGGCGTCAGGCGCTCGCCGACGTCATCGGCGACACCTGGGCCCACCCCGTCGCGTACGTCACCGCCTGGACGCTCTTCGCCGTCGTCTTCGCCCTCTGCAGCCGCTACCCGCGGACCCTCTGACGCCTCACCCTGGTGAGGGAGGCCGGGTCGCCCGGCGGGCGGACGACGGCGGGCGTCCCGTCGCCCTACCGTCGGCCCCATGTTGAACGACCAGGTCACCTTCCGCCGTGTCGCGGCGGGTTCGCTGCTCATCCTGGCGCCGCTCCTTCAGGCCGTCGCCGCCTTCGTCGACCCCGGCACCTGGGGCGACGACCGGGAAATGATCAGCTTCGGCGACAACCCGGCGCTCGCCCAGCTGCAGTCCGTGCTCTACCACTGGAGCTGGATGCTCATGGCCGTCGCCGTGCTCGGCCTCGTCCATCTGACCAGGCGCGGGCTCACCGGGCTCGGCAACGTCGTCGGAGCCCTGACGATGATCGGCTACCTGTCGCTGTCGGGGTTGCTGCTGACCGACCCCGTGGAGTGGTGGCTCGGGCAGAACCACACCCCGCGGGAGGCGCAGCGCATCATCGACGAGATGCTGGGCCTGCCCGGCGTGGTGTTCGGCTTCCAGCTGCCGTGGATGTTCCTCGGCATGTTCGGCCTGCCGGTGCTGACGGCGGTCGTGTGGCGGACCGGGTTCGTCGGCTGGTGGGCGCCGGTCGTGGTGGCCGCCGGCTATCTCGGGTCGTTCGCGGTGCCGTACGGGCCGTTGACCGCGGTGTGCTGGACCGTCCCCGTCGCCGGCCTCGGCTGGATCGGGCTGAGGATCCTGCGCATGGGCGACGGGGACTGGGCGGCGTACTATCCGGCCGTGCGGCAGCCGGTCAGCCGATCGCCGGAATCCACCCCGCGGTGACCGCGAGGATGATGAAGAAGCCGAGGATGATCCGGTAGATCACGAACACCGTGAAGCGGTGGGTGCTGATGTAGCGCAGGAACCACGCCACCGCCGCGTAGCCGACGACGAACGAGATCACCGTGGCCAGGATCGTCGGGCCCCATTCGGGGGACGGGCCGTTGCCGATCTCGCTCAGCTCCAGCACGCCCGCCCCCAGCACGGCCGGGATGGCCAGCAGGAACGAGTATTTCGCGGCGTCCTCGCGGCGGTAGTCGAGCAGCAGGCCGGCGGTCACCGTGCCGCCGGAGCGCGACACACCGGGCACCAGCGCCAGCGCCTGCGCGAAGCCGTACACGACGGCGTGCGGGGCGCTGAGATGCTTCTCCAGCGTGAGCTTGTTGCGGGCGGTGCGGTCGGCGAACCACAGGATGATCGCGAAGACGATCAGCGTGGTGCCGACCAGGCGCAGGTCACGGAAGGGCGTCTCGATCTGTTCCTTCAGCACCAGGCCGAGCACGACGATGGGCAGGGTGCCCAGGATGATGTACCACCCCATGCGGGCCGCCCAGTGGCCGCGCAGCTCGCGGTTGAACAGCGAGCGGGTCCAGGTGGAGACGATCTCCCAGATCTCCTGGCGGAAGTAGATCAGCACGGCCGTCTCCGTGCCGAGCTGGATGACCGCCGTGAACGCCGCGCCCGGGTCGGGCCAGCCGGCGAAAGCGGACACCACCCGGATGTGGGCGCTGGAGGAGATCGGCAGGAACTCCGTCAGCCCCTGGACCAACCCCAGAATCACCGCTTCCAGCCAGCCGATCACGACGACACCTTTCCAGAGCCTCAGGAGTGACGAGGGTGAGGCTAGCGGAAACGGAGACCGAGGTTTGTCGCCTCATGCGGTGAAAGGCCCGCAGCCGGCGTCACTGTGAGACAGCGGCCTCGATGAGTTCCTGCAGCCGGAGCCCCCTGGCGGCGCTCAGCTCACCGGATCGGCCCGCGCGTACGGCGGCGGCGAATTCGGCGCGCAGCACCGGCCAGGCCTCCTCGTGGTCGAGCCCCGCGGTGTCGAAGACCAGCTCGCCCTCCTCCCCGAAGAGCTCCACGCGCGTGCGCGCCCGGGGCAGCCGGACGCTGCCCGACAGCGACGCCTGGCTGACGGCGCCGTTCTCGTGCTCGCAGGACAACTCCACCCACCGGCGCGGATCGCCGGTCGCGCGGATGCGGGCGATGCGGCCGACGGCGGTGTCGAGCAGGTCGAGCAGGTGGGGGCCGAGGTCGAGCAGGGCGCCTCGTTCGAGTCGCCACCCGGTGGCGAGCTCCCCGCCGAGGAACGCGCCGTGCAGGTAGCAGGAACGCGCGCCGGTGGCCGCGAACCCCTCCGCCTGCCGCAGGAACTCCCTGGTGGCCGGGAGGTAGCGCTTGGTCAGCACCATCTGGGAGACGACGCCGGCCTCTTCGACGGCGTCGGCCACCGCGCGCGCCGAGGCGAGGTCGAGCCCGAGCGGCTTCTCCAGCAGGAGCGCCTTGCCGGCCTTGGCCGCGCGTACGGCCAGCTCCGCCTGGACGGACGGTGGCACCGCGAACGCCACCGCCTCACACCGGTCGAACAGCTCCTCCGGGGTGGCCGCGGCGACCACGCCGTACTGCTCGGCGACCTCGCTCGCGGCGTCGGCGCGGCGGGCCCAGACGGCGGTCAGCCGCGTCTGCGGCCCCTCGGCCAGCATCCGCGCGTGCATCGTACGGGCCCACGGGCCGGCGCCGATCAGGCCGACCTCGACAGGGGCGGTGGTGGTCACGACTTCACTCCATGCTTTCAGGGTGCCGGCACCGCGACGGCGAGGCGGGCGTCGGCCTGGTCGGGCGCGTAGAGGTGCTCGACGACCATCGCGGTGGCCCCGGCGAGCGCGGTGTGCTCGCCGAGCCGGGCGGTGACTATCTGCAGGTTACGCGTCGCGCGGGGCAGCGCGCGCTGGTAGAGCAGCTCGCGCACCCCGGTGACGAAGTGGGTCTCGGCCAGATCCCCGGCGATCATCAGGACGCCCGGGTTGAGCAGGCTGACGACGGTGGCGAGCACCTCGCCGCAGCGCTGACCGGCCTCGCGGGCCAGGCGTACGGCGTCGGGGTTGTCCGCGTCGAGGTGCGCGCGGACGTCGGCGGCGGACGTGGCGGGCACGCCGAGCGCGGCCAGCTGCCCCGCCAGTGCCCGTCCGCTGGCGACGGCGGCCAAGCAGCCGTAGGAGCCGCACATGCAGCGGGCGTCGGGCCGGTCGTGCAGGCGGACGTGGCCGATGTCGCCGGCGCCGCCGTCGATGCCGCGGAAGACCTTGCCGTCGATGACGACGCCCGCGCCGATGCCGGTGGAGACCTTCATCAGGATGAACGAGGAACAGTCGGCGAACGACTCGCGCTGCTCGCCCAGCCCCATCAGGTTGGCGTCGTTGTCGACGAGCACCGGGACGGCGGCGTCCATGCCGGCGTGCAGGCCGAGCGCCCGCTGCATCAGCTCGGGCACCGGGCAGCCGTCCCAGCCGGGCATGATCGGCGGCCGGACGACCCGCCCGGACGGCCAGACGACCGGGCCGGGCAGCGACAGGCCGACGCCGCAGACCGTGGCGGGGCCGATCCCGGTCTCGCTCAGCAGCTTCGCGAACCACGTGCCGAGCCGGTCGAGCACGCGTTCCGGCCCCTCGTCGATGCGCAGGTGCTCGGCGTGCTCGGCCAGCAGGCCCCCGGCCAGGTCGAGGACGGCGGCCCGCGCGAAGGTCGTGTCGAGGTCGGCGGCCAGCACGACCGCGTGCCGCGTGTCGAACTCCAGCTGGGCGGACGGCCGCCCCCCGGTCGACTGCACGCCCGGGACGTCGCGCAGCCAGCCGGCGGCGAAGAGCTGGTCGAGCCGGTGGCCGACCGTGGAGCGGGACAGGCCGGTCATGCGCTGGAGCTCGATCCGGGTGGTCGCCTGCCCGGTGCGGATCAGTTCCAGAAGGTGGCCTGCTGTGCTCCATGGGGATGCCATCGGGGATGCCTCTCCTTGCCTCAGCTCTTGTCCGCGCCGCTGGTGAGACCTTCGGTGAGGAGGCGTTCAACAGCGTAAAAAAGAAGTACCACGGGGATGGTGAGGATGACCGAGCCGGCCATCAGCACCGTCTTGGACACCTCGATGCCGTTGGAGAGCTGGGAGAGGCCCAGCGAGACCGTCCAGTTGCCGGGCTCGGCGGCCAGGAACAGCAGGGCGAACAGGAACTCGTTCCAGGCGATCATGAACACGTACAGGCCGGTGGCCACGAGGGACGGCGCGGCGAGCGGCAGCACGATCTTGCGCAGGATGCGCAGCTGCGAGCAGCCGTCCAGCGCCGCGGCCTCCTCGACGCTGCGGGGGATGGTGACGAAGTAGTTCCGCAGCATGTAGATGGAGACAGGCACGGTCTGCGCGATGTAGACGATGGCCAGCCCGATCAGGCTGCCCTGCAACCCGATCCGGGCGAAGATCACGAACAGCGGCACCGCCAGCAGCGTGGACGGGAAGAGGTACAACGCGAGGAACAGCGCGCTGACGTGGCGTCCGCCGAAGAACTTCAGCCGGCTGACGGCGTAGGCGCCCGGCACGGAGGCCAGCAGGGTCAGCGCCACGGTGATGACCGCGACGACGCCCGAGTTGGCCAGCATGCGCAGGAAGCCCTGGCCGCCTTCGTCGGTCGACTGCAGCACGTTCTGGTACGTGCTCACGGTGAACTCCGACAGGCTCACCCACAGCTTGCCGGGGGCCAGCAACAACTGGTCGATGGACTTCACCGACAGCAGCACCATGTAGTAGAAGGGGAAGATCGTGATCGCCGCGAGGAAGGCGATCACCACCCAGCGCAGGACCCCGAAGATCCTCTGTTCGGCCTGTTCGCGGCTCATACTTCCTCCTCCTGGGCCTTCTTGGCGAAGAACGCGAAATAGATGCCGAGCAGCACGGCCAGCACCAGCGCCAGCACCAGGGCCTGCGCGGACGCCGCGCCCACGTCGTAGCGGGCGGTGAGGAAGTCGTAGACGCGCACGGCGACGACGTCGGTGCCGGAGCCGCCCCCGGTGAGCAGGTAGACGTCGTCGAACTTGTTGAACGTCATGATGAAGCGCAGCACCGACAGCAGCGCGATCACCGGCAGCAGCTGCGGCAGCAGGATGTGCCGGAAGCGCTGGGTGAGTGTGGCGCCGTCCACGGTGGCGGCCTCCTCCAGCCCCGCGGGCACGGCCTGAAGGCGGGCGAGCAGGAACAGGAAGGCGAACGGGAAGTAGCGCCAGGTCTCGAAGGCGATGACGACGAGCAGCGCGAGCGGCACGTGCACGTCCCAGCCGAGCAGCGAGATCTCCTGGGACCGGGTCGACAGGAAGGCGATCGGCTTGTCCCAGCCGAGCAGCCTGGCGCCCCACTCGTTGACGATGCCGAACTGCGGGCTGAGCGCGATCTCCCAGACGAACGTCACGGCCACGACGGGCGCGACGTACGGCAGCAGCATCGAGCCGCGCAGCAGGGCCCGCCCGCGGAACGGCCGGCGCAGGGCGAGGGCGGCGACGAGCCCGAGGACGATCGAGCCGGCGGTGGCGCCCACGGTGTAGACGAGCGTGGTCCCCAGCGAGGACCAGAACCCGGCCGAGGCGAAGACCTGGGTGAAGTTCTCCGACGTCCAGCCGGACAGGAAGCTCATGGTCTGGATGTCGACCAGCCGCGCGCGCTGGAAGGCGAGCAACACCGTCCAGGCGATGGGCAGGACCACGACGACCAGGACCACCAGCACCGTGGGGGACACGAACGCCAGGCCGGTCCGGTTCTCGCGCTGGGCCAGGGTCGGCGTGCGCCGGGGCCGGCCGGGTGGCTTCTCCGGGATCGCCGGGGTGGAGGGTCGCTGCTCGGCACTTCGCAGGGTGCTCATGGTTGTTCCTCAGCAGGAGTTCATCGGAGGGACGTCTGCAAGGCCGAGACCTCCTCGCCGGCCTGCTGTGCGGCCTCGGCGGGAGAGATCTGGTCGGAGGTCATGGCGCCGACCGCCTTCGGGATCGGCAGCTCGCCGAGCGTCGCGCCGACCAGCGCGCCCTGTCCCTGGGTGATCCCCCAGCGCCGCATGTTGCTGACGCCGGAGGCGAGCTGGTCGAGGAGGTCGGCGGAGTAGACGGCCTGCAGGGGCTTCCTGGTGTCGACCCCGATGACGCCGGCCCGCCAGGCCTCGCGGTACTTGTCGGGCTCCTCGGCCGTGCCGTCGCGAACCGGGATCTTGCCCTCGGCGGCCAGGCCGAGCCAGCCCTCGTAGCCGGTGCTCAGCATGTACTCGACGAACTTCTGTGCGGCCGCGGTCTCGGCGGTCCTGCTGATCACCCAGGAGGTGATCTCGCCGAACTGCGCGGGCTCGGCGGCGCCCGGCCCCTTCAGCGCGGTGACGATCCCGCTGTTGTCGGAGAGGAACCGGGGGTTGCCGGCGCACTGCGGGCAGCTCGGCAGGGCGTCGTCGCGCAGGCCCGCCAGCTCGTCCAGCAGGAAGGTGGACCAGACGATCATGGCGGATCGGCCGGCGAAGTAGGTGGCGCGGGTGGAGTCCACGCTCTGGGTGCCCGGGGCCCCGTAGTCGGAGGCGAGCTGGTCGTACGTGGTGAAGGCGGAGCGGCACTGCGGGCTGCCGAGGCCGACGGCGCCGTCGGCGCCGACGAGTTCGCAGCCGCCGGCCAGCGCGATGTCCTCGAAGCTCTGCTGGGTGAAGACGTCGCTGGGGTCGGTGGCGAGCGAGATGCCGCTGACGCCGCCCGCGTTCAGCGTCTTGGCGGCCTTGAGCATGGCGTCGTAGGAGTCGGGGACGGGCAGCCCCGCCTTGGCGAACAGGTCCTTGCGGTAGACGAGGATCTGCAGCCAGGCGTCGCTGGGCACGCCGAGCCGGGTGGACCCGTCGCCGGTCAGTCGTAGCGCGTTGGCGTTGAAGGTGCCGGGGCCGAGAGCGTCGACCACCTTCTTCGTGGCCGCGGTGTCGAGCAGCCCGTTGGTGTACATCTGCCACACCGGGGCGAGCGGCACGCCGCCGATCACGTCGGGCAGCGTCCCGGCGGCGGCCGCGGACATGATCAGCTGGGGGAGCTGGCCCTCGTCGACGCCGACGAGCCGCACCTCGACGCCGGTCTCCTTCTCGAAGCCGGCGACGATCTTCTCGGTCGCCGCCATGCGCGGGGTGAGGTTCTCCAGACTCCAGACAGTGATCTTGTTATCGGGCTGACTTTTCGCCTGCGCGCCACATCCGGACAGCACGCCGGCTGCCAGCGTGGCGGTCAGACCTGCCGCCAGGGCCCTCGACCATCGAGGCCACATGCGTATGAACCGTCCTCACTGCACCTCATATTTCATGTGTGATGCATCAGAGCATCACTTTAGTCTGTTGACAAGACCTAAGTATCGGCTATCTTCGACAAAAGCCCCACACATAGGGTCGATCACGAGCAAAAACAACCCCACGGAGCTCCTGTGGAACGCGTCGTCCAATTCACCGGCCCCCGCCAAGTGGAGGTCGCCACCGCCGAACCGGTCCCACTGCCGCCCGGGCATCTCCGCGTCCGGACGCTGTACTCCGGGATCTCGGCGGGCACCGAACTCACCGCCTACCGGGGGACCAACCCCTACCTGACCCGCACCTGGGACGCCGAGGCCCGGCTGTTCCGCGACGGCGGGCCGGGCATCGCCTACCCGGTGGTGGGCTGGGGGTACTCCGAGGTCGGCGAGGTCCTGGAGGTCTCGCCGGAGCTCGCGGACACTCCGGGCGTGCCGGCGCCGGGCACCGTGGTGTGGGGCATCTGGGGGCACCGCAGCGAGGCCGTCGTACCCGCCGAACGGCTGGTCGGCCACGCGCTCCCCGAGGCGCTGGCGCCGCTGGCGGGCGCCTTCGCCAGGGTCGGCGCGATCGCCTACAACGCCGTCCTCGCGGCCGACATCCACGTCGGCGAGGACGTCGCCGTCTTCGGCCAGGGCGTGATCGGCCTGCTCACCACCCGGCTGGCGCAGCTGAACGGCGCCCGCGTCACCGCCGTCGACGCCCTGGAGACCCGCCTCACCAAGGCCGTCGAGTACGGCGCCGCCCGCACGCTGAACGCGCGCACCGACGCCGTCGCCGAGCGGATCCGCGAGGCCACCGGCGGACGCGGCGCCGACGCCGCCATCGAGATCAGCGGCTCCTACCAGGCCCTGCACGAAGCCCTGCGCGCGGTCACCGTGGCCGGGCGGGTCGTCGCCTCCGGCTTCTACCAGGGCGACGGCGTGGGGCTGCGACTCGGTGACGAGTTCCATCACAACCGCGTCCAGCTCGTCAGCTCGCAGATCGGCGGAGTGCCGCCGCAACTCGTCGGCCGCTGGAGCGTCGAACGGCTCCAGCAGGGCTTCCTGCGGCTCGTCGCGGACGGCCTGATCGACGTGAAGTCGCTGGTGAGTCATGTGGTGCCGGTCGCCGACGCGGCCGAGGCCTACGTCCTGCTGGATGAGCGCCCCGCCGACGCGCTCCAGGTCGTGCTGGAGTTCTGAACCATGCTCAAGATCGCCTGCCAGGAGCAGCTGCTTCCCGGCGAGACACTCCAGGACAAGTGGGAGTTCGCGCGGAGCGCCGGCTACGACGGCATCGAGCTGCGCGGCAAGGGTGACTTCCACTTCCGCGACCGGCTGCCCGAGCTGCGCAAGGCCCAGGCCGACGGCGTCGTCATGCCCACCGTGTGCGTGGAGATGCCGCACTTCTTCGGCGCCTTCGACGACGCGCTGCGCCGCGACGCCATCGAGCAGATGAAGTCGCAGCTGTCGGTCATCGGCGAGCTGGGCGGGCTGGGGGCCCAGACTCCGGCGTCCTACGGGATGTTCTCCCGGCGGCTGCCGCCGTTCGAGCCGCCGCGCAGCGCGGAGCGCGACCGGGAGGTGCTGCTGGAAGGGCTCACCGAGCTCGGCGAGCACGCCCGCAAGGAAGGCGTCGCGCTCTTCCTCGAACCGCTCAACCGCTACGAGGACCACATGGTCAACCGGCTGGCGCAGGCCGCCGACCTGATCCGCGAGGTCGGCCTGGACTCCGTCCGCATCGGCATCGACAGCTACCACATGAACATCGAGGAGGCCGACCCGCCGGCCGCCATCCTCGAGGCCGGGCCGCTGATCGGCCACGCCCAGGTGAGCGACTCCAACCGGTTCCAGCCCGGAGCCGGCCACCTGGAGTGGGCCGCCTGGCTGAGCGCACTGGACGCGACCGGTTACGACGGTTACCTGGCCGTCGAGTGCCGGCTCACCGGAGACCCGGTGGAGGCCGTCCGGTCGATCCCGTCCTTCCTGCGCCGAGTCGCGGGATGACGACGTTCGCCGAGACGACCGCCACCGCCCCCTGTGACTCCCTGCGCAGGAGCGCGACCCAGGTGCTGCTCGGCAACTGGACGGGAGCGGCGACCGTTCCCTCCCGCGCGCTGTATCCGCACCAGTGGAGCTGGGATTCGGCGTTCATCGCCCTGGGCCTGCGGCACGTCTCGCCGCGCCGGGCGCAGCGCGAGCTCGAGACGCTGCTGAGCGCGCAGTGGGGCGACGGTCGCATCCCGCACATCGTGTTCAACCCGTCCGTGCCGGACGGCGCCTACTTCCCCGGCCCGGACTTCTGGCGCTCGGCCACCGCCGGCCGGGCGGCCGGAGCGTCTCCGTTCATCCAGACGTCCGGGATCGTCCAGCCGCCCGTGCACGCCCTGGCCGCCTGGCTGGTGCACGCGGCGGATCCCGCCGAGTCGCGCCGCCGGGGCTTCCTGCCGCGCGTGTACCCGCGGCTGGCGGCCTGGCACCGCTACCTGGGCGGCGCCCGTGACCTGGGCGGCGGCGGGCTCGCCTCGGTCGTGCATCCCTGGGAGCCGGGGCTGGACAACAGCCCGTGCTGGGACGCCGCCCTGGCCCGGATCGAGCCCGCGCCCATGGGCTCCTTCGTCCGGGCCGACCTGCGCCACGGCTCCGCCGCCGACCGTCCCACCGACCTCGACTACGCGCGGTACGTACGCCTGGCCACTACCTACCGCGACCACGGCTACGACGACGCGCGCACGCCGCACGCCTTCGCCATCGAGGACCCGTCCTTCAACGCCCTGCTCATCGCCTCCGAGTACGCCCTCGCCGACATCGCCGAGGCGGTCGGCGCGGACGCGGGCCCGCACCGGCGGCGGGCCGAGGCGGCGACCGCCGCCCTGATCGGCCGTCTGTGGGACCCGGTGGACGCGATCTTCCACGCCCGCGACCTGGTGACCGGCGCCGCCATCGCCGGTCACAGTGTGTCCGGGTTGATCCCGTTGGTCGTGCCGGGTCTGCCGGCGACCATCGGCAAAGCTCTCGCGCGTACGTTGCATGGACCGCGCTTCGGGTTGGGAAGGGTGCATCTTGTGCCCAGTTACGATCTGACCGCCCCTGAGTTCGACGGCAACCGCTACTGGCGGGGCCCCAGCTGGTTCAACACCGCCTGGCTCGTCCATCGTGGCCTGGCCGCGCAGGGCGAGGAGGAGGCGGCCGGCCTGCTGCGCGAGCAGTTCCTGACCTCGGCCCACCGCTCCGAGTTCGCGGAGTACCTGGAGCCGTACACCGGCGACGCGCGCGGCATCCTGCGTTTCAGCTGGACCGCCGCCCTGGCGCTCGACCTGCTGCACGCCCCCGTCGCACAGGATGCGGCCCGGTGAGCCGGCTGCTGGTCGGCGGGGGGACCTTCGCCGTCACGACCGCCGACGGCGACATCCGCGGGCTGAACGGCGCCTCGACCGACGGCCTGTTCATCCGCGACGGACGTCACCTGAGCCGGTGGCTGCTGACCGTGGACGGCATGGCGCCGCCCCTGCTGACCTCCGCCGCCGACGGCTGCGTCCTGGCCCCGGCCGGCACCCGCGACCGGCCGCCCGCGTACACCGTCTTCCGGCGTCAGGCCGTGGCGGAGGGCGCGCTGACCGAGCACATCCGCCTGGTCGGCAACCTGGGCGAGCCCACCGTCGTGCAGCTCGAACTGCACGTGGACGCCGACTTCGCCGACCAGTTCGAGCTGCGCGCCGACCACCGTACGTACGACAAACCAGATGCGGTCCGCACGGTCCAGCCCACCACGGACGGGGTCGCCTTCCACTACCGGCGAGGCGAGAGCTGGCTCTCGCGGACCACGGTCGGCGCCGTGCCCGCGCCGGACCGCGTCCGGCCGGCCGGCGAAGACGGCACCGCACAGGTGCTGTCGTGGACGTTCACCCTGCCCGCCCACGGCGCGGCCGACCTCGCGCTCACCGTCCTCGCCATCCCGTCAGGCACGCAGGAGCCGGCCCCGCCCGGGCCGCCCGGCGCCGTGCGCGGCCGCCAGGAGGCCGAGGCGCGCGCGTTCACCGGGGCGCGGCCCCGCCCGTGTGACCTCACGTCGTGGCCGGAGCTGGCCCGCGCCTGCGAGCAGGGCCTGGCCGACCTGACACGGCTGCTCATCCCCGCCGCGGGGCCCGGCGGCGAGGAACTGCGCCTGCCGGGGGCGGGCATCCCGTGGTTCCTGGCGCTCTTCGGCCGCGACTCCCTGCTGACCTCGCTCTTCGCCCTGCCGTACCGGCCGGAGCTGGCCGCCGCCGTCCTGCCGGCGCTCGCGGCCGCCCAGGGCACCCGCTACGACGACGCCCGCCTGGAGCAGCCGGGGAAGATCGTGCACGAGGTGCGCCACGGCGAGCTCGCCCACTTCGGCCAGGTGCCCTACGGCCGCTACTACGGCAGCGTCGACGCCACCCCGCTCTTCCTGGTGCTGCTGGACGCGCACCGCACGGCCACCGGCGACCGGCGCCTGGCCGAGCGCCTGGAGCCGCAGGCGCGCGCGGCCGTGGAGTGGATGTTCCGCGACGGCGGCCTCGGCACCAGCGGTTACCTGCGCTACACCTCCGACGAGGCGCGCGGCGGCCTGGTGAACCAGAACTGGAAGGACTCCGCCGGCGCGATCTGCTTCTCCGACGGCGCCCAGGCTGAGGGCGACCTGGCGGTCGGCGAGGTGCAGGGCTACGTCTACGACGCCCTGATGCGTACGGCGCGGCTCGCCCGCGAGGTGTGGCGGGACCCGCGCGAGGCCGACCGGCTGGAGGAGGCCGCGGCCGACCTGCGGGCCCGCTTCCGCCGCGACTTCTGGATGCCGGGAGCGGCCTTCCCCGCGCTCGCGCTGGACGGGCGGAACCGGCAGGTCGACGCGCTCGCCTCCGACGCCGGGCACCTGCTGTGGTCGGGCATCCTCGACCCCGGCGAGGAGCGGATGGTGGGCGACCGGCTGCTGCAGAAGGATTTCTTCTCCGGCTTCGGCATCCGCACGCTCGCCGCCGGACAGGCTCCCTACCACCCGCTGTCCTACCACCGGGGCACGATCTGGCCGCACGACAACGCCGTGATCGTGCTGGGGCTGGCCCGCTGCGGACTGACCGAGCAGGCCGCCACGGTCGCCAAGGGGCTGATCAGGGCGGCTGCCCACCACGACTGGCGGCTGCCGGAGGTCATCGCCGGGTACGGCGACGACGAACACCCCGATCCGGTGCCCTATCCGCACGCCTCCTCCCCGCAGGCGTGGGCGGCCGCGACCCCGCTCGCCCTGCTCACCGCCCTGCGGGAGTAGCGCTACGGCGTCGCCCCCGGCGGGCCGAGCAGTTCGATCGCGTGCCGCGCATGCGCCTCGGCGAGCGCCGCCACGTCGATGGGGCCGGGGTCGGGCAGGCGGCGTTCCACGGCCGGCTCGCCGACGTCGGCGACGAAACGCTCGAACCCGGCGGGCGTGGTGATGACGAGGGAGCGCATCGGCTCGTCCGGCCCGACGGTGAACGTGTGCGGCAGCCCGACCGGCAGCAGCACGACGTCGCCGGGGCCGGCGGTGAAGGTCTCGCCGCCGCACATGTAGCGGGCGGTGCCCGAGATCACGTACGAGATCTCGTCGGCGTCGAGGTGGCGGTGCAGCGGCGGCGCGAAGCCCGGCGGGTTGACGAACTCGCTCAGCGACAGACGGCCGGAGGTGTGCTCACCGGCGACCTTGACGGTGACGAGGTTGCCGAGGAACCAGATGGCCTCACCCTCGTCGCGGCCCAGCACGTACGGGCGTGACATCGTCAGATCACCTTCTATTCGATAGACAGCGGTATGTTGGACATGCTGCCAGTATCTTTGAACGGTGAGCGATGTCAAGGGAGGCCCCGCCAGGCGGCGCTACCGGTCGCCGCTGCGCGAGGAGAGCGCGCGCCGCACGCGTCAGGCCGTCGTGACGGCGGCCAGGGAGCTGTTCGTCGCCCGCGGTTACGCCGCCACCTCGCTCGCCGACGTGGCCGCCGCCGCCGGCGTGGCGCGGCCCACGGTCTTCGCCGCGTTCGGCTCCAAGGCGGCCCTGCTCCACCAGGTGGTCGACGAGGCGCTGGCCGGCGACGACGAGCCGGTGCCGGTGGCCGAGCGCCCGTGGTTCCGTCCCGTCTTCGAGGCCGCCGGCCAGGAGGCGGTCCTCGACGCGTACGCGCGGGTGGCCGAGCTGATCGGCGCGCGGGCCGCCCAGGTCTTCGAGACGGTGCGGCGCGCCGCCGACGCCGCCCCCGAGGCGGCCGAGCTCTGGCAGACCATGGTGGGCAACCGGCGCGCGGGCGCCCGCATGGTCGTCGAACGCCTGACCTCGCTGGGGCCGCTCGCCGTCGAGACCGACCGGGCGATCGACGTGGTGTGGTTCTACAACGACCCCGCCCACTACGCCGCCCTGGTGACCGGCTGCGGCTGGCCCCCCGACGCCTTCGTCGCCTGGCTGTCGTCCCAGCTGCGGCAGGCGCTCCTCTAGGGCTTCCAGAGATGGGCGTGGGCCCTGGCGTAGTCGGCGAAGTCGCGGGCCGGCCGGCCGAGCGCCTCCCGCACGCCGTCGGCCACGAAGGCGTTGCGGCCGTCCAGGGTCTCGGCGAACAGCGCGGACAGGTTCTCCGCCGCCTCCTGCGGCAGGCCGTCGGCGACCGCCGCCGCCACGTACTCCTCCGGGGTGACAGGGGTGAAGGCGATCTCCCGTCCGGTGGCCCGCGACAGCTCCCGCGCCACGTCACGGAAGGTCAGCAGCCGCGGGCCGGTCAGCTCGTACATGCGGCCGGCGTGGCCGTCCTCGGTGAACGCGGCCACGGCGGCGTCGGCGATGTCCTCCACGTCCACGAACGGCTCCGGCACGTCCTGGGCCGGCAGCGCGATGACCCCCGCCAGCACCTGGCCGAGCAGGAAGTCCTCGCTGAGGTTCTGCATGAACCAGGAGCAGCGCAGGATCGTCCACTCCGCGCCCGACTCCCGCACCGTGCGCTCGCTGGCCTGCGCCTCCGGCTCGCCGCGCCCCGACAGCAGCACCAGCCGCCGCGCACCGCTCCGCACGGCCAGCTCCGTGAACGCCTTGACGTCGTCGTACGCGCCGGGGAAGGCGAGGTCGGGATGGTAGGACAGGTAGACGGCCGTGACTCCGTCGAGCGAGGCCGCCCACGTGGAGCGGTCGCGCCAGTCGAAGCCGGTCGAGCGGGACCGGACGCGTACGGGGAGGCCGAGAGAGGTGAGGCGGTCGGCTATGCGGCGGCCGGTCTTGCCCGTGCCGCCCAGCACCAGAATCGTCATGCCTCTAGTAAGGCCCGATAACGATAAGACTCTCCATGGTTGAGAAGCGCGTACGCATATGCGATCGTCTAGCGCATGGATCAGCTCGCGGCCCTGCTCGACGGCCCGCGAGCCCGCGGCGCCTTCCTGCTGCGTTCGGTCCTCGACCCGCCGTGGTCGCTGCGCATCCAGGACGAGGCGCCGCTGGCGGTGACCGCGCTCGTCCGCGGCGAGGCGTGGGTGATGCCCGACGGCGGTGAGCCGGTCAGGATGCGGCCCGGCGAGGTCGCGGTCATCCGGGGGCCCGAGCCGTACACCGTGGCCGACGACCCCGCGACCCCGCCGCAGATCGTCATCCACCCCGGCCAGCGCTGCACCACCCTCGACGGCGAGTCCGTCTACGAGTCCATGGACCTCGGCGTGCGGACGTGGGGGAACGACCCTGACGGCGACACCGTGCTGCTCTGCGGCACCTACACCATGGAGGGCGCGGTCAGCAGGCGGCTGCTCGACACCCTGCCGCCGCTCATCGTGCAGCCCGGCGGCCCGGTCATCGAGCTGCTCGGCGCCGAGATCGTCAAGGACGAGCCCGGCCAGGAGGCCGTCCTCGACCGGCTGCTCGACCTGCTGCTCATCGCCGTGCTGCGGACGTACTTCGCCACCCACCATGCGCCCGGCTGGTACCGCGCGATGAGCGACCCCGTGGTGGGCAAGGCCATGCGCATGTTGCAGAACAACCCCTCCCACGCGTGGACGGTCGCGTCCCTGGCCGCCGAGGTCGGTGTGTCGCGGGCGTCGCTGGCCCGGCGCTTCACCGAGCTGGTCGGCGAGCCGCCGATGGCGTTCCTCACCGACTGGCGCCTGGCCCTGGCCGCCGACCTGCTGCGCGAGCCCGACGCCACGATCGGCTCCGTCGCCAGGAAGGTCGGGTACGGCAGCCCGTTCGCGCTCAGCGCGGCCTTCAAACGCGTGCGCGGCGTCAGCCCGCAGGAACACCGGGCCGGAGCCGTACGGTGAGACCCCTGATCCTGCTCGACGTGGACGGCGTGCTGAACCCGATGGGGCGGCCGGCGCCGGAGTTCCGGCCGTACCGCTGCACGGTCGACGGAGTCCTCTACACCGTGCGCCTCGACGCCCGGCACGGCCGCCGGCTGCTCGACCTGGCCGTGTCGACGGGAGCCGAGCTCGTCTGGGCCACCACCTGGGAGGAGCACGCCAACGACTGGATCGGCCCGCGCATCGGCCTGCCGGCGCTCCCCGTCATCCCGATGACCCCGGTCGTGCCGAGTGAGCACGGCGAGATGTTCAAGACCCGGCACGTGGCGGCGTACGTGGGGCGCCGGCCGTTCGTCTGGTTCGACGACCAGGTGTGGGCGCAGGACGAGGAGTATCTCAGGGTGCGTCAGGGTCTCGACTCCTTTCTCCTCGTCCACGTGGACCCGGTCGAGGGACTGACCAGGCGTCATCTGGGCATGGCACATGAGTGGCTGACCCTTACAGGGTTTTCTCAGGGTTCCTGACGGGAGTCTGCCGCCCCGGCCGTCCGTTGAACCGATAGAACGCCGAACACGGAGGAGACCATGTACCGCTCACGAGAGCACAGGATCATCGCCGGGGTCTGCGGTGGCATCGCCGACAAGCTGGGCCTGCCGCCCACCCTCGTCCGCATCCTCTGGCTGATCCTGTCGCTCATCCCGGGGCCGCTGTGGGTCGTCTACGTCGCGATGTGGATCCTCGTCCCGGAGCAGCCGAAGGGCTACCGCACGGCGTGAGGCCGTCGCGGAGGGCGCCGCGCGCGCCCTCCCGGCCCTCGTGCGCCCGCATTCGGCAGGCGGCATATCCTCTGAAGAATGAGGGCAAGGCCGCTGACGCTCATCCAGGATGAGCTCGTCGATTACGACAAGGCGATGGAGCGCATGTCCGACCTCGTCGGGCAGCGCCAACAGGAGGAGCGGCCGGACACGCTCTGGCTGCTCAGCCATCCGCCCGTCTACACGATCGGGCGCCGCACTCCGCTGGCCCACCTGCCCGACCCCTCGCGCGGCATCCCCGTGATGGAGACGGGCCGTGGCGGTCAGCTCACCTACCACGGCCCCGGCCAGCTCGTCGGCTACCTCATCGTCAAGCTGGACGAGGCGGAGCGCATCGTCGACTACGTACGCGAGGTCGAGCTGCGGCTGGTGGAGGCGCTGGGCAAGCTGGGGCTGCCGGCCGAGCGCCGCGACACCCCGCCCGGCTCCGAGCTGCTGACCGGCGTGTGGACGGCCGAGACCGGGCGCAAGATCATCTCTATCGGGATGCGGCAGAGCCGGGGCGTCACCAGCCACGGGTTCGCGCTCAACGTCGACGGCGACATGACGCCGTGGAACTGGGCGGTCGCCTGCGGCATGCCCGACGTCGACATGACCTCGCTCAAGCGCGAGCTCGGCACGGCCTCGATGGACGAGGTGCGGCAGGTCGTCGCGGCGGCCTTCGAAGCGTCCTGAGCGATCAGCTGCGGGGGAAGATTTGCACGTCGGCGGCGTGCCCGCCGCTGTCGAGCTTGCCGTCGCAGGTGTAGAGCGGTACGTCGAGCGCCTCGGCCAGCGCCAGGTAGGAGGCGTCGGAGGCGGTGTAGTTGTGCCGCAGCTCCCAGATGCGCTCGGCGATCCCCATCGCCCCATGGCGGGTGATCTCCAGCGCGAGGTAGTCGGCGCGCGCCTGCTCGGCCGCCGTCGCGCCGAGCTTGCCGCCGAGCACGAGCCCCCGCAGCGTCGAGAGCACCTCGACGTCGAGCAGGTGGGGGGCGTGCAGGCCGGTCCGCAGGGCGTCGATCAGCTCGGCGTCCGCGTCGTGTCCCGTCAGGGCCTCGACCATCGCGGACGAGTCGATGATGATCATCGGCTGCCCTCGTGGACGGCCCGGACGATGTCGGCGGCCGACGGCCCGCCGGAGCGGTCGCGCGCCTTCAGCCGGGCGACGATCTCGGCGTTCGGCGGGTCCGGCTCCGTGGCGGGCTCTGGTGACTCGTTGTCGCAGAGGGTGGCCATGGCGGCAAGCTAGCAGGCCGGAGGGCGGGTACGGCCCGTGCGGAGCCGTACCCGCGCGTCGGGCTCAGGGAGCGGGGACCTCCTCGTCGATGGTGCGGCGGGGGCCGGCGAACCACTTCCGCGCCGACAACCGCCACCACAACGCGATCCCGATCAGCACGACGCCGACCGCGATCGGCGCGTAGTTGACCGACGTCCAGGTGAAGTCGGGGTTGCCCGGCACGCCGGCCGGCGAGAACGGCATCACGAAGTAGATCGACACGACGGCGATCTCGACGCACGCGATCCAGCACATCACCTTGTACTTCTTGCCGAGCGTCCACGGGCCGGGCTGGAAGGCGTCGCCCATGCGCAGCCGCAGCCAGATCGGGATGAAGAACGCCAGGTAGAGGCCGATGACCGCGATCGACACGACGGCGTAGAACGCGACCGGCGTGGTGTGCCCGGGAGGGGCGTAGAGCGCGGGCAGGGTCAGCAGGGCGGCGGCGACGCAGCCGGCGACGATCGCGTTCACGGGCGTCCGGTTGCGGTCGACCTTCGCCCACAGCCGCCAGCCCGGCACCGCGCCGTCGCGGGAGAACGCGTACGTCATCCGCGACATCGACGTCACGCAGCTCATCCCGCAGAAGAACTGGCCGATCGTGGAGATCGCGAAGATCGCGGTGGCGAGCGGCGACGACAGCGCGGTCTCGAAGATCGCTCCGACGAAGCCGCCGTCCGCGTTGATCGCCTCGACGTCGGTGGCGGCGAACAGGAACGACAGCAACACGATCCAGCCGCCGATGGCCGAGTAGAAGATCGACTGCCACAGGCCGCGGGCCGCGCTCTTCGCCGCGCCCTGGGTCTCCTCCGACACGTGCGCGCAGGCGTCGAAGCCGGTGATCGTGTACTGGGTGAGCAGGAAGCCGAGCGGCAGCACGTAGAACCAGAAGGGCAGGCCGTCGGAGCCGTCGCCGAAGCCGGAGTTGTTGATCGTGCCGCCGAAGACGAACCCGGGCGACTGGTGGCTGTCGGGGGCGAAGACCAGGATGGCGACCACGATCGCGGCGCCCGCGACGTGCCACCAGACGCTCACGTTCTGCAGAACGGAGATCAGCCTGTGGCTGTACACGTTGATCAGCGCGTGCAGCGCGAGGATGATCACGAACAGCAGGAACGTCTGGGACAGCGTGCCCTCCCAGGCGCCGCCGGTCAGCCGGGTGAGCGTGATGTTGAGGAACGTCGCGCAGCCGTAGTCGACCGATGCGGTGACGGCGATGAGACCGATCAGGTTGAGCCAGCCGGTGAACCAGCCGTGGATCGGCTTGCCCAGCTTGGCGGCCCACCAGTAGATGCCGCCCGCCGTCGGGTACGCCGACACCAGCTCCGACATGCAGAAACCGATGATCAGGATGAACACGGAGATCAGCGGCCAGCCCCACGAGATGGCGACGGGGCCGCCGTTGTTCCAGGCCTGCCCGAACGTGGTGAAACAGCCGGCCAGGATCGAGATGATCGAGAACGAGATGGCGAAGTTGGAGAAACCGCTCCAGGTGCGGGCCAGCTCCTGCTTGTAACCGAGCTCGGCGAGTCGCCTGGAATCCTCGTCAGTGGTCATTGAGGTCTCCCTGGGGGGTGGAGGACGCTCCATTTGGTCTACGTCTAGACCATTTCCGGACAGGACACAAGGAGTTACAGACCGGTTTCGTCGCCGTCATGCCCGTCGGTGGGTGACGTCCAGGACGACCTTGCCGGTGATCTCCCGGTCGAGCTGCGCGGCGGCGGCCTCGCCGAGGCGTTCCCAGGGACCGCGCCACCCGACCTCGACGTCCAGCTCGCCCGCCGCCACGAGGGAGAGCAGGTGGGCCAGGTCGGCGGCGGGAGAGGCGACGTCGCCGAAGGAGCTGAGCGTCCTCGCCTCGCCGAGGGCGAACGTCGAGTCAGGCGGGAACACGGCGGCCTTGCCGGCCGCCCATCCGACACTCTGCAGATTCCCGCCCGGCTTCAACAACCCCCACGCCGCCACCAGAACCGGCCCGCCCACGACATCGATGACGACATCCACCGGCCCGGCCTTCTCCACCCCGACCACCACCTCCACACGCCCTCCCCGGGACGCGGCGGACTCGTGACGTGCCGCCCGTCCGCTGTCCACGCGGGCGGCATGGGCGGAGCGGGTCGCGGTCCCTCCGTGTGGGACGCGGCCGGTGCGTTCCGGGGTGCTCACGGAGGCGATGACGTACGCGCCCGCGCGGGCGGCCAGTTGGACGGCGAGGCGGCCAACCGCGCCCGAGGCGCCGGTGACCAGCACGCGGGAGCCGGGTCCTGCCCCGGAGGCGCGCAGCGAGCGCAGCGCCGTGAGGCCGGCCATCGGCAGGGCGGCCGCCGTCGCCAGGTCCACCCCGTCGGGCACCACCGCCAGTGCGTCCGTGTC
>NZ_SMKQ01000146.1 GCF_004348995.1 Nonomuraea terrae
TCCACGTAGAGACGAGAGCACCGGTGAGCAGGCAGCCGCGACCGCCCAGGGACAAGGTGCAGCACGACCACCCAAGGCAGGTACAGCGCAACCGGGGCCAGGGTGCAACGCTACGGCCCGAGGCAGGGCGCGGTGGCTTCTCCCCAGCCCGGCGCGGCCGGGCGTGCGACAAAGCCTGTGGTGTTACGTCCAGGGTGATGTGCGGCTTTGGGCTGGTTACGGGGCGCAATTACGCGGAATGGCGTGCAAGAACTCCTGCGAAATGATCTAGGAAGGCTGTTGATCGTCTCCGGGTTGATCACGGCGTGAGCAAGGGCCTGGAGTGCCATGGATCGTGCCGGATGAGTTGTGGGCTCGAATCCACCGCTGTTGCCGGTGGCCTCCGCCGTGCCGATCATCCGGGACGTAAGCGCCTGGACGACCGCAAGGTGCTGTCGGGCAACTTGTTCGTGCTCTACACCGGGATCGCCTGGGAATTCCTGCCGCAGGAGTCGGGCTTCCGTTCAGGGATGACCTGTTGGCGCCCGTTGCGGGACTGGCACGCCGCCGGGGTGTGGCAGAAGGAACCATCTGCTGTCGGCGGAATGGCACGCCCCCGACCGGATGGACTGGGCCAACGCGGTGATCGACAGCTCCACATCCGGGCGCTGAAGGGCGGTCCGAAACGGGTCCGAGCCCGGTCGACCGAGGGAAGACGGGCTCCCGGCACCACGTCATCGCCGACGGCAACGGCTTCCCCCTCGCCCTGACCGGCGACAATCGCAACGACGTCACCCAGGTCATGCCGCTGCTCCGGTCGATCCCACCGGTGCGTGGGTGGGCCCCGCCGGCGACTCGGGGAGTTGTACGCAGACCGGGGATACGACCACGACAAGTACCGCGGTCAAGCCGGTCATCACCCGCCGGGGTACCGAGCACGGCTCCGGCCTGGGTACACATCGGTGGGTGATCGAGCAGGCGATCGCGCTGCTGCACGGGGTTCGGCCGCCTGCGCGTCCGCCAGGTGATCCGCGACGGCATCCATGAGGCGTTCATGGATGTGACCGCCGCAATCATCTGCTGGCGAGGTCTCGTCTCCTGATGTGCCTCACCCTGCGATGGGGCCCGAGAAGACCAGATAGGGATGTTCCACGTCCAGCCACTGTCGGTCCAGCCTCACCCCTGTGGCCAGTTCGATGGCCGTAAGGAAACCTGCCCTCCAGTCCCAGTTGTCGTCTCTCCCCGTGAACTCTTCGTCCACGTAGTCGAGGAAGAACTCGCCCATCGCCGTCAGTTCGGGCCATGACGCCAGGTTCGGGTGATCCTCAGGACGTCCCGGGAACAGTCCGTTGATCGATACAAGGACTTCGCCGTTCACGGTGAGGGACAGGCGGTTCACGAAGTTGACGTTCCACCAGGCGCTGTAGACCCGGGCATGCGACGCCAGCCGCCGGAGCGCTCCGCTCGGGTACCCGAGATCCTCGAACCCGTACAAGACGACCGTCGCACCGGATCGGTCCACGACCGCGCACGGGCCTGGACGGCACAAGGGGAGGTTGACGAAGTGGGGCTTCGCCACTTCGTGCAGTTCATAGCTGGTCCCTCCGCCCAGCCGTGCGCTCACTTCGGACAAGGTGAGAGAGCCCACGCCGTCGTCGGGAACCACGACCGCCCAGCACGCCGCCACATCCAACTCTGGCTCGCTGACCAGCCGTTGATAGTGCCCGAACACCTCGTCGGTCGAAGGCCGTCCGGCATCCACGTGATGGCCTCTCAGATCATCGGTGGGTGAATGGACGATGATCTTCGCATAATCGAGGAGCCCCCCGCTGAGGGCCTGTGAAGGCGGCCATCCCTGAAGGGCTGTGAAGCGTCCGCCACTGAGGCGCCGGAGGAGATGGTCGCCGGCAAGCGAAGGAGGCGGCCCAGAGGGCGCCGTAGCGGTGGTGCGGCGGCTCCACCTGGTGAGCGTCTCCCTGGACAGAGCCCAGCCACGGTCGGTGGATGGTGCCCACCCGGCACCGCCGTAACAGAAGAACAAACCCGTCACACACGGTCACCCCCGCGACGGAGCCCGGCCACGGTCGGTGGCCGGGGAGCAATAACCTGGCACGGTGTTGATTCTGCTGCCGCCGTCTGAAGGCAAGGCGTCGGAGGGCAGCGGCCCGCCCGTCGGTGACCTGTCCTTCCCCGCTCTCGGCAAGCCCCGCACCCGGGTGCTGAACGCGCTCATCCGGGCCTCCAAGCGGCGCGACGCCCTGGAGGTCCTCGGCCTCACCCCGGGGCTCAAAGGCGAGCTCGTCAAGAACGCCGCGCTCAAGACGGCCCCCTCGCTCCCCGCCGCCGAGCTCTACACCGGCGTCCTCTACGACAGCCTCGGCCTCGGCACGCTGGGCGCCGATGCGCGGAGCCGGGCCGAGGAGACGGTGCTGATCTTCTCGGGCCTGTGGGGCGTCGTACGGATCACCGACCGCATCCCGCCCTACCGCCTGTCGATGGACGTCAGCCTGCCCCCGCTCGGCGGGCTGGCGGCGTTCTGGCGTCCGTTGCTGGCCAGGCAGCTCGACCGCCTGCCGGGGCTGGTGGTGGACCTGCGTTCGGCCACGTACGCGGCCGCGTGGCAGCCCGGCGACCGGGCCGTCACGGTACGCGTGTTCCGCGACGGCAAGGTGGTCAGCCACATGGCCAAGGCCACGCGCGGCGAGATCGCCCGGGCCCTGCTGGAGTCGGGCGCCGACCCTGCCACCCCCGACGAGCTGGCCAAACACCTGACCGACCGCGGCTACGCCGTCGAGCTCGCCGCACCGCCGCGCCCCAACCGCCCCTGGACACTCGACGTCGCCCTGTGACGCGCGGCCTGTGACGCGAACGAGCCCCGTGCGGAATCCCGCACGGGGCTCGTTCGAAACAGCCAGGTCAGTCCAGGTAGTCGCGCAGCACCTGGGACCGGGACGGGTGACGCAGCTTGGACATCGTCTTCGACTCGATCTGGCGGATGCGCTCACGGGTGACCCCGTAAACCTTGCCGATCTCGTCGAGGGTCTTCGGCTGACCGTCGGTGAGCCCGAAGCGCATCGAGACGACGCCCGCCTCCCGCTCCGACAACGTGTCGAGAACGGAGTGCAGCTGCTCCTGGAGCAGCGTGAAGCTGACGGCGTCGGCAGGGACGATGGCCTCGGAGTCCTCGATGAGGTCGCCGAACTCGCTGTCGCCCTCCTCACCCAGCGGGGTGTGGAGCGAGATGGGCTCGCGCCCGTACTTCTGGACCTCGACGACCTTCTCGGGCGTCATGTCCAGCTCACGGGCGAGCTCTTCCGGCGTGGGCTCACGGCCGAGGTCCTGCAGCATCTGCCGCTGGACGCGGGCCAGCTTGTTGATCACTTCGACCATGTGGACCGGGATGCGGATGGTCCGCGCCTGGTCGGCCATGGCACGCGTGATCGCCTGCCGGATCCACCACGTGGCGTAGGTGGAGAACTTGTAGCCCTTGGTGTAGTCGAACTTCTCGACGGCCCTGATCAGGCCCAGGTTGCCTTCCTGGATCAGGTCGAGGAAGAGCATGCCGCGGCCGGTGTAGCGCTTGGCCAGCGAGACCACGAGTCGGAGGTTGGCCTCCAGCAGGTGGTTCTTCGCGCGGCGGCCGTCCTCGGCGATCCACTCCAGCTCGGCCTTGACGTCGACCGGCAGGGAGTCGGTCTCGCCGCCGCCGAGCTGCTCCTCGGCGAACAGGCCCGCCTCGATGCGCTTGGCCAGCTCGACCTCCTGCTCGGCGTTGAGCAGGGGGACCTTGCCGATCTGCTTGAGGTAGTCCTTCACCGGGTCGGCTGTGGCGCCGGCGGCGGCGACCTGCGCGACCGGGGCGTCATCGTCGTCGTCGGAGAGGATGAGGACTTCGTCCTCGGTCTTTTCGACGACCACCTGGGCGGGCTTGGCCTCGTCTTCGGAGTCGTCGTCGGAGTCGGACTCGCCGTCCGCTTCGCTGTCGTCCTCGGCCACGATGTCTTCGACGTCGAGGTCTTCGAGGTCTTCCAGCACCACGTCGCCGTCGAGCTCGAGGTCGTCGTCGTCCGAGTCGGCCTTGGAATCGGCCGCCTTCGGCTTGGTGTCGGCAGGCCCAGCGCTCTTCGGCTCGGCCTTCTTGGCGGCGGCGGGAGCCGCGGCCTTCTTGGCCGCCGGAGCGGCCTTCTTGGCAGGGGCCGCCTTCTTGGCGGCCGGCTCGGCTTCAGTGGTGCCGACGACCGCGGTCACGGTCTCGGGCTGCTGCTCTTTGGCGGCCGCCGCAGCCTTGGTCTTGACTGGCGCGGCGGTCTGACGCTTTGCTGGACCTCGAGACTTCTTCTTCGGCGCAGCCGAATCCGCGGCGGTCACCACCACGGTCACGCCCTCTTTGCTGAGGTTCCGCAAGAACGCGGCGGCGTGCGACATGGGGATGTCCGCCTCCTCGAAGGCCTGACGGACATCCTCAGACTCGAGGAAACCCTGCGAGCGCCCACGCTCGAGCAGTCGCTGAATGACGGGCTCGTTCAGCTCTTGTGGCTTCGAGCGAGTCGAACTTGCAGGCGACACGAACACCTCTCGAACGAACGCGTGGCGACAATGGACCCAGATGCCCGCTGGGGGGCTGTTGCCTCTCTCGGAGATCGGTGAGGCCGTGCGGACCGCGACGGACCTGCACAGCATTCTGGCACGACCCCGCACTCCATACGGCCACCTCCCGGCGGTTGACCTCCACCCTAGGCCGACCGAGACAGTAGTGCGTACGTAAGCGAGGCACTGATACCCGAAAGCAACCGTTATGACTGTTTCATTCAGTCACTCTTCGTGGCTGGCGGGACGTGAATTGCGAGTGCAGTAACGTCATCATCCTGTTCATATCCAGACAACATCCGGTCAACCAGGAAGTCCAGCAGCATATGCGGACTACTCACCACCTCAGGCGGCGCTTCAGTCACAACACTGCAAAGCTCTGCCAAACCGGCGTCCAATCCGCGCTTCCTGTTCTCCACGAGGCCGTCGGAGTAGAGCACGGCGGTATGGCCGGGTGGCACCACGAACCGGAACTGCCTGCGGCTGGTCGGCCAGCCTAGCGGGGTGCCGGGCTCGCCGTCGCTCAGGATCGCGGTGCCCTGCGGGGAGACCAGGACGGGCGGCGGGTGTCCCGCCAGCGCCAGCGTGCCCTCGCCCGTGACCGGCTCGACGACCATGTAGGCCAGCGTGGTGACCTGCTCCTCCTCCTCGGTGGCCTCGAAGACGCGGTCGAGCCCGGTGAGCACGGCCGCGGGCGGCGGATTGGTCAGCGCCAGCGCCCGCATGGCGTTGCGGATGCGGCCCATGCCGGCCGCGGCCTTGACGCCCTTGCCCATGACGTCGCCGACCACCGCCGCGACCCGTCCGTCCTGCAGCACGAAGGCGTCGTACCAGTCGCCGCCGACCTGGACGTGGCGGCTGCCCGAGCGGAAGCGCTGGGCCAGCACCAGGCCCTTGATCACCGGCAGGCGGTCGGGCAGCAGGCTGCGCTGCAGCGTCTCGGCGGTGCGATGCTCACGCTCGAACAGGGTGGCCCGCTCGACCGCCAGCGCGCACTGGCCGGCCAGGGCCTCCAGGAAGACGCCGTCCTCCTGGGAGATCTTCTGCGGCCTGGTGAAGGAGAATCGGAGCGCTCCCAGGGCGCGCCCGGCCGCCAGCAGCGGCAGGCCCACCCAGGCCCGCTCGTCGCCGGTGGCCAGCATCTGGGCCAGGACCTCCTCGTCGCCGCCCGCCTCCAGCAGCTGTGCCTTCAGGGATTCGGGCGACTCGGCGAACACCGGCCGGCGGCTGTTGACCGCCATGGTCATGACGTTGGACTGCGACAGCGGGATCTCGTCGCCCGTGGCGCCCGATGCCTCCATGATGCCCTCGCCGTTGATCAGCTTGAGCGCGGCGCGGTCGGTGTCGAGCAGCGCGACCGCCGAGCGGTCGGCGGCCAGGGCGGTGCGGCCCACGTCGATGATGACCTGGACGACCTGCTCGACCGTCAGGGCCTCGGCCAGCATGGCGGTGGCGCCTTGCAGCCGGGCGGTGCGCAGGGCGGCGGCGCCGAGCTGGTCGGTCAGCCGGCCGCGCATCTCCTCGGCCTCGCGCTGCGGGGTGACGTCGGTGTTGGCGCCGACCCACTCGACCACCCTGCCGTGGCGGATGATCGGCACCGCGCGCACCTCGAAGTGGCGGTAGCCGCTGGCGCGGGTGCGGACGCGGTAGTTCCACTCGAACATGGTGCGCCCGCGCAGCGCCTCGCGCCAGGCCTCCTCGGTCTGCTGGCGCTCCTCGGGGTGGACGACCTCCAGCCAGCCGTTGGCGAGGTATTCCTCCAGGCCCTGGCCGGTGATGGCGCGCCACTGGGGCGCGTCCTCGATCACGGCGCCGGTGGGCGAGGTGATCCAGACGAGCTGCGACTGCGCCTCGACGAGCGAACGGTAGCGCTCCTCGCTGCGGCGCAGCGCCTCCTCGGTCTGGCGGCTCTCGGTCACGTCCAGGCCGATCAGGGCGACGGCGTGCAGCTCGCCCGCGTCGTCGTGGACCGGCGAGAACGACAACGACCAGTGCCGCGTGTCGCCCCCGGCCGAGCGCACGCGTACGCGGCCCTCGGTGACCGGGGCGTCGCTGTCGATGACGGCCTGCACCGCGTGGCCGATGACCTGGCTGAGGTCGGCGGCCAGCGCCTCGGCGGGCGTCCTGCCGGCCAGGCGGTCGGCGGGCACGCCGACGACGTCGCTGAAGAGGTCGTTGACCCGCTGGACGCGGCCTTCGGCGTCGAAGAACGCGAACGCGAACTCGGCCTCGGACAGCAGGCCCTTGAAGAGGGCGGAGTCTGAGATGTCCACATCCGACTCCCGGGGACGGGGAACGGAGGTCTCGGCGCTCATCGTCCGCACCTCCGTCGCGTGCCAGGGTCTCCCACGCGGCACATCTCCATAACTGTGTATCGGCGTAGCGCAGCTCCGGGCGACCGGATCCTGCAGTACATCATCGGCGATGGGCACGTGCGGACGGAAGCCCCCGCCGCGGCCCTGTCGCCTCTCGGGTCTACGCATCCTGTCAAAGTCGCTCCACGTTGCGCAGCAAGATCAGGTTACAGCGCCCTGTCGCCGTCGCGGATTTCTGCCACGGCTACCGGGCCTTGGCCGCGCGCTTGGCCTCCTGTTTGGCCTCTCGCACGCGGGCCAGGCTGTCGGCGTCGACCACGTCGGCGACCGATCGGTGTGACCCCTCCTCGCCGTAGAGTCCGGCTGCCTCCTGCCAGCCTGACGGCTGGACCCCCAACTGCTTGCCCAGCAATGCCAAGAAAATCTGGGCCTTCTGCTTCCCGTATCCCGGAAGGGCCATGAGTCGTTTCAACAATTCATGGCCGTCGTTCACGTCGGCCCAGATCAGCTCCGGGCGGCCGTCGTAGTGCTCGACGAGGTAGGCCGCGAACTGCTGGACGCGGGCGGCCATCGACTTGGGGTAGCGGTGCACGGCCGGCTTCTCCGCGAGCAGCGCGGCAAACGCGTCGGGATCGTAGGAGGCGATCTCCGCGGCGGTGAGGTCATGACCGAGCCGCTGGGAAATGGTGTACGGCCCCGTGAACGCCCACTCCATGGGGATCTGCTGGTCGAGCAGCATGCCGACGAGGAGGGCGAGCGGGCTGCGGCCGAGGAGCTCGTCCGCCTCGCTCCGCTGGGCGAGCTGGATGCGCATGGAGACAGCTTCGCATGAATGGGCGCGCCGTGAAGTGAACACAGCCTCCGCAGGGGCTTGACACAGGCCCGAGAAAAGATGAAATGAGAGCGCAAGTCGCCCTGCAGACGTTCCTGGGGGTTTGCCCCCAGGTCTCCAGAGGAATCTCACACCTATGCTCGCTCTGGCCACACGGTTCCTGCGGGAACCGGTCAGTCACCGGCTGGCCGAAGAGTTCCTGACCGTACCCGTGGACACGATCGACCGCTGCGTCGCGGACGTGTGCGCGTGCGCGCAGCACCTCGGCATCTCGGCGACACCCGAGATCGTGGAACGCATCGCCCGTGAGCGTCTGCTGGCGATCGTCAACTCGGCGCCCCCGCCCAGGGGTCTCCGGTAACACGGTGGGCGGGCGCACGCACGCGTGCCCGCCGAAAGGTTCCTGCCCGATAACATCGGGGTCACCGGGTCGTGTTCTCCGCACCGTTCGCGCCTGGAATACGAGAGAGTGAGGGCGTGCGCCGACACCGACGAGATCCCCGGGAGAGCACCCCGCCAGACGACGTCTTCAAGGAGATGGTGCAGGCGGCCCGCGAGCTGCTGGCCGTGCGCTCCCCTCTCGACGCGGAGCTGATGGTCTCCGACATGATCGGCGCCTGGTGGGGCAGACGGGTCAGGGGCGGCGACGTCGAGCAGGTGCTCGGCGAGGGCCTGGTCGACTACGCCGCCAAGGCCGGCACGCCCGCCTCGCTCACGTTGCTGATCTGCCTGGCCTACCTCGGCACCGCCCGCCAGGGCGCCAAGGCCGAGGGCGCGGCGCTGGCGATGATGGAGTCGGGGGTCGCCAGGCCCGGCTGGGCCGACCGGGTGGGCGCGGTCAAGCCCACCGGCGGCTACGTCTCCCGCGACGCCTACGGCGACCAGGACACCGTCATCTGCACCTTCGCCTACCGGCCGAGCGCGAGCGAGCAGCCGATCGACCGCCACGCGCTGGTCATGGTGGTCGACTACAACATGAACGGCATGGCCCGCGACGCCTGGGTGTCCTCCCAGGTCGACAAGCTTCTGGAGCAGGCCAGGGCAGAGGCGGCGGGCAACCCGATGCTGCTGTTCGAGGAGATCCAGCCCGAGCAGGCCAGGGCGCTGCTGGAGTCGGCGATGAAGGCCACCATGGAGCCCAAGACCCCGCCGCCCGTGAGCGACAGCTACAGCGCCTACCACGCCTTCGCCAGGGCCCGGCTCAAGGCGCTGCCCCCGGGGCGCAAGCGGCCGGCGCCGCTGCACATCGAGGCCCCGTACAGCAGGGAGCGGCGGGCCATGCTGGCGGCGGAGTTCCTCGCCTCCGACGCGGCCGAGCACCTGTCCGACCCGTCGGCGGCCTCGCGCTGCGCCGACCACATCATCGACTACGGGTGCGAGCGCGACTTCAACCGGCCGCTGCGGGTGAGCCCGACCAAGTGCGAGACGTTCCTGCTCGACTGGCTGCCGCGCAAGGTGATGCTGAGCGTGGCCGAGCAGGAGGCGATGCCGCACGTGCTGTCGGCGTGGGTGCGCTTCGCCGCCCGCCGCACGGGGCTGCCGGAGCAGGGGCTCAAGGCGACGCTCGACGCGGTGTGGGAGGCCACCGGGAAGTTCCCCGAGGCCTACCGGGACCCGACGTCGTTCGGGATCGACCGGCCGCTGCTGGAGCGGCTGCTGCCCGACTGCGACCTGTCGGCGCTGGCCAGGCGGGCGTTCGCGTTCCCCTATCTGCAGGGCACGCACAACGGCGTCGACCTCGACCGGCTCAACCCGGCCGACGAGGCGGACCGGCGTACGTTACTCGAGATCGACCACGGCGGGCTGATCGACCAGGAGCACCTGGCCTGGCACGAGGAGATCGCCACCCGGCTGTGGGACGGCGACCCGCCGCAGCTGTGGGAGGCCGCGCAGCGCCTGCTCGACCTCGGCCACGACCGCCACGACGTGCTGCACGTGCTGATCGAGATCGCCGAGCGGATCGGCGGCGACCCCGACGAGCTGGCCTCCGCACTTGACGACATCGCCGACATCCCGGACGAAATCTGAGATAGCGGGTGTGCGTCGCGCCGAGGGCTCACCTGCGGCCATGATGGAGCCATGGTGATCGACCTGAACGCGGACCTCGGCGAAGGCTTCGGCATCTGGCGGCTCGGCGACGACCTCGCCCTGCTCGACGTCGTCACGAGCGCCAACGTCGCCTGCGGCTTCCACGCCGGCGACCCGGTGACGATCAGGCGCACGTGCGCGGCGGCCGTCGACCGCGGCGTGACGATCGGCGCGCAGGTGTCCTATCGCGACCTGGCGCACTTCGGGCGCAGGGAGATGGACGTCGAGCCCGAGGAGCTGTGCGCGGAGGTGCTCTACCAGCTGGCCGCCGTCGACGGCATCGCCAGGGCGATGGGCGGGCGGGTCTCGTACGTCAAGCCGCACGGCGCGCTCTACAACCGGATCGTCCGCGACGAGGTCCAGGCGGCGGCGGTGATCGACGCGGTGGCCGACTACGACCCCTCGCTGCCGGTCCTCACGCTGCCCGGGTCGGTCGTGCACAAGGTGGCCGCGGCCGAGGGCGTGCCGACGGTGAGCGAGGCGTTCGCCGATCGGGCCTACACGCCGCAGGGCACCCTGGTGCCGCGCCGGGAGCCGGGCGCGGTCGTCCACGACCCGGCGGCGGTGGCCGCGCGGGCCCGTCAGATGGCCGTGGAGCGCCGCGTGACGGCCGTCGACGGAAGTTCGGTGCCCGTACCGGCCCGTTCGCTGTGCGTCCACGGTGACACGCCTGACGCGGTCCGGCTGGCGCGGGAGGTGCGCGACGCGCTGCTGGCGGCCGGAGTGGTCCTGCAGGCGTTCGCGTGATCCGGACGGCCGGTGAGCACGGGCTGCTCGTGGAGACCGGGTCGCTGGAGGCGTCCCACCGGCTGGACGCGGCGCTGCGGGCCGAGCGGCCGGAGGAGGTCGTGGAGATCGTGCCGGGGCCCGAGACCGTGCTCGTGGTGGCGCCCGGCGCCGACCGCGAGCGACTGCGGGCGCGGCTGTCGTCCCTGACGGACCAGGTACGCGAGGGGGCGGGGATGACCGACGGGCCGGTCGTCACGATCCCCGTGGTCTACGACGGCGCCGACCTGGAGTCGGTGGCCGGGCTGGCGGGCCTGCCGGTGGAGGAGGTCATCGCCCGGCACACCGGGCGGGAGCTCGTGGTGGGGTGGCTCGGGTTCGCGCCGGGGTTCGCCTATCTGACCGGGCTCGACCCGGTGCTGCACATGCCCCGGCTGGACACGCCGCGCACCTCGGTGCCCGCCGGGTCGGTGGCCGTGGCCGGGCCCTACTCCGCGGTCTACCCGGCGGCCTCGCCGGGCGGGTGGCGGCTGCTCGGGCGCACCTCGACACCGGTGTGGGACGTGAGCGCCGACCCGCCGTCGCTGTTCCGGCCGGGCATGCGCGTACGGTTCGAGCCCGCATGATCGAGGTGGTGGCGCCCGGTCCGTACGCGACCGTGCAGGATTTGGGCCGCCCGGGTCTGGCGCACCTGGGGGTACCGTGCTCGGGAGCGGCCGACGCGCCGAGCCTGCGGCTGGCCAACCGGCTCGTCGGCAACCCCGAGGGGCTGGCGGGCGTGGAGCTGACGTTCGGGATGGCGCGGCTGCGCTTCCACGACGCGGCGTGGGTGGCGCTGGCGGGCGCGCCCCTGGCGTCGGGGGCGGACATGGGGGCGCCGTTCTGGGTGCCGGCGGGCGCGGAGCTGCGGCTCGGGCCGCCGGTGTGGGGGCTGCGCACCTACCTGGCCGTACGCGGCGGGATCGAGGTCGAGCCGGTCCTCGGCAGCCGCTCCACCGACTCGCTGTCCGGGCTGGGGCCGGCGCCGCTGCGGCCGGGCACGCTGCTGCCGGTCGGGCGGCCCCTGGGCGAGATCTCGGCCGACCTGGCGCCGCCGCCGGGGCCGCGGCCGGCCGTGCTGCGGATCCTGCCGGGGCCGCGCGACGACTGGTTCGCGCCCGGGGCGCCGGCCGGGCTGTGCGCGCGGCCGTACACCGTGACGCAGGACAGCAACCGCGTCGGCGTGCGGCTGCGCGGGCCCGAGGTGGTGCGCGCCCGCCGGGGTGAGCTGCCGAGCGAGGGCATGGTGCTCGGCGCGGTGCAGGTGCCACCGAGCGGGCAGCCGATCGTCTTCCTCGCCGACCACCCGCCGACGGGCGGCTATCCGGTGATCGGGGTGGTGCGGGCCGCGGACGTCCCGGTCGCGGCACAGCTGCGGCCCGGCGACGAGGTACGGTTCACGCTGCGGGGCTGAGGCTCACAGCTCGACGTGGCCGCTGACGCAGGTGACGACGGAGCCGCCCACCCAGACGTCTCCCTGGTCGTCGGCGAAGACGCGCACGCGTCCCGCCCGTCCGACGACCGTGCCCTGCGAGGCCACGTACGGCGCCCGCGCCCGGCCCGTGCGCAGCAGCCACTGCCCGAGTGCGGCGTTCAGGCTGCCGGTCACCGGGTCCTCGACGGTGGAGCCGCGGTGGGGAAAGAACGCCCGCACCTCGAAGGCGTACGGCGACCCCTCCGGGTACGGACCCGCCACGCCCACGTCCACGGGCACCCGGCCGGGCCGCAGCGCCAGCACCGACTCGGCGTCCCTCAGCAGCACGCCGACCCAGCCGGGCCCGTTGTCGGCCCACTCGGCGTCCACGACGTCACCGCGGGCGATCCCCAGCGAGGCGGCGATCCGTTCGAGGAGCTCCTCCTCCACCGGGCCGGAGCGCACCAGCGGCGGCGCGTGGAAGGCGGGCCCGTCGTCCGTCAGGCGCAGGGTCACCAGGCCGGCGCCGCACTCCTGCACGACCACCCCGTCCGTACGCGGCTTGCCCCCGGCCTCCAGCCAGGCGTGGCAGGAGCCCAGGGTGGGGTGGCCGGCGAAGGGCAGCTCCGTCTCGGGGGTGAAGATGCGCACCCGGTAGTCGGCCTGCGGGGTCGTCGGCGGCAGGAGGAAGGTGGTCTCGGACAGGTTCGTCCAGGCGGCGAACCGCTGCATCTCCTCCGTGCTCAGCTCGTCGCCGTCGAGGACGACGGCGAGCGGGTTGCCGAGGTACGGCGTGGCGGTGAACACATCAACCTGGGTGAAAGGCCGCTTCATGGGACGGAGTCTGCCAGGTCAGTCGGTCGTGGTTCGGCGGCTGCGCGACGACGGCTTCTTGCGGCCGGCCACCAGCGTGTCGCCGGGCGCGGTGGCGGGCTCCTCGGCGGTCTTCGCCTCGACGGTCTTGGCGTCGCCTCCGGAAGCGCGCGGGCGGGGGTGCGGCGCGGTGTCCCCCACGGGCTCCGGCTCCTTCGCGGGCGCGTCGCCGGCGGGCTTGTCGGGCTCCTTGAACGACGCGATGACGCGGTCGGCCTCGGTGTCGGCGGCGAACTCGTCGGCGGCCTCCGACTCCCTGCGCCGGATCACCACCATGTGGTCGACGGAGACGCGGCCCGCGCCGACCACGGCGAGCAGCAGGGAGGCCGCACCGAGCAGGATGAGCTCGTTCAGGCTTATGGGGTTGAGCGGCGGGGCCACCAGGAAGACCGCCAGCGCCTCGGCGAAGAGCACGAGGCCGGTGACCGAGACGGCGAGGCCCGCGATGAGCAGCGCCCCGCCGATGAGCTCGGCGAGCATGGTGACGGTGGCCCAGGCGCCGGGCGCGGGGGCGCCCTGTTCGAGGAACTTGGCTCCGGTGATCTTCAGTCCGTCTTCGAGCTTGGCCCAGCCGTTGGCGAAGAAGATGCCGCCGACGCCTAGGCGAGCGACTAATGCGGCGAGATCACGAAGGGCCTGCTTCACGGTATTTGTCTGCCCTATTCGGGACATGGCACACCTCAATCACGGCTGAGCAGCATGGCCACCACGACGGCGGTCAGACTGAGCAGGACGACGCTCACGACCACGGTCGTGTGCAGGGCATTGACGAAGGCCCACCGGGCGGCGTCGAGCAGCGCGCCGCCCGTGGCGCCGCCGATCTCGTCGGCGACGTGCGCGGCGGCGGCCAGCGACTGCCTGGCCTGGTCCATGCCGCCGGCGGGCACTCCGGGCACGGCGGGCAGTCCGGGGGCGTACGCGAGGGCGGTGACCGTGCCGAGCGCGGCCACGCCCAGCCCGGCGCCCAGCTCGTACGCGGTCTCCTCGATGGCCGCGGCCCCGCCCGCCCGGGACTCGGGCACCGACGCCATGATCGTGTCGGAGGCGGCCAGCAGCGCGACCTGCACCCCGAACCCGATGCCGACGAAGCACACCGCCAGCATCACGGGATGACCCTCGACGCCCCACGTCAGGGTGGGGGTCAGGGCCAGGGCGACGAGCGCGAGGCCGCCGCTCATGGTGGCCCGCAGGCCGATCCTCGGCAGGACGCGGGCCGCGGCGAGCCCGCCGATCACGGCCGAGATCACCAGCGGCAGCATCCGCAGCGCGGCCCGCACGGGGCTGTCACCGAGCACGAGTTGCAGGTACTGGGCGAGCATGAGCTGCAGGCCCACCAGCGCGAACACGCCGAGCAGCACGCCCAGCACCCCGGTGGTGAACGCACGCCGCCGGAACAGCCCGACGTCCAGGAACGGCACGGCCAGCCGGCGCTGACGGCGGACGAACGCGGCCAGCAGGGCGAGCCCCGCCAGGAACACCAGCGTGGCCGCCCACAGCGGCATCAGGCTGCCCGAGCCGGCCTCCTTGAGCCCGAACGCCAGCGCCAGGACGCCGAGCACCGACAGCACGGCGCTGACGGCGTCCCACGGCCGGCCCCCGCGCACCGGCGACTCCGGCAGCAGCCGGACTGCGGCGGGCAGCAGCGCCAGCAGGATCGGCACGTTGACGAGGAAGACCGCGCCCCACCACAGGCCGACCAGCAGGCCGCCGGCGAGGGGGCCCACGGCGGCGCCGGCCGCCGCCACCGCGCTCCAGACGCCCAGCGCGACGGCGCGCTCGCGCCGGTCGGTGAACACCTCGCGGATGAGCGACAGCGTGGCCGGCATGATCATGGCGCCGCCCACGCCGAGCAGCGCCCTGGCCAGGATCAGGGTGAGCGGGGTCGGCGCGAACGCGGCCGCGGCCGAGGCCAGGCCGAAGAGCACGAAGCCCGCCAGGACGAGCCGCCTGCGGCCGTATGTGTCGCCGAGCGTGCCGAACACGACCAGCAGCGGCGCGACCACCAGGGAGTAGACGTCGATGATCCACAGCAGCTGCACCGCGGACGGCTCCAGCGCGGCGGTCAGCGCGGGCACCGCGATGTGCAGGACGGTCGCGTCCACCGTGGTCAGCAGCAGGCTGAGGCAGAGGATGACCAGGATGGGCCAGCGGTCGGGGTGCCCCCGTTCGGCAGTCCGTACGAGGGGTGCGGACTGTGTGACGGTCATGGCCCTCCCTGCAGGCCGATCCGTGTCACAGGGCCCGCGCGTGCGTGGTCGGCGGCGGAACCGTGCTGCATGTTGTCGCCGCCGGCTCCGGCGCTCCCGGCTTGCGTGGCAGCTTAGGCCATGGCGCGCGCCGGTGATGGCGGTATCGGCCGATCCGCGACGCCGCATACCTCTCTAGAGAGATACAGCCATATGTCGAGATCTATCCAAGATTCGCTGGCCCGCCGATCATGGACGCGTGCGGACCGATCCAGACGGCACTGACGGCGACGACTCCGACCGATCCGCACGCGAATGGTGTGACGAGGCCCTGACCAGGCTGAACGCCGGCCGCCCCGACTCGGCGCTGGAGGCGGCGCGCCGGGCCGCGGACCTCGATCCGGCCGCCGAGTGGCCGCACCGGCTCATCAGCCTCGCCCACGAACGCCTCGGCCGCGACGCCGACGCCGTGCCGTTCGCCGAGCGGGCCGTTGACCTGGCGCCCGGCTCGTGGCCGGCCCGGCTGCGCCTGGCCGCGGCGCTGCGCCGGATGCCGGGCCGCTGGGCCGAGGCGGTCGCGCACGCCAGGCTGGCCGCGAAGTTCGCACCCGAGCAGCCGGCCCCGGAGGTCATGCTGGGCGACCTGGCGCTGCTGCGCGGCGAGCACGCCGGCGCCGAACGCCGCTACCGGGCCGCGCTCGCCCTCGACCCCGGGCACCCGCAGGCCCGGGTGAACCTGGCCCTGGCCCTGCTGCGCTGGGAGCGTCCCCGCCCGCACCACGACCCGGCCTGGCCGATCGGCCCGCGCGAGACCGGCCGGGCCAGGCGGGCGCTGGAGGTCTGGTCGCGGCAGGCCCGGTTGCTGGTCGCGGTGGCCACGGTGGCGGTCGCGGCCTGCGCCTTCCTGCTGGACCTCGGCGCCCAGGCGCAGATCGGCGGGTTCGCCGTGCTGGCGCTGCTGGTGCCCCTCACGGTCCGGCACGCGCGGCGGGTCGGCCTCTGGTCGTACGTGCCTGCCATGTTCGGCCGGGATCCCTGGCTCGGGGCGGACGCGGTGTCGGCGGCGGTGGCGGTGGCCGCGTACGCCGCCTGGCTGGTGCTGGCCGCGGTGCCGTCCGCGCTGGACCCCGTCTGGGCCGGGCTGGCGGGGATCGCGGTGCTGGGCTGGCCGGCGCTGGCGGCCGTACGGGCGCTGGCCGAGATGTGGCGGGGGCGTCCGCTGCGGGCGCTCGCCGAGACGGCGCCGGCGACCGCGGCCGAGCGGACGGCGCGGCGGAACGCGGGCGTGGCGCTGTGGATCGTGCTCGGCCGGACGTGGTCGGCGCTGGTCATGGTGGCGGCCGGGGCGCTGGTGGTGGAGCCGCGGGCGGCCGTGGCGGCGGTGGCGGTGCCGTACCCGATGGTGCGGGGCTACCTGCGCGCCCGGCACCGCGGTGACCTGCCCCTGCGCGCCGCGGCGGGGCTCGTGGCACTGGCCGGGCCGGCCTGCGCGGCGGGCGGGCTGCTGGGGTCGGCGTGGGCGTGGCGGATCGGGCTGGGCGCGCTCGGCCTGGTGGTGCCCGTCTTCGCGGTACGGGCCGCGCGCGCGTGGTGGCGCGGCGGCCCAGGGCCGTGGCGCTCGTCGCTGCTGATGTGCGACCTGCCGGTGGGCGGCGAGCCGTCGGTCGGCCTGGACCCTGAGGTGCGCCAGGCCTTCTCGTACGCCCGCGGCGTCGTCCTGTCCTACGGCGACCCCCTGGGGCCGCGGGTCGCGGGCGCGGTCGCCTCCGTGACGTCCTCGGGCGAGCTGCGCCTGATCGCCGAGGCCGAGGTGTGGGAGGCCGTCGAGGAGGACCCCAGGGTGGCGGTGTTCGCCTCCGACCCGCTGCAACGACGCTTCTGGGTGGAGGTGCGCGGCGTCGCGCTGGCCGACGCCGACGTCCTGCGCGTCACGCCCAAGCAGGTGCAGGTCGGCGAGTTCCCCGGCCGCCACCAGCGGCGCGGGTGAGAGCATCGGTCCATGCGTTTCCTCCGCACCCCCGACGAGCGCTTCCGCGACCTGCCCGACTTCCCCTACGAGCCCCGTTACGCCGAGCTGCCCGGCGGCCCGCGCATGGCGTACGTCGAGGCCGGTCCCTCCGGCGGCGAGCCGGTCGTGCTGCTGCACGGCGAGCCCAGCTGGTCGTTCCTCTACCGCCACGTCATGCGGGAGCTGGCCGCGGCCGGGCTGCGGGCCATCGCGCCCGACCTGATCGGGTTCGGCCGCTCCGACAAACCGGCCGACCCGGCCGACCACACCTACGCCCGGCACGTCGAGTGGACCCGCGCGCTGCTGTTCGACGCGCTCGGCCTCGACGGCGTCACCGTCGTGGGCCAGGACTGGGGCGGCCTGATCGGGCTGCGCGTCGCCGCCGAACACCCGGAGCGCGTCGCCAGGATCGTGGCCGCCAACACGGGGTTGCCCACGGGTGACACTCCCATGCCCGAGGTGTGGCACCGGTTCAGGGCCGCCGTGGAGAACGCGCCCGTGCTCGACGTCGGCCGGCTGGTGCAGGCGGGCTGCCGGACCGAGCTGGCGCCGCGGGTGCGGGCCGCGTACGACGCGCCGTTCCCGGACGAGTCGTACAAGGCGGGGCCGCGGGCGATGCCCGGGCTCGTGCCGATCACCCCCGATGACCCGGCCGCGCCCGCCAACCGCGCTGCCTGGCGGATCCTCACCACGCTCGACCTGCCGTTCCTTGTGGCGTTCTCCGACAAAGACCCGATCACCGGCGGCATGGCGCCCCGGTTGCGCGAATCGATGGCCGGGGCGGCCGGCCTGCGGCATCCCGTCATCGAAGGCGCCGGGCACTTCCTCCAGGAGGACGCGGGCGCCGAGCTCGGCCGCCAGATCGCCGTTTTCGTGACCACCGCCTAGCGTGTCAGGTCCGCCCAATCGTCGGTCCGGTGCGGTATAACCGGGGGCGGACCGGGGAGGCGTGATGCGTGAGTCCGGCAGGGCCCAGGCCGCGGGGCGGGCCGCGGCGCGGGATCGGTTCGAGAAGGTTCGGCTGCGTTATTTCCAGATGCCCCCGGCGGTTCGCCGGGTGCTCTACGTGGTCGCCCTGGTGGGCGCGATGGGCGTGGGCGCGGCCCTGGGCTGGGATCTCCTGCAGACCTTCCCCCTGGTGCTCCTGCTGCTCGCCTTCGTCGCGCTGACCATGCGCTTCCCCCGCGCCGCCGCCACCGCGCTGGTGGTCGCGGGCTGGGTCGTGGTGGCGCTGCCGGTCTTCTCCACGCTCTTCCCGCCGGGCTCCGGCGCGGTGCACCTGATGGTGGCGCTGGCGCTGCCGGTGGCCGCCGCCGCCCACCTCATCCGCTGGGTGACGCCGTGGGTGACCACGCTGCTGGCGCTGCTGCCCGCGGCCGTGCTCGGCGCCGCCGTCTCGCCGCTGTCCCCCGACGCCTCGGTCTGGGTCGCCTGCGCCGCCTCCGCCGCCGTCCTGGTCCACCGCTTCGTGCTGGCCCGCCGGGCGCGCGCCGAGGTGGCCGCCGCCGAGGAGCAGCAGCTGCGCGTACGCGCCCGCGAGGGCAGGCCCGAGGCCGCGTCCGACAAGGCGGGCGCGCCGCCGCAGATCTCCGTCGAGGAGGCGCTCGCCGAGTTGGAGAGCATGATCGGCCTGGCCCCCGTCAAGGAGCAGGTGCGCTCGATCGCCGCCTCCATCGAGGCGTCCCGGCTGCGCGCCGAGGCCGGCTACACCGCCGGGCGGCCCACCCGCCACTTCGTCTTCGTCGGCCCGCCCGGCACCGGCAAGACCACCGTGGCCCGCGCCCTCGCCAAGATCTTCTACGCGTTCGGCCTGCTGGAGACCCCGTACGTGGTCGAGGCGCAGCGGGCCGACCTGGTCGGCGAGTTCCTGGGCGCGACCGCGATCAAGACCAACGAGCTGGTCGACCGCGCCCTCGGCGGCGTGCTGTTCATCGACGAGGCCTACAGTCTGATCAACTCCTCCGACGGCCAGCCCGACCGCTTCGGCGCCGAGGCCGTGCAGACCCTGCTCAAGCGGGCCGAGGACGACCGCGACCGGCTGATCATCATCCTGGCCGGCTACGAGCAGGAGATGGGCGCGTTCCTGACCAGCAACCCGGGCCTGGCCAGCCGGTTCGCCACGCGCGTGCGCTTCCCCGGCTACTCCCCCGCCGAGCTGGTCGAGGTCACCGAGCTGCTCCAGCGGCACAGGGGCGACACGATGGCCACCGACACCCGCAAGGTGCTGCTCGGCCTCTACGACGACGTCCACCGGCGCGGCCTGGTCGACGAGCTGGGCAACGCCCGTTTCGCCCGCAGCCTGGTCGAGGCCGCCGCCCAGGCCCGCGACGTGCGCGTGGTGGGCGCGGGCGGCACGCCGAGCACCCACGACCTGGTGACCACCACGACGCCCGACGTCACCAAGGCGTTCGAGGGGCTGACCGCCCGCTTCCGCGGCTACGTCGCCACGCCCACGCTGGAGGAGGCGCTGGCCGACCTCGACCGGATGGCCGGCCTCGCGCCGGTCAAGCGGCAGGTGCACGCGATCGCCGCCCAACTGCAGGTGGCCCGCATGCGGCAGGAGCGCGGGCTGCCCACCCCGCAGCAGATGCGCCACTTCGTCTTCGCCGGCCCGCCCGGCACCGGCAAGACGACGGTCGCCCGCGTGCTCGGCCGGGTCTTCTCCGCCCTCGGCCTGCTGGCCCGCCCCGACGTCGTCGAGGCGCACCGGGCCGACCTGGTCGGCCAGCACCTCGGCGCGACCGCGATCAAGACCAACGAGCTGGTCGACCGCGCCCTCGGCGGCGTGCTCTTCATCGACGAGGCCTACAGCCTGGCCAACCCCGGCTACCAGGGCGGCGACGCGTTCGGGGCGGAGGCCGTGCAGACCCTGCTCAAACGGGCCGAAGACGACCGCGACCGGCTCGTCATCGTGCTGGCCGGCTACGAACGCGAGATGGACGCCTTCCTCGCCACCAATCCCGGCCTGGCCAGCCGGTTCAACCAGCGGGTGGCCTTCCCCAGCTACAGCCCGGCCGAGCTGCGCGAGATCGCGGTTCTGCAGGCCGAGAAGTCGGGCGACAGGTTCGACGACGACGCCCTGAGCCGCCTCGACGAGGTCTTCGCGTACGTGTGCGAGCAGCGGCTGATCGACGGCCTCGGCAACGGCCGCTTCGCCAGGTCGCTGTTCGAGCGCGCGGCCATGCGGCGCGACGTGCGCCTGGCCGCCCACGCCACCCGCGGCGGCACCGCCAGCTCGGCCGACCTGACCACCATCACCAGCGACGACGTGCGCACCGCCGTCGACGAGCTCTCCGGCCGTTGACCTTATTTGAAGGTTCCCTGCGGCGCGTCCATCACATGGTGTAGCAATATGGCTACGTGCGGTGCGCGTCGGAAGGGGAGCGATGGCGGGGTTCCTGGTCCGCAGGTTGCTCAACTACGCCGTGCTCGTGACGGTCGCCGCCAGCCTCGCCTACCTGCTGGCCGCCGCGGCGCTCGACCCCCGCTCCAACTACGCCGACCGCACGCCGAAGCCCCCGCCGGCCGTGGTCGACGCGCAGCTCACCGCGCTCAACCTCAACGACAAGACGCCGCTGCTGCAGCGCTACGCCACCTGGGCGGGCGGCGTGCTGCGCGGCGACTTCGGCAAGACGGTGACGGGCGCCCCCGTCAACGAAGACCTCAAGCGCCGCATGGGCGTCACGTTCCGGCTGGTCATCGTGGGGCTGATCTGCGGCAGCCTGCTCGGGGTGCTCACGGGCGCGCTCGCGGCGGTGCGGCAGTACGGCTGGTTCGACCGGCTCACGACCGGGCTGTCCTTCCTGGTGCTCGCGGTGCCGGTGGTGGTGCTGGCCAACATGCTCATCCTGGTCGCCACGTGGGCCAACGAGAACGTGTTCGGCCGCCACGTGTTCCTGGTCAGCGGCGAGTACAGCGACGGCCTGACCACCGGCTTCTGGGGCCACGTCGTCGACCGGCTGCAACACCTGATCCTGCCGACGATCACGTTGTCGGTGGGGCTGATCGCCGTCTTCAGCCGCTACCAGCGCAACATGATGCTCGACGTGCTGGGCGCCGACTTCGTCCGTACGGCCAGGGCCAAGGGGCTGAGCAGGCGCAAGGCGCTGACCCGGCACGCGCTGCGCACGGCGCTGATCCCCGTGATGACGTACTTCGCGTTCACGTTCGGCGCGCTGCTGACGGGGGCCACCTTCACGGAGAAGATCTTCGGCTGGCACGGGCTGGGCGAGCAGCTGATCAACTCGATCTTCAGCAACGACGTCAACACCGTCGCCGCCATCTCGCTCCTCGCCGCCGTGGCCGTTCTGGCCGCCTCGCTCGCCTCCGATCTGCTGCACGCGGCGCTCGACCCGAGGGTGCGGGCCGGATGACGCTGTCGGAGGAGCAGCTGGCCGAGGAACTCTCCGACGGCGCCATCATGAGGGTGCCGTCGCGGGCGCGGGTGGTGGCGGCGCGGTTCTTCCGCTCGGCGCAGGGGCGGATCGGCTTCACGGTGCTCGCGCTGATGTTCCTGCTGGCGTTCGCGGGGCCGCTGGTCAGCCCGTGGTCGTACACCGACAAGGACTTCACCGCCTTCATGCAGCCGCCGTCGGCGCGCCACTGGTTCGGAACGCTCCAAACGGGCGCCGACGTGTTCGCGGTGACGCTGCGCGGCATGCAGAAGTCGCTCGTCGTGGGGCTGCTGGCGGCGCTGATCTCGACGGCGCTGGCGGCCGTGGTGGGGGCGTTCGCCGGTTACTTCCTGGGGTGGACCGACCGGACGCTGAGCTGGGTGACCGACCTGCTGCTCGTGCTGCCGGCGTTCCTGGTGCTGGCGATCCTGTCGCCGGTGTTCGGGCCGGGGCAGTGGGCGCTGTTCGTGATCATGCTGGCGCTGTTCCTGTGGATGGTCACCTCGAAGATCGTGCGCGGGATGGCGATCTCGGTGAAGCAGCGGGAGTTCGTCCAGGCCGCCCGTTACATGGGCGTGCCGCCGGTGCGGATCATCTTCCGTCACGTGATCCCCAACCTGTCGTCGCTGCTGATCGTGGACGCCACGCTCAACGTCAGCACCGCGATCCTCACCGAGACCTCGCTGTCGTACTTCGGGTTCGGCATCCAGCCGCCCGACGTGTCGTTCGGGACGCTCATCGCCGACGGCTCCAAGACGGCCGTCTACGCGCCGTGGACGTTCTGGTTCGTGGCGGGGCTGCTGGTGGTGACCGTGCTGGCGGTCAACCTCATCGGCGACGCGCTGCGCGACGCGTTCGACCCGTCCTCATCGAGGGGGCGGCGGTGAGCGAGCCGGTCCTGGAGGTCAGCGACCTGACCGTGTCGTTCGGCGACGTCCACGCCGTGCGGGGGGTGAGCTACGCGGTACGCCGCGGCGAGGTCCTCGGCATCGTGGGCGAGTCCGGCTCCGGCAAGTCGGTCACCTCGGCCGCGGTCATGGGCCTGCTGCCGCCGGGGGCGCGCGTCACCGGCTCCGTACGCCTGCACGGCAAGGAGCTGATCGGCGCCCCTGAACGCGAGCTCAACTCCTTTCGCGGCAGGTCGATCTCGATGGTGTTCCAGGACCCGCTGTCGGCGCTCACGCCGGTCTACCGGGTGGGCGACCAGATCGCCGAGGCCGTCCGCGTGCACCAGCGGGTCAGCAAGGAGACCGCGCTGGTCAAGGCCGTCGAGCTGCTCGACCTCGTGGGCATCCCGCGCCCGTCGGAGCGGGCGCAGGCGTTCCCGCACGAGTTCTCCGGCGGCATGCGGCAGCGGGTGGTCATCGCGATGGCCATCGCCAACGACCCCGACGTGATCATCTGCGACGAGCCGACCACGGCGCTCGACGTCACCATCCAGGCCCAGGTGCTGGAGGTGCTGAAGAAGGCGCAGGCCAAGACCGGCGCCGCGATCATCATGATCACGCACGATCTCGGGGTGGTCGCCGGGTTCGCCGACCGGGTGATGGTCATGTACGCCGGCCGCCCCGTCGAGGTGGGCGCGGTGGACGACATCTACTACCGGATGCGGATGCCGTACACCGTGGGGCTGCTCGGCTCGGTGCCGCGGGTGGACC
>NZ_SMKQ01000147.1 GCF_004348995.1 Nonomuraea terrae
CCCCCGAGCAGGACGGCACCTGACCTGACGCCCGACCCGGACGGGGGCGTAGGACCGGTGATGCCTCGCAGATCCCGATATGTGTACAAAGAGGCCATGCCGATCCCCCTTGGCCCCTTCCGTGGGCGTAGCATCGCCTCCCTCGCCCGTGACCTCCGCGCGGGCCGTACCTCCTCCGCCGAGCTGACCCGGCAGGCCATCGACGCGGTCGCCGCCCTCGACCCCGAGCTGAACGCCTTCGTCACCGTCGACGCCTCCGGCGCATCGGCCGCGGCACGGCGGGCCGACGAGGAGCTGGCCGCCGGCACCGACCGGGGGCCGCTGCACGGCGTGCCGGTCGCGGTCAAGGACCTCGTCCTGGTCGCCGGGCTGCCCGCGACCATGGGCTCGCGGCACTTCGCCGGTCACGTCGCCGGCTCCGACGCCGCCTGCGTGACCGGGTTACGCCGGGCGGGCGCGGTCATCGTGGGCAAGACGACGACGCACGAGTTCGCGTACGGGCCCACCGGCGACCGTTCGGCGAACGGGCCCTCGCGCAACCCGTGGGACGTCGCGCGTATGTCGGGCGGTTCCAGCGGCGGCAGCGCGGCGGCCGTCGCGGCGGGCCTGGTGCCGCTGGCGATCGGCACGGACACGGGCGGCTCCGTCCGTATCCCGTCCGCTCTGTGCGGGATCGCCGGGTTCAAGCCCGCGTACGGGGCCATCCCGGCGGACGGGGTGTTCCCGCTGTCGCGGACGTACGACCATGTGGGCGTGCTGGCGGGCGACGCCGCGGACTGCCTGCTCGCCTACGGCCGCCTGGCCCGGGACGGAGGCCCGCCCGAGGTGTCCGGGCCCGCGCGGGTGGCGTGGCTCGATCCCGCCGGGCTGTTCGACGGCGACCCCCGGGTGGCCCGCACCGTCAGGGAGGCGGCCGGGCGGGCCGGGGCCAAGGAGGAGGTGCGGCTGCCGGACGGCGCCGGCGAGGAGTTGCGGGAGACGTACACGATCGTGCAGAGCTGCGAGGCGGCGGCCGTGCACGCCGACCGGCTGGAGCGGGACCCCGGCCTGTTCGACCCGGAGGTGCTGGAGCGGCTGCGGGTGGCCGCCGAGTTGCCGGGCTGGCGGTACGTCCGCGCCATGGAGGCGCGCACGCGGCTGGCCGCCCTCACGGACGCGCTGTTCGCCCGGCACGACGTGGTGGCGCTGCCGACCGTGCCCATCGTCGCGCCACCACTGGACCGGCGCGAGATCGAGGTGGACGGCCGGCCGATCGCGGTCAGGCCCGCGCTGCTGTCCCTGACGAGCCCGTGGAACGTGCTCGGCCTGCCCGCCCTGACCGTCCCGGCGGGGACGGTGGACGGCCTGCCGGTCGGCCTCCAGCTCCTCTGCCGCCCCGGCCACGAGCCTCTGCTCTTCGACACCGCCGCCCTCGCCGCCGGCTGAACGTCGCTTACGCCCTCCCGCCTGTACGGACGCGCAGGCGGGAGGGCGTTCCGCCGGCCTCAGGTGCGGTGCCTCAGGTGCGGTGCCTCAGGTGCGGGTTGCCTCAGTGCGGGTTGTTCGCGTGGGTGAGGGTCTCCCAGGCGACGAACAGGTTGTTGGTCCCCGCGGGGCGCTGCCGTTCGGTCAGCGTCTGGGTGTTGGTCATCGGGATGCCCATCCGGTTGTGCAGCGCGTTGAAGCCGACCTCGGTGACCGGGCCCAGGCCGAGGGTGAGGTCACCGCGGCACAACCAGCTGGGCACGGCGGCGCCGAGCTGGTATTTGGCGTGGAAGCCGAGCCCGTGCCTGAGCCGTTCCGCCACCTCGGGGTAGAGGTCCTGGCCCTGGATGCGGGCGGTCTCCGCGATGTGCGAGATGGAGGCCAGGCCGTAGCCGGTGTGGGTGAAGTCGCGGCAGGTCTCCTGGCTGAGACCGTCGACGAAGGTGGTCTGCTCGTGCCAGAAGCGGATGATCTCGTCGCGGGTGTCGACGCCCCCGACGGGCGGCGCGACCGGCAGCGCGCCGTCGGCGGTGATGTAGAGGAAGGCGGGCACGCGGGCGCGGAACTTGGCCACGGCCCGGTCGTAGGCGGCGCGGTCCTCCAGGAAGACGGCGATGCCGAGGGCCGCCTCCGTCATGGTCAGCTCCCAGTTGCCGTTGCTGCTGGAGCCGCCGGCGACCTCGGGCAGGTACACCTCGCGCAGCATCGTGGCGAAACGGCCGGCGTTGGGCCAGCTGGAGTAGGTGTGGCGGATGATCTCGGCGGCGCGCGGCCAGGTCGAGCCCGCCCAGCCGCTCTGCAGGGGCGCGTTGCTGTTGGTGTGGTCCTTGATCGTCGCGGACCAGGCGTCCATGATCGAGATCGCCTTCTCGGCGTACCTGCTGTCGCGGGAGATGTACCAGCGCAGCGCGAGCGTGTACGCGGCCAGGGCGTCCTCGCGCTCGTCGGTGCAGCCGTTGTTCGGGTTGGAGTAGGAGCCGCACTCGACGATCGCCCGAGGGCTCGGGGTCCTGGTGAGGGAGGCGTACCGGCTGGCGTTCATCTGGTCGTAGGCGGCTTTCCACGGTTGCTCGTTCGCCTGGACCTTGGCCCGCACGAAGTCGAGCTGCGGCCGGCTGACGAGCACGCCGGGATGGGTGAAGGTGGCGGGAGCGGCCTCGGCCGGGCCGCCGGGCAGCCCGGTGACCAAGGCTGCCACCAGCGCGGACACGGAAAGGAGGACACGGCTGCGCATGGGGGGAGTCCCTTCGTCCACGTACGTGTGCGGAATGAACCTGAGCGGCTTGCGGACGATGGCGAACCTAAGCGCCCCGCGTGTTCCCGGTCAAGCTTTTCTGTTTGTAAACTTTACTATTGACTGGAGATCCCGAGGACGGAGCGTCGATCACTGTGTGCTCACCCGTAACTCCCGGTCCACCTGAGCCGTCTACCGTGCGCGCATGAAGATCCGCAGGTTACTCGCGACCGTGCTGTCCGGCGTCCTCGCCGCGGGTACGTTCGCCGTCGTGCTGACCCAGATCCCGCCCGCCACGGCCGAGCGCCGCGGCCAGGCCCCGCTCGTGATCGGCCACCGCGGCGCCAGCGCCCTCCGGCCCGAGCACACCCTGCTGTCGTACGAGGCCGCCATCGCCACGGGCGCCGACTACATCGAGCCCGACCTCGTCCCCACCAAGGACCACGTGCTGGTCGCCCGGCACGAGAACGAGATCTCCGGCACGACCGACGTGGCCGAGCATCCCGAGTTCGCCGACCGGCGCACCACCAAGACCATCGACGGCCGGCCGGTCACCGGCTGGTTCACCGAGGACTTCACGCTGGCCGAGCTGAAGACGCTGCGCGCCAAGGAGCGCGTGCCCGACCTGCGGCCGGACAACACCGCGTTCGACGGGCTGGCCGAGATCCCGACGTTCGAGGAGGTCGTGAAGCTCGCGCTGCGGCACGGCGTCGGCGTCATCCCGGAGACCAAGCACCCGACCTACTTCGACTCCATCGGCCTGTCGCTGGAGGAGCCGCTGCTCGACGTGCTGAACGAGTACCGCGTGCGCGAGGCGTACATCCAGTCCTTCGAGACCGCGAACCTGCGCGACCTGAGCAAGAGGACGAGGCTGCCGCTGGTGCAGCTGGTCACGTTCGGCGGCGCGCCGTACGACTGGGTCGCCGCCGGCAGCACGCGCACGTACGACGACATGGTCACGCCCGCCGGGCTGCGCGAGGTCGCCGAGTACGCCGACGTGATCGGCGCGGACACCCGCCGCGTGGTACCCCAGGACGCCGAGGGCAGGACCACGCAGCCCACCTCGCTGGTCCGCGACGCCCACCGCAGGGGCCTCGACGTGCACGTCTGGACGGTGCGCAACGAGAACGCGCAGCTGCCCGCCGACTACCGGCTCGGCGACCCGGCGAGCCCCGTCCACCCACGCGCGACCGGCGACGTGATGCGCTGGATCTCGACGCTGGTCGAGCAGGACGTGGACGGCCTGTTCTGCGACGACCCCGGCATGTGCCGCGCCGTCGTGGCGCGGCTGCCGGCGTAGCTCGCGTCCTGGCTCACGTACGGCGCCAGCGGGACTCGCCGAAGCAGTAGCCGGCGAACAGCAGCACCCCCAGCGCCACCGCCACCAGCAGCCACGGACCGGCGGGCGTGTTCGCGAACTCCCGCAGTGTCGCGTCGATGCCGCCCGCCTCCTCCGGGTCGTGGGTGATCGCCGCCTGGACGACGAAGATCCCGGCCAGCGCGGCGATCACACCCCTGGCCACGTACCCGCCGAGCCCCAGCCGGTCCATCACGGTTCGGGCTCGCGGGGACATCCGCCCGCGGTCGAGCTCCTCCCTGAACCCCTTCGTGACGCCCTGCCGCACCCAGTAGACGCCGAGCACCACGAGGGCGAGGCCGATCACGCCCACGATGACGGCGCCGGCGGGCAGGGCGAGCAGCTTGGCGGTCAGGTCCTGCGACTTCTGGTCGTCGGAGGGCGCCCCGTGCGCGGTCAGCACGCTCAGCAGGGTGAAGAAGACCAGCACGTACACGCCGGTACGCGCCACCGACTCGACCCGTTCCAGCGCCTTGCCGCCGCCGAACACCGCCTCGGAGGCCTGCCACAGCGCCAGCGCGGCGAACCCGGCGGCCATGACCCACAGCAGCACGGCCCCGAACGGCAGGCCGGCCAGCGTGGAGATCGCGCCCGACTTGTCCGCCTCCTGCGAGGTGTCACCGAACGCGATCTGCACCGCCACGATGCCGATCAGCGCGTACAGCACCCCGCGGCACGCCAGGCCCACCCTGGTCAGCACCTCCATCGGCCGGCTGCCGGCCGCCCGCCGGGTCGCGGCCTTCGCCTCGCGGCCCGCCTGTTCCGCTGTGTTCGCCATGATCACCATTCCTCGATGAGGTCTGCAGGGACCACGAGTGCCCCGGAAACGGCGGTCTAGGCGTCGCAGGCCAGGTGTCGCGGGGCTTTTCGCTGGTTACATTCACTGCGTGACCCAGGATCAGCACGGCCTGGCGATGTCGGGCGCGGGGTCCGCCGCGGCCCGCCGCTACGACCGGGCGATCGACGAGTTGCTGCACTTCCGCGCCGAGGTGGACGCCGAGGCCGGCGCCGCGCTGGCCGAGTCGCCCGACTTCCCCATGGGCAACGTCCTGGCGGCGTACCTGGGGCTGCTGACCACCGAGGTGGAGGACGCGCGCACGGCGCGGGTGCGATTCGGGGCGTTCCGCCGCAGGATCGACGAGAGCAGGCTGCTGCCGCGCGAGCGCGCCCACCTGGCGGCCGTGGGGGCGCTGCTCGACGGCGACTTCCTGACCTGCGGGGCGCGGCTGGCCGAGATCACCGTGGCGCACCCGCGCGACGCGCTGGCGCTGGCGGCCGGTCACCAGATCGACTTCTTCACCGGTGACGCCCGCATGCTGCGCGACCGGATCGGCGGGGCGCTGTCCGCCTGGCGCGAGGACGACCCCCACTTCGGCCACCTGCTCGGCATGTACGCCTTCGGCCTGGAGGAGGCCGGTCACTACGACCGGTCGGAGGAGGTGGGGCTGCGCGCGGTCGAGCTGAACCGGCGCGACGTGTGGGGCATCCACGCGGTGGTGCACACGTACGAGATGCAGGGGCGTTTCGGCGACGGCCTGCGTTACCTGGACGCGCGGGTGCCCGACTGGTCCACCGGGACGTTCTTCAACGTGCACAGCTGGTGGCACTACTGCCTGTACGCGCTGGAGGCCGGCGACGTGGACCGGGTGCTGGCGGTCTACGACGCGCTGATGTCCGACGGGCAGTCCTGCATGGAGCTGCTGGACGCGGCGGCGCTGCTGTGGCGGCTGCACCTGGAGGGCTCCGACCAGACCGTACGCTGGCGGGCCCTCGCCGACGCCTGGCCGATGCGGGTCGCCGAACCGTTCTACGCGTTCAACGACATGCACGCCGTCATGTCGTACGTGGGCGCCGGGCGGCTGTACGACGCCGAGAAGCTGATCGCGGGGCGGGAGGCGTACGTGCGGGAGCCGCATCCCGGGGTGACGAATCACGACATGACGCTGCGCGTGGGGCTGCCGGTGTGCCGGGCGATCACCGCCTTCGGGCGCGGCGACTACGCGGCCGTGGTCGACCTGCTGTATCCGATCCGGCACCGGGTCGGCGAGTTCGGCGGCAGCCACGCGCAGCGTGACGCGGTGCAGCGCACGCTCCTGGAGGCGGCGCTGCGGTCCGGGCGGCATGACGTGGCGCGGGTGCTGGTGAGCGAGCGGGTGAACGTGCGCCCGTGCAGCCCGTACAACTGGCTCAAGCAGGCGGCGCTCGCGGAGTCGGCGGGCGACCGCGCCGCAGCGGCCCTGGCCCGCCGACAGGCCGCCGCCCTCACCCGCACCGCCTTGGCCGACTGACCGGTCAGCGCCCGGACGATCCGCCGTGCGCCGGCCGAACTGTCGGGGGCGGCGAGTAGGGTTCCAGCCATGGATCGCCAACTCACCCTGATGGTCGTGCACGCCCACCCCGACGACGAGTGCCTGAGCACCGGCGGCGTCCTGGCCCGCTACGCCGACGAGGGCGTCCGCACCGTTCTGGTCACCTGCACCAACGGCGAGCAGGGCGACGGCGACGGCGGCGTCAAGCCGGGCGAGCCGGGTCATGACGACGCGGCGGTGGCCAGGAAGCGCCTGGCCGAGCTGCGCGAGTCGGTCGCCCTGCTGGGCGTGGAGCATCTGGAGCTGCTCGGCTACCGCGACTCGGGCATGCAGGGCTGGGAGGGCAACGCCCACCCCGACGCGTTCGCGAAGGTCCCGGTCGACCAGGCCGCCGCCCGGCTGGCCGCGCTGATGGAGCGCTACCGCCCGCAGGTCGTGGTCACCTACGACGAGACGGGCGGCGGCGGATACGGCCACCCCGACCACGTGCAGACCCACCGCGTCACGGTGGCGGCCACCGAGCTGAGCGGCATCCCCGCCAAGCTCTACTACACGGCCATGCCCCGCTCGGCCATGAAGCAGATGTTCGAGCTGATGCGCGAGCAGGGCATCGACGTCGGCTTCACGCCGTCCGACGACTTCGGCACGCCTGACGAGCGCGTGACCACGCTCGTCGAGGTCTCCCCCTACGTCGAGCGCAAGCTCAAGGCGCTGCAGGCCCACGAAAGCCAGGGCGACAACATCTTCCTGTGGCAGATGCCGGAGGAGATCCGCCAGGCGGCGTTCTCCCGCGAGGCCTTCGAACGCGTCCTCAGCAAGGTCGACACCCCCGCCCACGAGGAAGACCTCTTCGCCGGCCTCCGCGACGGCTGACGAACGCAAAGCCGCCCCCGGATTGACAGACGCACAAACCGGGGAGACGTCATCCCGACCTACGGGCAAGCCGAGCGAAAAGACGTCGTTCCGGCCCCCGGGCGCAGAAGTCGTTCCGCCCTGCGGGCGCGCAGGGCCTGCGTTTCTCCTTCGCCATGGTCATCAACTGAGATGAGGCACTCGACGGTGGAACACGAGACCCGACGACCTCGGCAAGGCGGGGGCCACGTCCGGTGACGCACTCTCCGGAACGGCCCCGAAGCCGCCGGGATGCGGATGAGGTGGCCGGACCAGAAACCCACGCCCACATCGTCCAGGCATGCCAACCCGTACGGCACCACAGATCATCTAGGTGATTCGGATCTACGCGCGGCACCGTCGTGGGTCCACGATCGTGCCGCGCCATCCTTGCGGGGGGCATGGTGAACGACATATTCGACGCCTATAACGCGACAGCACACCTGATTTTCGAAGAACCTACTGCATCACCTGGATTGGTGGTCTGCCCTTGCCGGAATGCGTCCGCCTTTTCGGCGGGGACCCGCTCCAGACGCGGGAGGCTGATTTCCAGGACATATATGAGGAAGGCTACGACCTCGATCCCGACGACCCGAGCGACGGCGCCATCCTGCTCGATCAGCAGGGCGATTGGGTGGTGGTGGTGGAGCCGACGAGCTACCGCGGAATCTCGTCCGCATTGTTGCAGCAGCTCTCCTTGAACGGAGCCGCCTTGAGTGTCTCCTGGACCGTCAACGTCGATGCCTACGTCAAGTGGGCCGAGCATGGCCATGTGCTCCATATCTTCGAACCGCCGGCCCTCGACACCGTGAACCCCGAGAAGGCAGAGGTGGGCTGGGTCGTCGATCACGGTGTAGATCTCAACGCATGGGATCAGAACTGGCTGGCGGCAACGCTGACGCTGGCGGAGAAAATCACCTCCGTTCGCCTCGACCGGGCGTGGACGGAAAGGCCCCATGTGGGGGTGACCGTCGGTCCCATGCCCTCGGCCTGAGCCGGACGGGGCCCGGAACCCAGCATGACCTGGCCGGGCGTGTGAGGCCATCCTCGCGGAGCTGTGCGGAGGCGCCGATGACCAGCGCTGCCGCGTCCTCCACCGGGTAGCCACTCCGGCTGGTCCACTTCGCGGAACCATTCGAACCACCTGCTGCCGGCTCCAGCAGGTACACGGCACAGCCACTTCGTCCAGGCGGAACACCCCTGCCACCACCACACGGGACAGCCCGCCGAACACGCCCAAACGCCTCCACACCGGCTATGCCCCCATGAACATGACCCACAGGCAGACCGATCAGCGGTGGCCCGGCCCACATCGTTGCCATCCACACCGACAGACCAGCCGCCCCGAGGGTTTTTCATGATTGATCTGCCCCGCTCTGTCCCGAGGGGGCCATCGCGTAGTGGTGAGCCACCCTGAACAGGTGAGGTCCCGTAGACCGCCGGGTGGCGTACGGCGGGCGCTTTTCGTAGCCGTGGCTGTGGGGGAGGCGTTGGCGGCGCGTTGACAGGGCGTGAATACCTCGGAATTGGGGCGATATTTGTTGGGGTAATCGTGGAAATATCTGGGGCACTCGTTCAATCTGCCCTCTCGCTTATTACGGGAGGATATGTGGTTCAAGGCCACTGTGGTTTGTGTGTGTTTTGGAGCCGCCATGCGAGCCGTCGCTGCTCGAGACCGTGCCGCCGGCATCGGTGGGCTCTCGTTGACCGAGATGCCGTACCCGCATGCCACCGAGAACGACGTCATCGTCCGGGTGCACGCCGCGGGGTTCATCGCCGGAGAGCTCGAGTGGCCGGGAACGTGGGTCGATCGAGCCGGTCATGACCGGGTGGCGAGTGTGCCCGGGCATGACGTGTCGGGGGTCGTCGCCGAGTTGGGGTACGGCACCACCGGGCTGACCGTCGGGCAGCGGGTGTTCGGGCTGACCGACTGGTGCCGTAACGGTTCGCTGGCCGAGTACGTGGCGGTGGAGGCGCGCAACCTCGCGCCGCTGCCGGCCGACGTCGACCACACCGTGGCCGCGGCGTTGCCGATCTCCGGGCTGACCGCGTGGCAGGGCCTGTTCGACCACGGCCGCCTCACGACCGGCCAGACCGCGCTCATCCACGGCGCCGCGGGCGCGGTCGGCGCGGTCGCGGTGCAGCTCGCGCGCGAGGCGGGAGCCCGCGTGATCGGCACTGGCCGAACCGCCGACAGGGACACCGCGCTCGGGCTCGGCGCCGGCGCCTTCCTCGACCTGCAGACCGATCCCCTGGAAGACGCCGGCGAGGTCGACGTGGTGCTCGACATGATCGGCGGCGACCATCGAGGCCCGATGAGGAGGGCATCATGATCGGACTACGATTCGCCGGCGGTTGCCTGGCAGCCGCTATGGTGGCCACCGCGTGCGCCCCCGCGGCGCAGCCCGCGCCCGATGCGGCACCGGTCGCCGCCATGGTGATGACGCCGCCATCGGACGAGACGCCGCCGTCGGACAAGCTGACGATTCAATATCAACAGGCGCTCCCGAACGTCAAAGGCAAGACGTTCACCTCGGCGATCGTCGACTTCCCGCCTGCGGGACGGGCGGCGCCGCATCGGCACGGTTCGGCCTTCCTCTACGCGTACGTGCTGGAAGGCTCGGTGCGCAGCCGGCTCGACGACGAACCGGCGCGTACGTACCGCCAGGGCGAGGACTGGGTCGAGAAGCCGGGCGCCCACCACGTGCTCGCCGAGAACACCAGTAAGACGGAACCGGCGAAACTGCTGGTCGTCTTCATCTCCGACACCGGACAAGAGCTCAAGGTCGACGACTAGGTCGCCGCCTGGGGCGGCAACGGCCGCCTACGTGCGAGGGCGCCTGCGGCGACACATCGCCCGCAGGCGCATGGTGACCTTGACTCCCGGCGTCCGTCCGTGGCCGTCCCGCAACCGGTCGAGTTCCCGCGCGAGCGGCGCAGAGCCGTTCCCCGGCGGCCAGAGTTCCCCAGCCGGCCCGACACGCTTGCCCGCAGCCCGGCCGGGTAGGGGTGGGCGCATGGCCACACTCATGGATCGAGTGCGCACGTACCTGCGCAGCCCTCAGGGCAGACAGAATGTCGAGAAGGCGAAGCGCATGGCCCGTGACCCGCACACGCAGCAGAAGATGCGGCGGTTCCTGGACAAGTTCCGGTCACGGCGTCACTGATATCAGGCGGACTTCGCCGGCACGGTGGGAGGCCCGGCTTCGCGCCGGGCCTCACTCCACCTTGTGCACGGTGACGGCCTGAACCGCCGTCAGCAAGATCGTGTGGACGGGCGATTCATGCCGGGTCGAAGCGGAGCCCTGCGCGTACTCGTCGAGGACGACGCTCTTGCGGGCCCGGTCCAGTTCGACGACGACTCCCTTCAGGGACTGGCCGCCGTAGAGGTGCACCGTCACCCGCTGCCGGCTCCCTTCCACGCTGGACAGTACGTCCACCCACACGTCCATGACTTCCATCCGGTCCTCCGTGTGGACGTTCGCCCGTAGGCATCTCCCCCTCATTCTCGCATGTCGGACGTACCGCGCCGGTGGGCGAGCGGCGTCAGATCCAGCCGCGGCGGGTGGCCTCCATCGCGACCTGGAAGCGGGTCTGGGCGCCGAGGCGGCGCATCAGCTTCGTGATGTGCCGCTGGACCGTGCGCTCGCTCCAGCCCAGCGCGCGGCTGGCCGCCTTGTCCGTGGCGCCCGAGGCCAGCAGCGTGAGCAGGCGCTCCTCGTCCTGCGACAGCTCCCCGCCCTGCGGCGTCAGCCGTACCGGGACGCTGCGCTCCCACAGCGCCTCGAACAGCGCCATCAGCGCGTCGAGCAGCGGCGACGGATGGATCAGGTACGACGCCGTGACCGCGCTGTCGCCCGCCCGCAGCAACGGGATGATGGCCAGCCGGTCGTCGGAGATCGCCAGTTTCATCGGCAGGTCGGCGGCGATGCGCGCCTGCTCCCCGCGTTGCATCCCGGCCGTCACGTCCTCCAGCCAGCCCGGCAGCTCCAGCACGCTGGTGTCGTAGATGACGCGGTACTTCACGCCGCGCCGCAGCAGGTCCAGCTCGATCGGGTTCGAGCGGGTGTGCTGCTCGGGGGCGGCGTACGGCGGGCGGTCGAAGCCGCGCATCTCGGCCCTGGTGTTCCGCTGCAGCTGGGCGAAGCGCTGGTTGACCTCGTCGCGCCCCGAGACGACCTCGATGAGCTCGCCGGGGTGCGCGAAGCGGGTGTTGGCGCGGTAGACGTCCATGAGGGCCCGGATGTGGGTGCGGACGCCGCCGAGCTCGCGTTCGCGCTCGCGCAGGATGGCCTCCAGGCTGCTGTCGGGCGAGACGGCGACGTAGCGGGCAGGACGGCCGGTCGAGCGGGTGGCCAGCCCTGAATCGACCAGCGACTGCAGGATCCGCCGCGCGGCCGTGGCCTGCAGGTGGCAGTCGGCGGCGATCTCCGCGACGGTGGCCTGGGTCCGGCGCACGAGAGCGTCGTAGACCTCCTCGTCCTGGAAGCTGAGTCCGATGGCCTGCAGCAACTCCGCCCCCTCGGATGTCGGGTTTACGCCATATGACAGAAACTCGTCATCTACGGATCTTGTCAGGAAATAGCGGGAGATGTCAGCGTTCTTGGGCACCATCGGCCCCTGTGGCCACAGGATGAAGGAGCCCCCTTGCCGCTGTCCCCCCGTCGGCCTCCTGGACGACGCCTGCTCGCGGCCGTCCTGCCCACCCTGCTCGTGACCGCAGGGATGTCCGGGACGCTCGTACCGTTAGCCGCGACCTCGGCGATGGCGCAGGCCGTCACCGCCGACGAGCCAGGCCCCGCGCCGAAGGTCGACCCCAAGCTCGCCGACCAGATGACGAGCGCTCGCGGCCGCCTGGAGGCGGTCGTCGTGCTGCGCACCGCGCAGGAGGCGCCGGCGATGAGGTCGCGCGCCGAGGCCCGCGCCGCGCTGACGGCGAGCGCCGAGCCGACCCAGGACCCGGTCGCCGCGCTGGTCAACCAGCGCGGCGACGTCGTGGTCAACCGGTTCTGGCTGAAGAACATGCTCCTGGTACGCGCCACGCCCGCCACGCTGGCCGCCCTGGCGGAGCTCGACGTGGTGGACCGGATCATCCCGAACTTCACCCTGACCACCCCTGACCCGGACAAGCCGCGGGCCGCCGCCCCCAAGGCCAAGGCGGCCGAGGGCGCGACCTGGGGCGTGGCCAAGATCGGTGCAGATCGGGTGCGCGCCGAACGCGGCCTGACGGGCGAGGGCGTGCGCGTGGCCGTACTCGACACGGGCATCGACGCCGCCCACCCCGACCTGGCCGGCAAGGTGGCCACCGACGACGCCTCGGACCCGAAGCACCCGGGCGGCTGGATCGAGTTCGACCCGTCCGGCATGCCGGTGCCGTCCGAGCCGCATGACAGCAGCTTCCACGGCACGCACGTCGCGGGCACGATCGCGGGCGGCGACGCGTCCGGCACGCAGATCGGCGTCGCGCCGGGCGCCGAGCTGATGGCCGCCCTGGTCATCCCGGGCGGCTCCGGCACGCTCGCCCAGGTGATCGCCGGCATGCAGTGGGCCGTCGCGCCGTACGCGGCCGACGGCAGCCCGGCGGGCGAGCCGGCCGACGTCGTCAGCATGTCGCTGGGCGCCGAGGGTTACGCGGACGAGTTCATCGAGCCGGTGCGGAACATCATCAAGGCCGGCGCGTTCCCGGCGTTCGCCGCCGGCAACGACTGCGTGGAGGGCCAGTCCAACAGCCCGGGCAACGTGTACGAGTCCCTGGCCGTGGGCGCGACCGACGCCGACGACAACGTGGCCGACTTCTCCTGCGGCGGCGTGGTCCAGCGCGGCGACTGGTTCAGCGCGCCGCCCGAGTGGCCCGACTCCTACGTCGTGCCGGACGTCTCCGCCCCCGGCGTGGACGTGGTCTCGTCCCTGCCGAACGGCGAGTACGGCTCCCTGAACGGCACCTCGATGGCCACCCCGCACGTCAGCGGCACCGTCGCCCTCATGCTGGAGGCGCGCCCCGGCCTGACCGTGGAGGCGGCCGAGGAGATCCTGGCCGGCACGTCGGTCTCCGACGACCGGTACGGCCCGCGGCCGAACCCGCGCATCGGCCTCGGCCGCGTCGACGCGTACGCCGCCGTCGCCGAGGCGGCGCTGGAGAGCGGCGTGCGCGGCACGGTCACCGACGAGCGCAGCCGCAGGCCGCTGGCCGGCGTCAAGGTCGCCGCGGAGACCGGCCGCAGCACCGTGACCGACGACGAGGGGCGCTTCGAGCTGCGGCTGCCGGCCGGCACCCGCGAGCTGACGCTGTCCAGGTTCGGCTACCAGGACGACTCCCGCAGCGTCCGGGTCGAGGACGACCGGCTCTCCGACGTGCGCTGGGCGCTGGAGCGGACCCGCTGGAGCACGATCTCGGGCACGGTGACGTACGGGCCGACCGGCTCTGCGGTGCCGGGCGCGACCGTCTCGGTGCTCGGGGTCCCCGACCAGCTGACGGGCGCCACCGACCGGAACGGCCGGTACACGATCAAGGACGTGCCGGTCGGCGACCACCAGATCTCCGCGTACGCCCCGGGCGTGTCCCGTTCGCAGCCGGTGCAGGTCACCGTGGGCCGCCAGAAGGCGTCCGCGGACGTGACGCTGCCGCGCCGCCCGCAGACCGAGCGCGTGTCGGTGGGCCCGGACGGCCGCCAGGGCAACCACGAGACGTGGTGGCCCGAGCTCAGCGGCGACGCGAGCGTGGTCGTGTACGCCAGCTTCGCCGCCAACCTCCTCGACGACGAGGATGACAACGCCGAGCTGGACGTCTTCGCCACCGACCTGCGCACCCGGACGACCGAGCGCGTCTCGGTACCGACCGGTGGCGGCCTGGCGAACTCGTTCTCGCTGTCGCCGACGGTCAGCGCCGACGGGCGGTACGTCGGGTTCAACAGCGGGGCGAGCAACCTCGCCGAGGGAGACACGAACGGTCAGACGGACGCGTTCGTGCACGACCGGCAGACGGGGACGACGGAGCTGGTGTCCGTGTCGTCCGACGGCACGCCGGGCGACGGGCTGTCGGGCTCGCCGGTCATCAGCGCGGACGGCCGGTACGCGGTCTTCAGCAGCGACGCGACGAACCTGGTGCCCGGTGACACGAACGGCCGCAGCGACGTGTTCCTGCGCGACCGGCAGGAGCGCACGACCGTGCGCCTGTCCGTCGCCCAGGACGGCTCCCAGCTGAACGGCCAGGCCCGCGAGCCGTCGATCAGCGCCGACGGCCGGTACGTGGCCTTCCAGAGCGACGCCGCCAACGTCGTGCCCGGTGACGCCGACGGCCTGAACGACGCGTTCGTGCTCGACCGCCAGAGCGGGACGGTCAAGCGGATCGAGGGGCCGTTCCCGGACACCGAGACCACCGGGCCGGTGCTCAGCGCCGACGGGACCGCGGTGGCCTTCGCCAACGGCGTGGGCCTCGGCGAGATCTACGTGCAGAACCTGGCCACCGGCAAGACCGACATGGTGTCGGTCACGCTGGACGGGCAGGGGGCGGGCGCCCTGTCGTTCGCCCCGGAGCTGAACGCGGACGGCAGCAAGGTCGTCTTCTACAGCGACTCGGGCCGGCTCACCGAGGGCGACACGAACGCGCGCAGCGACGTGTTCCTGCGCGACGTCGCGGCGGGCACCACCACGCTGCTGTCCACCGGCCCCAACGACGAGGAGGGCGACGCCCGCTCCGAGCTGCCGTCGATCAGCGACGACGGACGGTACGTGGCCTGGCAGAGCACCTCCGGCAACCTGGTCGAGGGCGACACCAACCACCGGTCCGACATCTTCGTGCACGACCTGGTGGCCGGGCCGGAGGCGCTGTTCACGCTCGCCGGTCCGGAGGTCTCCCCCGCCGTCTCGCGGTCGGGGCGCGTCGAGATCCGGGCGCTGGTGAAGAACATCGGCGAACGGGCGGGCTCGTACGAGGCCGTGCTGCGCGTCGACGGCGAGAAGGTCCAGCAGCGTACGGTGCCGCTGAAGCCCGGCCGCAGCACGCGCGTCACGTTCGCGCTGCGCGCCGAGCCCGGCGACCACACCGTCGAGCTGGGGCCGCTGACCGGGCGGTTCACGGTCAAGCGCTAGAGAAGGTTTCTCCTGGCAGGGCCGCCCGGCATCGGGCGGCCCTGTCGCGTTTCCTGCACGCCCGGAGGGTCAGCGCGGTGGGAGTTCCCCGGAGCCGCGGGCGATCAGGCGGGTCGGCACGGTCGTGCGGCGCGCCCGGGAGCGGTCGCCGTCGAGCCGCCTCAGCACCATCTCGGCCGCCGCGGCCCCGACCGCCGCCGGGTCCTGGGCCACCACCGTCAGCGGCGGGTCGAGCGCCTCGGCCAGCGGCAGGTCGTCGAAGCCGACCACGGCGACGTCCTTGCGGCCCGCCCGCGACAGCGCCACCACCGCGCCCATGGAGGCCAGGTTGTTCCCCGCGAACAGCGCCGTCGGCGGGTCGGCGAGGGATAACAGCCGCATCGTCGCCCGGGCCGCGGCCTCCACGTCATGACCGGTCTCCACCAGCGCCCGGTCGTACGGCAGCCCCGCGCCGTCGAGGGCGTCGCGGTAGCCCTGGAGCCGTTCGCGGCGGGTGTAGAGCGAGGCGGGCACGTCGCCGACGAAGCCGATCCTGCGATGCCCGTGCACGATGAGGTGGGCCACACCCGTCCGTGAGCCCTCGCGGTTGGCGCTGACCACGCAGTCGGCCCGCAGGCCGGCGGACGGGCGGTCGAGGAAGACGATGGGCAGCCCGGCCACCCGCTCGGAACGCAGGTGGCGGTGGTCGCTGGACGCCGCGGGGACCACCATGAGCGCGCTGACCCGGCGGGCCAGGAACGTCGCGATCAACGACTGCTCCAGGCCGGCCGCCTCGTCGGAGGAGCCGACGATGAGGGTGAGCCCGCGCGCCCGCACCGCGCTCTCGACGCCGCCCGCGACCGTGCCGAAGAACGGGTTGCCCATCTCGGGGATGACCAGGCCGATCGCGGCGTCGCGGGCGCCCACGCGCATGTTGCGGGCCATGAGGTTGGGCTGGTAGCCGAGCTTCCTGACCGCCGCCAGGACGCGCTCGCGGGTCTCCACGGCCACCGGGCCGTCGTTGAGCACCCGGGAGACGGTCTTCGCGGTGACCCCGACCTCACGGGCCACATCGGTCATCGTCGGACGCCGCATCGCGCCCATGCTAGCCGTCCGTCCCCTCAGGACCAGCCGATCGCGTCCGCCGCGCTCTGGTCCACCACCACGGACTTGCCGTCCGACACCTGGAGCGCGCCGGTCATGATGGCCACCACCTCGGCCATGCTGTGCTCGCGCGGGCTGATCTCGGCGACCCGGCGGCCGAGGCGCTGGATGTGGATCCGGTCGGCGATCTCGAAGACGTGCGGCATGTTGTGGCTGATCAGGACGACCGGCGTGCCTCGATCGCGGACCTGCCTGATCAGGTCGAGCACCTGGCCCGACTCCTTGACGCCGAGCGCCGCCGTGGGCTCGTCCATGACGACGACGCGGGTGGCCCACGCCACCGCCCTGGCCACGGCCACGCCCTGGCGCTGGCCGCCGGACAACGACTCGACCGGCTGGCTGAGCGAGCGCAGCCCGATCTTCAGCTCGGCCATGTGCCGGGCCGACTCCTGCCGCATGCGCTTCTTGTCGAGCATCCGGAAGACATTGCCGAGCACGCCGGGCTTGCGCAGCTCGCGGCCCAGGAACATGTTCGTGGCGATGTCGAGCGAGGCGGCGATCGCGAGGTCCTGGTAGACGGTCTCGATGCCGTGCCGGCGGGCGTCGAGCGGGTCGCGGAAGCGCACGGGCTCGCCGTCGAGCCGGATCTCGCCGGAGTCGGGCTGCAGGGCGCCGGTCAGCGCCTTGATCAGACTGGTCTTGCCGGCGCCGTTGTCGCCGATGACCGCGAGCACCTCGCCGGGCATCAGGTCGAAGTCGGCGCCGTCGAGCGCGACGACGTGACCGTAGCGCTTGGTCAGGCCGCGGGCCTGGAGCACCGGGGTGGTCATCGGTTCCTCCTGCGGGAGAGCTGGTCGACGGCGACGGCGAGGATCACGAGGATGCCGGTGATGAGCGTCTGGTAGATCGACGGCACGCCCATGAGCTGCAGGCCGTTGCGGAAGACCCCCACGATGAGCGCCCCGACCAGCGTCCCGATGACCAGGCCGCGGCCGCCGAACAGGCTGGTGCCGCCGAGCACGACGGCGGTGATGCTGTCGAGGTTGTCGGTCTGGCCGGCCTGCGGGTCGCCCACGCCCGTACGGGATACCAGCAGCAGGGCGGCGATGCCGTAGACGAAGCCGGCCAGCGTGTAGACGCCGACCGTCAGCCGGCGCGTCCTGATCCCGGTCAGCCGGGCCACCTCGGGGCTGTTGCCGAGCGCGTACACGTGGCGGCCCCACGCGGTCGAGCCCAGCAGGTACGCGAACAGCAGGAACAGCAGGATCGTCAGCAGCGAGCCGTAGGTGACGTTCGTCTGCCCGACCTGGAACGTCTGCCCGAGGAACGTCAGCAGGCCGGGCAGGCCGACCACCGTCTGCTCGTTCGAGTAGATGTGCGTGAGCGCGAACGCCACGTTCAGCATGCCGAGCGTCACGATGAACGGCGGCAGCGAGATCCGCGTCACCAGCAGCCCGTTGACCAGCCCGAAGGCGGCGCAGACGGCGAGCCCGGCGGCCACCGCGAGCAGCGGCGGCAGGCCGTTGTCCACGGCCAGCTTGGTCATCACGATCCCGCCGAACGCCATGATCGCGCCGCACGCCAGGTCGATGCCCGCGGTCAGGATGATCAAGGTCTGGCCGATGGCGAGCGTGCCGACGACCATGACCTGCTGGATGATCAGGGAGAAGTTGGGGCCGGTGAGGAACTGGTCGCTGTTGACGCCGAAGAACACGCACGCCAGCACGAGCGCCGCCAGCGGCCCGGCGACGGGCGTGGCGACCAGGCGGCGCGCCGGCGACGGAGCTTCGATCACCGCCATGTCAGCCCCAGCAGTTGGCCAGGCCGAAGGCGGTGTCCTGCGCCTCGACCCCGGGGACGGCCTTGTCGGTGATGAGGGTGACGCCGGTGTCGGTGTAGCCGCCGGCCTTCTGGCCTGTCTTGGCGAACGCGGCCACGGCCTTGACGCCCTCCTCGGCCATCTTCAGCGGGTACTGCTGGCTGGTCGCGGCGATCTGCCCCGACTGCACGGCCCGCGTGCCGGTGCAGCCGCCGTCGACGGAGACGATCAGCACGTCCTTCTCGCGGCCCGTGGCCTTCAGCGCGGTGTACGCGCCCAGCGCTGCCGGTTCGTTGATGGTGTAGACGAGGTTGATGTCGGGCGCCTTCTGCAGGCAGTTCTCCATGGCGGTCTGCCCCCTCGCCTGGTCGCCGCGGGTGTCCTGGGAGCAGACGACGGAGGGGTCGCCCTCCTGGACGCCGAACCCCTTGAGGAAGCCGTCGTGCCTGAGCTGCCCGACCGTGATCCCCGGGGCCAGGTCGAGCGTGGCGATCTTGGCGGGCTTGCCCGCCAAGGCGGCCTTGGCGTACTGGCCGATCAGCTCGCCGGCCTTGAAGTTGTCGGTGGCGAACAGCGCGTCCGTGGCGTTCTGCGGCTCGGTCGGCGTGTCCAGCGCGATCACCAGGACGCCGGCGCCGCGGGCCTTCTGGATCGCGGGGACGATGGCCTTGGTGTCGCTCGGCGTGATGAGGATGCCCTTCACGCCGGCGGCCACCATGTTCTCGATGGCGGTGATCTGGGAGGCGTTGTCGCCGTCGAACTTGCCCGCGGCGCTCATCAGCTCCATGCCGCCCGCCTGGGCGGCCTTCTCGGCGCCCTCCTTCATCTTGACGAAGAACGGGTTCGTCTCGGTCTTCGTGATCAGGCCGACCTTGGGCGGGGCGGAGGCGCTCTGCCCGCCGCCGCCGCCTCCGCACCCGGTGAGGAGAAGCGCTGTGACCAGGAGTCCTGCCGGAATCTTCGCGTTCATGGCGGTTCCTATCAGGGGGGACTCGCTGTCATCGCCGACATATGTCAACGTTGACATCCGCTGTGCTGCGATGATGAACTCCGGTCCGGGAAACGTCAATGCCCACGGGCCGTGACAGGCCGGAAACGTGCTCATGAGAGGCAGCCCCCCGATGATCGCCGTCCTCGGCGAGTGCGTCGCCGACGCCTTCACCTCCGACTCCCGGGCCGGCTCCATGGACCTGCGGGTGCTGCCCGGGGGCGGGCCGGCGAACACGGCGGTGGCGCTGGCCCGGCTCGGCACGCCCACGCGTTTCCTCGGGCGGCTCTCCCACGACGTGTTCGGCGGCCTGTTCCGCGAGCACCTGGCGTCCTCCGGGGTCGACCTGTCCGCGTCCGTCGATGCCGCCGAGCCGAGCACCCTCGCCGTCGCCGCCCTCGACGAGGACGGCCGGGCCGCGTACACGTTCTACGCCACCGGCACCGCCGACTGGCAGTGGAGCCCGTACGAGCTGGGGCCGGAACGCCTCAGGCCGGCCGCCTGCCTGCACACCGGCTCGCTCGCCCTGGTCAAGGGGCCGGGCAGGGAGGTCGTGGAGGAGTTCGCGCGGGCGGCGGCCGGGCGGGCCACGGTCTCGGTCGACCCGAACGTCCGCCCGAGCCTGGCCACGAAGGACGACTACCAGGTGGCCCGCTGGTGCGCGTGGGCCGACATCCTCAAGCTCAGTGAGGACGACCTCGGCTTCCTGCTGCCCGGCGTGCCGCTCGAAGCGGCCTGCGACATCCACCACGAGGCGGGCGCCCGCCTGGTCGTCGTGACCAGGGGCGCTTCCGGCGCGCTCGTCTCGCTGGACGGCGACCGCGCCGCGGTGCCGGCGCCGGAGGTGGCGGTCGCCGACACGGTCGGGGCGGGCGACGCGTTCACCGCGGGCCTGCTGCACGATCTCGGCGCGCGGGGCCTGCTCGGCGGCCGCCTGGACGGCCTCGACCTGCCCGCTGCCGTGCGGGCGGCCGAGTTCGCCGTCCGGGTGGCCGCCCTGACCTGCACGGTCCCCGGGGCGAACCCGCCCTGGGCCCGCGACCTCACCCCCTGACCGCACGTCGCCGTCAGTCGGCGGGGACCGTGCGGTAGCCGTTCCAGACGAAGCGGGCCGTCGTCACCGCGTCGTCGCCGTCGCCCGTGATGAGCTGGTGGATGGCGATGCCGTCAAGCTCGCGGTATTCGCACCACTCGTGGTCGGACGTCAGCACCAGGTCCAGCCCGAGGTCCACCAGCAGGTCGAACACCTGACCCCGGTTCGTCTTGTCCACCCCGACGAACACCTCGTCCAGCAGGATGAAGCGGGGGCATCCCGGGTCGGTCTGGTAGTGCGCGGCCACCGCGGCGAACAGCGGCAGATGCAGCGCGATCGCCTTCTCCCCGCCCGACAGGGCGCCGTGCAGCTTCCTGGTCAGCTCCTGCCAGCCCTGCCCGTCGCCCCGGTCCAGCTTCACCGCGAACCGGTGCCAGGCCGTGTAGTCGAGGACCTTCATCAGCTGGTCCTCCCAGCTCGCCGAGGAGTCGTCGGCGCGGGCCTCCTCCACGCGGTCGCGGAAGAAGACGTACAGCTCCTCCTTCTCGGCCTCGCTCAGCCCGGCGGGGTCGCGCAGCAGCAGGTCGCGGGCGGCGCGCGTGCCCGGCGACTGGGTGGGGTCGACCTGCCAGACCAGCCGGACGGCCACCCGGGAGGCGGTGCGGACGCGTTCGAGGCGCTGGTTCATGCTCTCCACCAGCGCCGTCGCCTGCCGGATCCGGTCGGCCAGGTGCCGCCGCGTGTCGCCCGCGAGCGTACGGTCGAACAGGTCGCGTTCGGCGTCGGTGATGTCGGAGCGCCGCTCGTCGCGTTCCATGCGCAGCGCCCTGCTCAGCGCCGCCGCCCCGGTCCTGACGCCGTTGACGGTGGCGGTGAGCACCTGGACGTCCTCGTCCGGGGCCAGCTCCAGGTCGGCCCGGTCGGCGAGGACCTCCCTGGCGTGGTGGAAGGCGTCCCGCAACCGCGCCTCGGCCGCCCTGACGTTCTTGTGCTCGTACGGCACCGAGACGAGCTGCTCGGCCACGGACCCCGCCGCCTCCAGGACGGCCCGCGCCCCCGCTCCGGGCGGCAGCTCGATCGTGACCTGCGCGTCCACCGGCAGGTGCCCGGCCGCCAGGCGGCGGAACCGGTCGCACACCTCGTCGCGCACCCGCCCGGCCTCGGCGTGCCGGCCCTCGGCGGTGCCGAGCTCGCCGCGCAGCCGGCCGAGCCGGGCGTTGAGCCGCGCCAGGTCGTCGTGGCCGGCCTTGATGTGGCGGCGGCAGGACTGGTAGGCGTTCTGGGCGTCCTGGAGCCGGTCGAGCACGCCGTCGTGATCGTCGCCGGCCGTGGACTCGACGGCGGCCAGCCGCTCGGCCAGCACCACGGCCTGCGACGCGGACTCCTCGGCGCGCTCGACGGCCTCGACGGCGAGCCGTTCGCAGGCGCGGGCGGTCTCGGCGGCCAGCTCGGCGCGCTCCCCGGCGGCGCGGGCCTCGGCCCGCCGGTCGTGCCAGACGGCGCCGGTCGCCTCGGCGGCGCGCAGCGCCTCCTCCAGGGTGTCGAGCGCGGACGCCGCGGTGGGCAGCGCGTGGCGGGCGGCCAGCTCGGTGAGCCTGCGCAGCGAGCGGCCGACGTCCTGCTCGCGCTCGCGCAGCCGCTGCTCGTGGCGGCGCAGGTCGTCCTCCAGCAGCGCCACCTTTCGCACCGCTCCGTCGAGCGCCCGCACGGCGTCGGCGTACGGCCGGCGGTCGGGCCTGCGGCGCAGCTCGGCGGCCAGCGTCTCCCGCTCGCCCTGGACCACGGCGAGCAGGTGGTCGCACTCGGCGATGCGCCCGGCCAGCTCACTCAGCCGGTCGTCCAGCTCCGCCACACGCCGCCGCCTGGCACGCTCGCGGGCGGTCGCGCCGATGTACGACGGCTCCGGCTTGACCCAGCGGCCGGCCGCCGGGCCCAGCCGCCAGGTGCCGTCCGCGCCGATCACGGCCGGGTGGTCGACGCCGATCGCGGTCGGCGCGAACGCGATGCCGCCGAGCACGGCGTCGGCGGGCACCGGCGAGTCGGGCTCGGTGAACAACACGTGGGCCAGGCTGTAGCCGGGCGCGGGCCGCGACAGCGCGGCCACGGCGAAGGCGTCGTGCTCGCCGGGGTCGAACCCGCCGTCGGGACGCAGCCACAGGTCGAGCAGGCCGGAGGCTTCGAGCGCGGCCTCCACCCCGGCCTGGGCGACCGGGTCGAGGCCCGAGCGGAACGCCACCGCGCGCCACAGCGGGGTGCCGGGGCCGCGACGGGCGGCGGCGCCCCGGGTGTGCGGGGCCGGGGGCGCGAGGACAGTCTGCTCGTCGAGGCGTTCGCGTTCCCCGACCAGCTCGGCGCGTTCGGCGACCAGGCGTTCGCGCAGCCCCGTGACCTGCTGCTCGCGGGCGGCCAGCTCGACGGCGGCCATCGTCCGCGCGGTGCCGACCAGGTCGTCGGCACGCTCGAAGTGCTCGGCCAGGCCGGCCAGCGTGCCGGGGTCGAGCTGGAGCTGGGTGCAGCCGCCCGCCCATTCGCCGAGGTCGGCGGCCAGGTCTCGGGCGCGTTCCGCGCGTACGCGCTCGGCTCGCTCGTGCGCCTCCTGGGCGGAGGCGAGGTCGTCGCGGGCGCGGTCGCGGTCGTGCTCGGCGGCGGCGCGGCGCCTGACGGCCTCGTCGTGCGCGGCGGCGCCGGCCCTGACCTCCCTGATC
>NZ_SMKQ01000148.1 GCF_004348995.1 Nonomuraea terrae
GTGTTCACCCCGACCGGGCCCCAGCCTGCCCCCGTCCCCCGGGAGCTGGACGCCGCCGAGGTGCCCGAGCAGGCGCGTTCGTACGCCGAGGCCGCCCTCCGGGCCGTCGACGCCGGCTTCGACGGCGTGGAACTGCACGGCGCGAACGGGTACCTCATCGCCCAGTTCCTCTCCAGCACCGCCAACCTTCGCACCGACGCGTACGGCGGATCGATCGCGGGCCGGATCCGGTTCGCGGTGGAGGCGGTTTCCATGACCGTCGAGGCGGTGGGCGGCCACCGGACAGGTCTGCGGCTCTCGCCCGGCGCGGGCATCTGGGGCGCCGAGGACACCGACGTTCCCGCCATGTACGGCGCGTTGCTCGCCGAGCTGGCCCCGCTCGACCTGGCCTACATCCACATCGAGGCCACCACCGACGAGGACGTGCTGGTCGAGCTCCGCAAGGCCTGGCCCGGCACGCTCATCGTCAACCCGTCCTCCCCGACGAGCCCGCGGCAGTCGGACAAGGCGGCCGCTGATCACTGGCTGGGGCTCGGCGCCGACCTGATCAGCTTCGGCCGCGCTTTCATCGCCAACCCCGACCTCGTGGAACGGCTGCGCCAGGGGCTACCGATCGCGCCGCACGACCAGTCCACGTGGTACGAGGGCGGCGATGCCGGCTATCTCACCTACACCGCCTACCGGCACGCAGCCTGAGGACCACGCCCACCGCCTCCGCAGCGGACCTCGGCCGGAGTGCGACGGGGGTCATACGTCGAGGACCAGGGTGATGGGGCCGTCGTTGACCAGCGAGACCTTCATGTCGGCGCCGAAGACGCCGGTTTCCACGTGGGCGCCCAATGAACGCAGCTCCTCCACTACGGCGTTCACCAGCGGCTCGGCGACCGGGCCCGGGGCGGCGGCCTGCCAGGTGGGGCGCCGGCCCTTGCGGGCGTCGCCGTACAGGGTGAACTGGCTGATCACCAGAAGCGGCGCCGACACGTCCGAGCAGGACTTCTCGCCGTGCAGGACGCGCAGCCCCCACAGCTTGGCGGCGAGTTTGGCGGCCTCGGCGCGTGTGTCGGTGTGAGTGACGCCCACCAGGACGAGCAGGCCGGGCTCGGCGACGGCCCCGACCGTGCGCCCCTCGACCTCGACCGACGCCGAACTGACTCGTTGTACGACTGCCCGCATGGCATCCCATTCTGGACCACGCGAAACCCTGCGAGGACCGTCCGTAGACTCATGCCGAAAGGGGACGCGATATGTCGATGATTGTGGAAGTTGTCCGATCCGGGTTCGTGGAGTCCACCCACCACGCCCGTGTGCTGACGGTTGACGCCCAGGGGCGCCCGGTGGAGACGAGGGGTGCGGTGCACGTGCCCGCCTCGCCGCGGTCGTCGATGAAACCGTTGCAGCTGCTCGGCATGTTGCGCAGCGGCCTGCGCCTGGAGGGCGAGCTGCTCGCGCTGGCCTGCGCTTCCCACTCCGGGGAGCCGTTCCACGTGGACGGGGTACGGAAGATCCTCGCGGGCGCCGGGCTGGACGAGTCGGCGTTGCAGTGTCCCGAGGACTACCCGTTCGACCGGGCGGTGACCGAACGCGGCCGCGTCTACATGAACTGCTCCGGCAAGCACGCCGCCATGGTGGCCACCTGTGCGCAGAACGACTGGCCGCTGACGACGTACCTGGAGCCGGCGCACCCGCTGCAGCGGGCCATCCGCGAGACGGTGGAGGAGCTCACCGGCGAGCGGGTCGCGGCCTCCGGCGTGGACGGCTGCGGCGCGCCGCTGTTCTTCGTGTCGATGCTCGGGGTGACGAAGGCGTTCCGCGCGTTCCCGCTGTCGGCGGAGGACTCCTTCGAACGCCAGATCTTCGACGCGATGCGCACCTACCCCGAGTGGACGTCGGGCACCGACCGCCCCGAGGCCAAGCTGATGCGGGCGATCCCGGGGCTCATGTTGAAGGCGGGGGCGGAGGCGTTCGACGCGTTCGCGTTCGAGGACGGGCGCGCGGGCACCGTCAAGATCGAGGACGGCTCCCCGCGTGCCCGCGTGCCCGTCACCGTGGCGGCGCTGCGCTCGCTCGGCCTGGACGCGCCGGAGCTCGCCGAGCTGGCCAATCCGCCCGTGCTCGGCGGCGGACGCCCCGTCGGCGAGCTGCGGTTGCGTTAAAGGGAGCGGAACTGCCGGGTGGCGGAGATGGCGCCCGAGGTCGTCGTGGTGAACGTGCGCATCGACCCGGCGAACTTGGACAGGTCCCACTCCGCCGGCCCGTGGTACCAGTACAGGTTGTCGGCCTGGTGGCCGTTTCCGGTGACGGAGGCCACCACGCGCGACCAGTGCTCCACCCCGTCGAAGATCACGGCGTACGGCAGGTAGCGGGAGAACAGCTCCACCCGGTGCTGCTCGGGCACCTCGCCCAGCTCGCCGGAGAACAGGTACTGGCGGAAGGCCAGCGTGTGGGCCAGCGCCGCCGAGCCCTTGGCGGTCTTGGCCGGCATGTACTGGCCGCCGACCGCCAGCGCGCCGCCCGCGATCACCACGGCCAGGCCGAGCAGCCCGTACGTGGTGAACCAGGCCAGCGCCACGGTGGCCAGCAGCCCGGCGCCGATGAGCACCACGCCGATCGTGGTCCACCGGGTGCGCTCGGTGTCGGGACGGCGGGCGAACCAGCCCTGCCGCACCACGTCGGTGTAGAGCGCGTCGCGCACCTTGCCCAGGTGGGCCGCGAACGAGCCGGACAACTGCGACAGCGGGACCGCGTCGCGCCCGTCGAAGACCGCGTCGTAGAGCGCCCGTTCGTACGGCAGCAGCGCGTTGACCGGCGCGTTCGGCATCTTGACCAGCACCCAGTCGGGCGCGTCGTACGTCTCGCGCGGCTGCTCGTCGATGCGCAGGTAGCCGCGTACGGCGAGGTCGACGATCGTGGCGGTCACGTCGACGACGTCGGCCTGCTCGTCGACGAGTGTGCCGATCTGGCCGGGCCGCACCCCGTCGGGCGGCGAGAAGTGCCCGTTCTGCACCGGGGGGACTCCGTCGCTCTCATGGCCGGCCACCCGCGCGTCGCGGCCGCGCGTCCAGTAGAGCAGGGTGACGCCACCGAGCAGCAGCACGAGCAGTCCGGCCAGCGCGCCGCCGGTGACGGCGTCGAGCGTGAACGCGGCGGCCAGCGAGAAGCGCTTGTCGAAGATCGGCTCGCCGTCGCTGGAGCCCTCCGGGTACCCGACGACGACGGTGAGGGCCTGGCCGGGCGCGAGGTTCTCCTGCTCGAAGTCGGCCCGGGTGGCCGAGTGGTCCATCGAGGCGGACGTGCAGCCGACGGCGGAGGTCAGCTCACCGGCGAAACACGACAGGTTCTGCACCTGGCCTGGGCCGTCGACCCGGACGGTGGCCTTGGTGACCGGCTGGTTCCAGCCGTTCACCGCGAACCAGCGCAGCTCCTCGACGCCGCCCGAGCTCGTGACCGCCCCCTTGACGTCGTATTCGACGGTCTGGCCTGCCACGGTGAGCACGTCGCCGTCGAGGGTGCCGCCCTTGACGTTCGCGATCTCGTAGACGCGGTCGGTGGTGTCGTCGTAGCGGGTGCGCGTGATGAAGGTCCGCTTCAGCCCGCCCGACGCCCCGGTGATCTTCTCGACCACGTGGAGGGTGCCGTCCTTGCCGAGGGTCATCGTCACCTCGTCCGTGATCCCTGCCTCCGCCGCTGAGGCGGGGGCGGCGGTCACCGTCAGAGCGCCGGCCACTAAGGCGGCCAGAGTGAGTCTGATACCCGTCATGGCGGCACATGGTATCGGTTCGTACCGTCAGTCCAGCGAGATCGCATTCGCCGCCCGCTGGACGCTCTCCTGCGACGCGCCCTGTCCGGGGTTCTCGAAGGCGAGCGCCTGGTTCGCCGTCACGAACGGGCGCATGCGCTCCTCGTAGCGGCCGAACCCCGGCTCAGAGTCACGGCCGAGCTCCTGCGCCAGCACGTACGCCCCCACCATGGCCAGGCTCGTGCCCTGACCCGACAGCGGAGAGGCGCAGTAGCCGGCGTCGGCCAGCAGCGCGACCCGGCCCTTCGTCCAGTGCTCCATGCGCACCTGGGCCATGGAGTCGAAGAAGAAGTCGTCGGCCTTCCGCATCGCCTCCAGCAGGCGGGAGGCCTCGTACACGCCCTGGCAGCGCTCCTCGACGAGCCGCTTCTGCTGGCCGACGTCGTTGTGGTCGTACACGATCGGCTCGGAGCGGAATCCCAGGTTGACGCGCATCTGTGTGCTGTCGCGGTCGCTGAAGAGGGCTCCGCCCGCCTCGCCCTCGTTGAACCAGGTCTGCCAGTGGTCGAGGCCGAGGAAGTTGTCGGCGCTGAAGATCGAGAGGTACGTGCCGAGGTGGTGGACGAACTGTGACTCGTCGCCGAAAGTCAGCTGCCGGACGACGGAGTGCAGGCCGTCGGCACCCACGATGTAGTCGTAGCGGTCGTGCCGCCCGCTCTCGAACGTCACGTCGCCGTCCTGCGTCAGCGTGGCGATCGAGTCGCCGTAGACGTGTTCGGCGTCGGAGACCTCGGTCAGGATGCCGGTGAGGTCGTCGCGCATGATCTCGAGGTCGGGGCTGTCGAAGCGGCCGGCGCTGAGCGTGCCCTCCTCGTCGCGCATGATCTCGTTGCCGTCGGTGTCCACCATGGACATGCCGCGCATGGTCGTGCGCAGCTCCCTGATCCGCTCCAGGATGCCCATCCTGGCGGCCACGGTGAGCGCGGCGCCTCTGACGTCGATGGCCTGGCCGCCGCTGCGGGGGGCCGGGGCCCGTTCCACGACCGTCACGTCGTGACCGTACCGTCGCAGCCAGTGGGCCAGGGTGGCCCCGCCGACGCCCGAACCGGAGATGAGGACCTTCATCGTTGTGCCCCTCGTTTGTTGACGTTGTACGCATATGTGAATGTACGCAGTACATACAGTGGGGAGCAAGGGTATGCTTGAGGGATCTGTACTAGTACAGGAGGTTCGCGTGAGTACCCCGCCCTATGCCCGCATCGTGGCCGACATCAAGCGGCGCATCAGCGAGGGCCGGCTGCGCCCGGGGGAGCGGGTGCCGTCCACCCGTCAGCTCGCCCGCGACTGGAACGTCGCCCTCGCCACGGCCACCAAGGCCCTCGCCGTCCTGGCCAGGGAGGGCGTCGTGACCGCCGAGCCCCGCGTCGGCACGGTCGTCGCCGACCGGCCCGCCGCACCGGAGGCCCCTGCGCGTCAGAAGGCAGGCCAACGTCCCAAGATTTCCGGGAACGAGGACGTACGGGAGCGCATCGTCCGGGCGGCCGTCGCGATCGCCGACGCCGAAGGGCTCTCCGAGGTCACCATGCGCCGCGTCGCCGACCGGCTCGGCATGGCCACCATGTCCCTCTACCGGCACGTCACAGGCAAGGACGAGCTGTTCCTGCTGATGGTCGACGCGGTGATCGAGGCGTTCCCGCTGCCGCCCGAGCGGCCGGACGGCTGGCGCGCCTGCCTGGAGACCTCGGCGCGCGTGTTGTGGGCGGCCCATCACGAGCACCCGTGGATGGCCGGAGTCACCTCACTGCACCGCCCGCTGGCCTCACCCGCGCTGTTGCAGCACTCGGAGTGGATGATGAGCGCCCTGGCCGGCACCCGGCTCGACCCCGCGACCAAGATGTACGTCAACATCCTGCTCTACAGCTACGTGCTCGCCATCGCCGCCAACGTCGAGCAGGAACGCCAGGCCCACGCCGCCACCGGCCTCACGGACGAGGAGTGGATGAGCACGCAGGAGGAACGCATCCGGGCGATCAGCGAGTCGGGCACCTCCCCCGCCTTCGCCGCGTTCCTGCACGAACTGGGCGACTTCGACTTCGACCTCGACCGCCTCTTCGAATTCGGCCTCACCCGCCTCCTGGACGGCCTGGCGGAAGTGATCGGCTAGCGCGGTCACCGGAATCGCAGCTCGGCCGGGCGCCGGCACGCCCGCGGGTTGATCTCTTTCTCAGGGATCTGAACATGGCGGTCGTGTGATGGCCCGGTACACCGAGGACGACCTGCGTACCGCCCTGGAAGAGCGGAGCAGCCGCGAGCGGTGGCTCCTGCCTGACGTCGGGGAGATCGCCCGGCTGGGCGGCGGGGCCGCCGCCGCAGGCGGGCGGCCACGGCCGTCGCGCCGGCCGCGGGTGCGCTGACCGCGCTAACGGCGGGCGCCGCCGTCCTGCCCGGCCTGTACGGCGAGGCGCCCGGCCCGGCTTCGTCGGCGCGGGCGAGAGCGGGCTCGAACTGCCGCAGACGCTGGAAGGGCTCCGCGAGGAGCGTCTGTCACTGATCCATGAGCTCCACCGGACGGTGGGGAAGGGCGTGCTCGTCACCTTCAGACCGACCAGCGTCCAGACCGGTTGGGCCGTCCGCTGCGCCGACCCGGAGGCGTGGCTGCTGGTGCGCTCGGTGGACGAGCCCGGCCAGTGGCGTGATTTCGCACGGTGCGGCCCCCGGCAGGGCAACCGTCTCGACAGCCAGAGCTCCGCGCCGTCCGTCCCCCCGGGAGGGCGCGTGGTGGGTCGGCGTCCACGACCGGTGATCAGTCGGAGATCTGGATGCGCAGGCGGCGGAAGCCGCGGCCCTTGCTCTCGATCTTGGCGACCTTGATGCGTCCGATCTGCTTGGTGGAGGCCACGTGGGTGCCGCCGTCGGCCTGGGTGTCGAGGCCGACGATGTCGACGATGCGCACGTCCTGGACGGTCTCCGGCACGAGGTTGGTGGCCGTGCGGATGATGTCGGGGATCGCGAACGCCTCCGCGCGCGGCAGCACCCGCACGTCGATGCGCCGGTCGGCGACGATCTCGGCGTTGCAGGCGTCCTCGACGGCCTCCTTGAACCCCGGCGGCACCTCGGGCAGGTTGAAGTCCATCCGGGCGCTCATCTCGTCCATGTTGCCGCCGGTGACGAGGCAGCCGTAGTCGCGGAAGACCACGCCGCACAGCACGTGCAGGCCGGAGTGGGTGCGCATGAGCGCCGAGCGCCGGGCGTCGGCCACTGCGGCCCTGACCACGGTGCCGACCGGCGGGACCGGGTCGCCCTCGGCCGGGATCAGCTCCAGGTCGTCGCCCTTGCGTACCCCCACGACGCGGGTCTCCACGCCCTGCCAGATCAACACGCCGTGATCCGCCGGCTGGCCACCCCCGCCCGGATAGAATGCCGACCTGCTCAGCACGATCCCTTCCGGCGTCGCGTCCAGGACGACGGCTTCGAAGTCGCGCAGGTTCTGGTCAGACAGTTCCAATCGCTGGGTGCGTCCGTGGAGGTCGTAGGTCATGTCGGCAGCCTAGTGCCCGGGGTGGTCATGCGTGGCTGGAGGATTGGTCCGCGAATCCCACCCGGCGCCGCCGTTCTGGCGCTATTTCTGGCGCTATTTCTGGCGCTATTTCTGGCGCTATTTCTGACGATGTCGGCATGTGGCCGGGCCGAACCGCCGGCCGTCGAGCCCGCACCGCGGGTGATGATGTTCCTCGGCGACAGCTTCACCGTCGGCTCCGGGCCCGTGCCGCCGTCGCAGACGTACGCGTCGGAGACCGCCCGCCTGATGGGCGCCCGCCCGGTCATCGCGGGAGCGAGCGGCACCGGCTACGTCAACAAGGGGCGGGTGGGCAGGACGTTCCAGCGGTCGTTCGAGGTGGAGCTGGCCTGGCGCCCCGCGCCCGACCTGCTGGTCATCTCCGGCGGTCACAACGACCGGCGCTGGAGCGCGGCCAGGGTACGCGCCGCCGCCGACCGGCTGCTGGCGAAGGTGCGGGCCCACTGGCCCGGCACCGACGTCGTCGTGGTCGGGCCGTTGTTCATGGGCGAGCCGCCCAGGAAGGCATACGCGGTGCGTGACGTGCTGGCGGAGGCGGCTCAGGACGGCGGCGTGCCGTTCGCCGACCCGATGACCCGGCGCTGGCCGCCGGCGGCGGCGCTGCCCGACGGCGTGCACCCCACGCACGCCGGGCACGAGCTGATCGCCGCCTGGCTGGCCGCCGAGCTGGCCTGAGCCGTCACCAGGGCCCGTAGGGGCCGCTGTTGCCCCGGCCGCCCATGCCCTTGACCGCCGGCTTGACGTCGACGATGTAGACGGTGGCCGCGATGACGGCCAGGATCGAGAAGATGCCGATGCCGATGCCGAGGAAGGCCTGGCTGCCGACGACCAGGAACGCGTTGAAGTAGCCCCATGCGCCGCCGCCGGAGAAGAGCGTGGCGAGGGCGAGGATCAGCAGCCAGATGTTCTTCTGGAGCTTGCCCGCCGAGACGAACGCGGGCGTCGGCACCCGGAGGGCGTGCACGAGCGCGTAGATCGACATGCCGAAGATGACGACGGCGAGCACCAGGAACAGGAGGTTGAAGACACCGTTGATCAGATTCATGTTGTTGGCTCCGCCCAACGCCGCGATGAAGTCGGCTTCAGCCTAATGGGCGCCCCCGACAGGCGGGCACCCCCGAACGGAAAGGCCCGTCTCCCGGCGGGAGACGGGCCTCGTGCTCCGGTCAGGCCTTGGCGGCCTTCGTGGTGCGGGTGTTCTTCTTCGCCGGCTGGACGGGCTTGGCGGCGGGCGGCTCGGCGGCCTCCGACACCTCTTCCAGCTCAAGGGCGGCCTCGCCGGTCGTCTTGCTCACGACCCGGCGGCCACGGGTCGCGAAGTCCTCGTAGACCTCGGTGGCCTTCTGGGTGAGCTGGTCGGCGTACTCGCGAGCCTTGTCGGGGAACTCCCGGGCGATGCCCTCGGCCTTGTCGGCGTATTCGCGGGCCTTGCCTGGCAGCTCCTTGGTCAGCTCGAAGCGGCGCGACTGGAGCTTCTGCAGCTGCTCGGGCAGCTCACGCAGCTTCTCCACGGCGAAGTCGCCGGCGCCGGCGACGGCGTAGAACGGCTTGGAATCGGTCAGCTTCTTGACCTCGGTGGCGAGCGTCATGGGTTAACCTTCCTTGGTTTCCTGGGTGACGTTGCCGTTGCTCGAGGGCGCCGCATAGGGCTCAAGAGCGGCGAGATACTCCTCCGGCAGCGGCTCGTCGTCCGGATCGGAGGCGTGCCGGGGGCGAGCGTTCTGGGAGGTCTGCTCGTCTTCGGCGCGCGTCTCCTTACGGAACGACTCATAGATATCGATCAGCACCTGACGTTGCCGTTCGCTCAGATGTGCGTCGGCTCTGATCGCGGCGATCACGTCGCTCGGCGGCTCGCGGTCCTCGATGAGGCCCGCCTGCACATAGAGCACCTGTGACGAGATCCGCAGACCCTTGGCGATCTGGTTGAGAATCTCGGCGCTCGGCTTGCGCAGGCCGCGCTCGATCTGGCTGAGGTAGGGATTGGAGACCCCTGCCGCCTCTGCGAGCTGGCGCAGCGAGATCTTCGCCTGCTGCCGCTGCTCGCGGATGTATTCACCGATCGAGCCGACTTTGGGTAGTGCCATATGCCCAGTCTGCCGCGCTGTGCTTGCAATTGCAAACGCGGCGATTAACGGCAGCAAGCGCTAGAGCTGGATGACCCAGAGAAATGGCGCAGCCGTGACCAAAGTCACAGAAAGCGCGATGAACCCGTAGCGCGTCGAGGCGGCGAGCTCGGGGAGGGGCTGGACCAGCCGTTCGACCCTGGCCATGACGTGCTGGGCGTGCACGCCGAGGGTGCCGTGCGGGGTCGGCATCGCCCCGGCCGTGCCGAAGCGCAGCAGCGCCGTGGCGAGCCTGCGCGGCGAGCAGTAGCGGCGGGCGCGGTCGTCGGCGGCCATCTCGATCAGCAGCTCCACCTGCGCCTGCGCGTCGGCCACCACCTTCGACCAGGGCAGCGCCCGGCGCAGCGCGGCGAACGGCAGCAGCACCAGGTCGTGGCGCTCGCGCACGTGGGCCGCCTCATGGGCCAGTACGGCCTTCAGCTCGCCCTCCGACAGCAGCTTGAGCGCGCCCTCGCTGACGACGACCTGCGAGCGCAGCCCCGGCACGCAGTACGCGGCGGCACCCGGGTGGGCCAGCACCCGCACGCCGGGAACGCCCGGATCGTCGTGGGCGATGAGGCGCAGCAGCATGCGGTGGCGCCGCCGGGCCCGCAACGTCTGCACGCCCGCGGTGAGCAGCACCGCGACGAGCACCGCCAGCGCGGTCAGCCCCGCGATGAGGGCCAGCACGTGCAGCGGGTCCCACGCCTGCGCGGGAGCCTTCCCGCCGGCGAACGCGATCAGCCCGTGCAGCACCCCGGTGCCGTACGGCTGGACGGCGTAGGCGAGCATGGCGCCGGTCGTGGCCAGGCCCCAGGACACGCCCAGGGACTGCCAGAGGATGATGGCCAGCCGGGGGGCCCGGGAGGTCCAGTGGGCCGTCGTGAAACGCCAGGAGCCGACCGCGCACGCCGTGGCGAGCGCTGCCAGCACCGCTGCCGTGATCACTCTTCCTCCAGCTCCGTAAGGGCTTGCCGCAGGATCTCCGCCTCCCTGCCCGAAACGGCCTGGGCGAAGCGGGTCAGGGCGGCCGAGCGGTCGCCCGTCAGGTCCAAGGCTTCCAGCATAAGCTCGGCGATGTATGCGTCGCGGCTTTCTGCCGGTTCGTACCGCCATGCACGGCCGTCGCGGGTGCGCTGGAGGAAGCCCTTGCGGGTGAGGCGGTCGAGAACGGTCATGACCGTGGTGGGGGCAAGGTCGCGGTCGGCAATCATCTTGCCGACCTCGCGGGCGGTCAGCGGGGTGTTCTCCGCCCAGAGGATGTCCATGATGCTGCGCTCAAGCTCGCCGAGACCCTTCACGCCATTCAGAGTAGCTCTACAACGTGTCGAGCTGGCATCCGGGGCGCGAGACTCCTTAACGTGGCTCCGATGTCACACATGGTAGTCAGTGACCACCTGGACCCCGAGGACGCGCTCCGGCTCGACCGGCTGACGCGCCGGTCGGCGACGTGGGAGATGGTCGCCCGCGGGCCGGGGGTCACGGGCTCCGTCCTGGCCGCGCTGACGCGGCACTGCCGGGTCGACCACGCGGCGAGCATGCTCCTCCCGCACCGGTTCGCCGGCCTGCGTACGGCGCTGAAGCGTGGCTTCGAGGTCGTGCGCACCTGCCCGAGCACGGTCGTACGCCGCAGGCTCGCCGACCGCCACGGCCTCGACCCGCCGGTGCTGATCGCGCACGCCGCGGGGGCGGGCCCGGAGCAGGAGGTGTTCGTGCCGGCGCGCGAGGAGTGCCCGGGCGTCGAGCGGGCCGGCTACAACCCGTACGAGGACGACGGCGGGCGTACCGTGCTCTGTCTCAGCCGGCCGGCGGACCGGCCGGGGCGGCTGGAGCTGGTGGCCGATGGCTGACGACTCCGTCCGGCGCGACGTGCTGGCCAAGCTCACCGGCGCCTGGGTCACCCAGGCCGTGGCCGCCCTGGCCCAGCTGGGCCTCGCCGACCTGTTGTACGAGCGCCCGCTGACCTGCGCCGAGCTGGCGGAGAAGATCGGCGCGCACTCCGGCGCGCTGTCCCGCCTGCTGCGCCTGCTGGAGAGCCACGACCTGGTGGAGACCACCCCCGGCGGCGCGTACGCGCTCACGCCGGCCGGCGCGCTGCTGGCCCGCCGCCACCCCTGCTCCCTGGCAGACCTCGCGCTGTTCTACGCGGGCCCGTTCTACGCGTCGTGGGCGGCGCTCGCGTACGCCGTCACCACGGGCCGGCCGGGCTTCGAGCAGGTCTATGGCAAGCCGTTCTTCGCCTACACCGCCGAGCACCCGGAGATGGGCGCGCGGTTCGACCGGGCCATGGCCTGCGGGTCGTCGTTCTTCGCCGAGGTGCCGCAGGTCTACGACTTCACCCGGCACGAGAACGTCGTGGACGTCGGCGGCGGCGACGGCGCGCTGCTCGCCGCCGTGCTCGCGCAGGCGCCCGGCCTGCGCGGCACGCTGTTCGACGCTCCTGGCGCGGTCGAGCGCGGCCGCACGGCGCTGGCGGAGGCGGGGCTGGCCGGGCGGTGCGCGTTCGCGGCGGGCGACTTCTTCGAGGCCGTCCCGGCGGGCGGCGACGTCTACCTGCTGTCGCGCATCCTGCATGACTGGGACGACGACCTGGCCACGCGCGTGCTGGCCAACTGCCGGGCGGCCATGGGGGAGCGCGGTCGCCTGCTGGTGATCGAGCGGCTGGTGCCCGACCCGCCGGCGTCCGACCCGGGCGCGCCGGCCCTCGCCTGGGACGTCCACCTGCTGGTCAACAACGGCGCCAGCCGGGAGCGTACGCGCGCCGAGTACGCCCGGCTGCTGGAGTCGGCCGGGCTGGCGCTGGAGGACGTCAGGGAGCTTTCGCTCGACGTGAACGTGCTCGTGGCCGCGCCCCTCTTGCCAACCGGCGGCCGTGGCTGACACGGTCGGTGGGATGGAGATCACGCTGGTTCCGGGCGACATCACCGAGCAGCAGGTCGACGCGGTGGTCAACGCCGCCAACTCCTCGCTCATGGGAGGCGGCGGCGTCGACGGGGCCATCCACCGGCGCGGCGGGCCCGAGATCCTGGAGGAGTGCAGGAAGTTGCGCGCCTCCCCCTTCGGCAAGGGGCTGCCCACCGGCCAGGCGGTGGCCACGACGGCCGGGCGGCTGCCCGCGCGGTGGGTGATCCACACCGTCGGCCCGGTCTACTCCCGGTCGGAGGACCGCTCCGGGCTGCTGGCCTCGTGCTACCGCGAGTCGCTGCGGGTGGCCGACGAGCTCGGGGCGCGGTCGGTGGCGTTCCCGGCGATCTCCACCGGCGCGTACGGCTGGCCGATGGACGACGCCGCCAGGATCGCCCTGGAGGCGGTGCGCCAGGCGCACACGCAGGTGGAGGACCTGCGGTTCGTCCTGTTCGACGCGGCGGCGTACGCGGTGTTCGAGGCCCGGCTCTAAACCGGCGCCACGGCCGACCACGGCAGGGTGAGCTCGCCGAGCCGCCACCTGGCGTCCCCGCCGAACGGCGGGCGCGGCGGCACCGGCCACGACACCGACAGGAACCGCACGGCGGCCAGCCACCGCTGCCGCCGCCCATGAGCCTCGTACGCGGCGCTGACCGCCCAGGCGTGGTCGAAGTCGCTCAGGAACGCATGGATCCGCTCACCCGGGACGTTCCGGTGGATGAGCGTCTTCGGCAGCCGGTCGGCCAGGTCGGACGGCTGCTCGAAGGCGTCGAACCGCGCCGCGAACGTGATCGTCCGCGGCCCCTCCGGCGACAGGCCCACCCAGACAGCCCGCCGCCCGTTCTCCGACGAGGTGCCCTCGACCAGCAGGCCGCCGGGGGCCAGCCGGCCCGTGAGCACGTCCCAGTACCGCCACGCGTCGGCCTCGGCGTACTGACGCAACACGTTGAAGGCCCGCACCAGCGTCGGCGGGCGCGAGACCGGCAGCTCGAACCCGCCCAGCCGGAAGCTCAGCCCCTCCCGCTCGTACGGCTTGGCCGCCGCCACCCGCACCGGGTCGATCTCGATGCCGACCACCTCCACGCCGGGCGCCACCCGGCGCAGCCGCGTGAACAGCTCCAGCGTCGTGGCGGGCGAGGCGCCGTAGCCGAGGTCCACCACGAGCGGCCGCGCCGCCGAGCGCAGGAGCGGGGCGTGCACGGCCGCGATCCAGCGGTCGGCGCGCCGGAGCCGGTTGTGCCCGGTCGTCCCCCGCGTGATGGCGCCGACCGGTTTAGTCACGTACGCGGTGCACCTTGTGCTGGGCGGCCTGGGCGCGGGGCCTGATGACCATGCGGTCGATGTTGACGTGGGCCGGCCGCGTCACCGCCCAGACGATCGCGTCTGCCACGTCGTCGGAGCTCAGCGGCCCCGGCACGCCGTCGTACACCTGGGCCGCCCGCTCCTCGTCGCCCCGGAACCGGGTGACCGCGAAGCCCTCGGTCTTCACCATGCCGGGCGCGATCTCGACCACCCGCACCGGCTCGCCGACCAGCTCCAGGCGGAGCGTCTCGGTCATCGAGCGCTGGGCGTGCTTGGCCGCGACGTAGCCGCCCCCGCCCTCGTACGCCGACAGCCCGGCCGTCGAGGTCAGCATCACCAGCACGCCGTCGCCGGACGCGACGAGTCCGGGGAGCAGCGCCCGGGTCATGCGCAAGGAGCCGAGCACGTTCGTGTCGTACATCTGCTGCCAGTCGCCGACGTCGCCGCGCGCCACCGGCTCCATGCCGAGCGCGCCGCCGGCGTTGTTGACCAGCACGTCACAGCGTTCGAGAGAGGAGGCCAGCGCGTCCACCGACTCCTGGGAGGTCACGTCGAGCGTCACGGGCCTGATCGCGGGCACCTCCGAGGCCAGCTTGTCGAGCCGGTCGCGGCGCCGCGCGCCTGCCACCACCTCGAAACCCTCGGCGGCGAGCCGACGCGCGGTCGCCTCCCCGATCCCGCTGCTCGCACCGGTCACCACAGCCGTCTTCCGCATGCCGTCCATCCTGCCAGCCCCGGGTGGGCGGCCGGAGAGGGGACATAGCAACGCCCTCTACCCTCCATTAGGACTACTTGTCGGGAATGCCGAATAAATCGGAATAGTTGTCAATTGTCCGGAGGTGGTGTCGAGTGAGGCGACGACGGGTCAGCCGGGTCGCGACCATCAGCATGCACACATCGCCGCTGGACCAGCCGGGCACGGGCGACGCCGGCGGCATGAACGTGTACATCGTGGAGTCCGCCAGACGGCTGGCTCAGCTCGGTGTGGAGGTGGAGATCTTCACCCGGGCCACCGCCCGCGACCTGCCGCCCGTGGCCGAGCTCGCCCCAGGAGTCCTCGTCCGCCACCTCACGGCGGGGCCGTACGAGGAGCTGGACCGCGGCGAGCTGCCCGCCCAGCTCTGCGCGTTCCTGTCGGGCGTGCTGCGCACCGAGGCGATGTACGACCCCGGCCACTACGACGTCATCCACTCCCACTACTGGCTCTCGGGGCAGGTCGGCTGGCTGGCCAAGGAACGCTGGGGCGTGCCGCTCGTGCACACCATGCACACCATGGCCAAGGTCAAGAACCTGCTGCTCGCCCGGGACGACAAGCCGGAGCCGAGGGCCCGGGTGATCGGCGAGGAACAGGTCGTCGCCGTCGCCGACCGCCTGGTGGCCAACACCGCCGACGAGGCCCGCGAGCTGATCGACCTGTACGGCGCGCCCAAGGACCGCGTCGCCGTCGTCAATCCCGGCGTCAACCTCTCCGTCTTCCGGCCCGGCTCCCAGCTCGCCGCCCGGCGCCGCCTCGGCCTCCCGAGGGACGCGCACCTGCTGCTGTTCGTCGGCCGCATCCAGCCGCTCAAGGCCCCCGACGTGCTGCTGCGCGCCGCCGCGAGGATGCTCGCCGACGACCCGTCCCTGCGCGGCCGCCTCGTGGTCGCCTGCGTCGGCGGGCCGTCGGGCAACGGCCTGGCCAGGCCCGCCCTGCTCACCGAACTCGCCGCCGAGCTCGGCATCTCCGACGTCTTCCGGCTCGTGCCGCCCGCTCCGCAGCAGGAGCTGGCCGACTGGTACCGGGCCGCGTCGGTCACCGTCGTCCCGTCCCACAGCGAGTCGTTCGGCCTGGTCGCACTGGAGTCGCAGGCGTGCGGCACGCCGGTGGCCGCCGCCGCGGTGGGCGGGCTGCGCACCGCCGTACGCGACGGGGTGTCCGGGATGCTCGTGGACGGCCACGACCCCGCCGTGTGGGCCCGTGTGCTGCGCCGCTTCGTCACCGCGCCGCGCTGGCGCGACGAGCTCTCACGGGGCGCCCGTGAGCACGCCGCCGCCTTCGGCTGGCAGGCCACCGCCGCGCGCCTCGTGGACGTGTACGCCGGCGCCGTCGCGAACCTCCACAAAGTGCCCGTGGCCATCAACGTGTGACCTCCTATCCTGTCGGCATGCGCGAAGTCGTCGAAGCGGCGCTCAAGGCGGCGGAGGTCTCCTACGAGGAGCCACGGCCCGGGGCGTTCCTGGCCAAACTGCCCGGGCAGCACAAGCTCGCCACCATGACCTGGCTGATCGTGGGGGAGCGGGTGCTGCACGTCGAGGCGTTCTTCTGCCGCCAGCCCGACGAGAACCACGCCGAGTTCTACCGATGGCTGCTCGGCAAGAACGGCTCGATGTACGGCGTGCACTTCTCCCTCGACTCCGTCGGCGACGTCTACCTCGTGGGCCGCGTGCCACTGGCCGCCGTCACCGAGGAGGAGATCGACCGGCTGCTGGGCTGCGTGCTGACGTACAGCGACGAAGGGTTCGACCGGGCGCTGGAGCTGGGCTTCGCGTCGTCGATCCGGCGCGAGTGGGCCTGGCGCGCCAAGCGCGGCGAGTCGCTCGCCAACCTGCGGGCCTTCGCCCGCTTCGCCGACCCCGACCGGTGAGCCGCACCCCCAACCATAGGATTGGCGACATGGCGACTTTGGTGCTGCTTAGGCATGGCGAGAGCGACTGGAACGCGAAGGGCCTGTTCACCGGCTGGGTTGACGTCAGCCTGTCGGTCAAGGGCGAGGACGAGGCACGCCGCGGCGGCAAGCTCCTCCAGGAGGCCGGGGTGCGCCCGGACGTCGTCCACACGAGCCTGCTCACCCGGGCCATCCAGACGGCCCAGCTGGCGCTGCAGGAGACCGACCTGCTGTGGCTTCCGGTCAAGCGCAGCTGGCGGCTGAACGAGCGCCACTACGGCGCCCTCCAGGGCAAGAACAAGGCGCAGACCCGCGAGGAGTTCGGCGACGAGCAGTTCATGCTCTGGCGCCGCTCCTACGACGTGCCCCCGCCCCCGATCGCCGACGGCGACGAGTACTCCCAGGCCGGAGACCGGCGCTACGCCCTGCTGCCGCCGGAGCTCATGCCGCGCACCGAGTGCCTGAAGGACGTCGTCGAGCGCATGCTGCCGTACTGGTACGACGAGATCGTCCCCGACCTCGCGGCCGGCCGCACGGTGCTGGTGGCCGCCCACGGCAACTCCCTGCGGGCGCTCGTCAAGCACCTCGACGGCGTCGGCGACGAGGAGATCGCCGGCCTGAACATCCCCACGGGCATCCCGCTCGTGTACGACCTCGACGAGCACTACCGGCCCACCGTCCCCGGCGGGAAATACCTCGACCCGGACGCCGCCAAGGCCGCCATCGAGGCCGTCGCCAACCAGGGCCGCTGACCGATGCCGGACGAGCGGGCCGAGGCGACGGGCAGCTGCTACGCGTGCAAGCGCGTCTTCGGCTACGACCCGGAAGAGGTCGTGACCTTCCTGGTCGATCCCGAGACCGGCTTCCCGCCGGGTCTCACGCCCCTCGGCTCGCTGCGCCCGGCCACGCCCGAGGCCGTCGCCAGGTCCGTCGACCTGCCGGTCTGTCCCGACTGCGTGGACAAGGCCGAACGCTTCGGCACGAACCCCTGGGACGGCCCCGGCACGTCAGGCCCGCCGTCCCCCAACTGACGCCAGGCGCCGTCAGCTGGGGCGGGCGCCCGTGACGAGGTACACGACGTCGTGGGCGACGCGTACGGCATGGTCGGCGTAGCGCTCGTAGTAGCGCCCCACCAGCGTGATGTCGATCGCGGGCTCGACGCCGTGCTCCCAATCCTTGCTCAGGATCCTCCTGAACAGCCTGCGGTGCAGGCGGTCCATCGCGTCGTCGTCCTGCTCCAGCTCCAAGGCGGACTCGACGTCGCGCGAGGCCACGCAGCTGCCGGCCTTGGTGACCAGGTTCTCGGCGATCTGGCCCATCTCCAGGATGGTCGAGCGCAGCTCCGGCGGGATCGCCGAGACGGGGTGACGCAGCCGCGCCACCTTGGCGACGTGCACCGCGAGGTCGCCCATGCGCTCCAGGTCGGTGCCCATGCGCAGCGCCGTGATCACCATGCGCAGGTCCACCGCCACCGGCTGCTGCCTGGCCATCAGGTCGAAGATAGACGCCTCGACGTCGGTGAACGTCGCGTTCACCTCCTCGTCCCGCGAGATGACGCTCTCGGCGAGCTGCAGGTCGGCGTCGAGGAGCGCCGTGGTGGCGCGGGAGATGGCCGACCGGACCAGCCGGGTCATCTCCACCAGCTTGTCCGTCAGCGAATCAAGTTCTTCATGGTACGCGTCGCGCATGCCGTCACCGTACGGGCCGATCGATGAACGAACTCCAACCGCGAGATGAACTTTCCACGAAAGCCGTGTTCATCCCCTGATGAGGGGGTCTGTCCCTGGGGGAACGCCGCCTACCATCGAAGGCATGAATGAGATGGCCATGAGCTTCGCGGCCCTGGCCGGGTTCGTGGTGGGCGCGCTGGCGGTCCTGTTCTACCGCAACCAGATCGAGGCCCCGAGCCGCATGGCGACGGACGACGGCGTCGAGACGGGCGCCGCGCTGCCGCAGGGCGTCGCCTCCGTGCTGGCTGTCCTCCCCTCCTCGGCCGTGGTGCTCGACGCTCACGACCGCGTGCTGCGCGCCAGCTCGGCCGCGCGGGCGTTCGGGCTCGTCAAGGGCGACCGGCTGATGGCCGCAGAGCTCCTCGCCCTGGCCCGGCAGGTACGCCGCGACGGCGAGATCCGCGAGAGCGAGATCGACGTCGCCGGCCACAAGTTCGGCCAGGAGACCACCAACTTCGCCGTCCGCGTGGCCCCCCTCGGCTCGTACGGCCAGGTGCTCGTGCTCGCCGAGGACCAGACCGAGCGCCGCCGCGTCGAGGCCGTACGCCGCGACTTCGTCGCCAACGTCAGCCACGAGCTGAAGACCCCCGTGGGCGCCATGAGCCTGCTGGCCGAGACGATCCAGGACGCCGCCGACGACCCCGAGGCCGTCAGCCGCTTCGCCGGCCGCATGCAGCTCGAGGCCGCCCGGCTCAACTACCTCATCCAGGACCTCATCACCCTCAGCCGGATCCAGGGCGCCGAGCCCATCCCCACCCCCGGCCAGGTCTCGATCGACGAGGCCATCCAGGACGCCATCGACCACTGCAACACCAAGGCCGCCGCCAAGGACATCATGCTCGTCACCGGCGGCGCCGAGAGCCTGCGCATCTGGGGCGACGACGAGCTGCTCGTCACCGCCCTCCGCAATCTGATCGACAACGCGGTCGCGTACAGTCCTGAGCACACCCGCGTGGTCGTCAGCGTGCGACCGGCCGGTGACTCGGTGGAGATCAGCGTCAGCGACCAGGGGATCGGCATCCCGGAGGAGGCGCTGGAGCGCATCTTCGAGCGCTTCTTCCGCGTCGACGCCGCCCGCTCGCGGGCCACCGGCGGCACCGGGCTCGGGCTCGCCATCGTCAAACACGTCGCCGCCGCCCACGCGGGCGAGGTGTCCGTCTGGAGCAAGGAAGGTTCCGGCTCCACCTTCACGCTCCGCCTGCCCGCCTTCGCCGGGACGGCGGTGCCCGTACAACCTTCGATTCCCCTGGAGACAGCTCCGTGATCGATGAAGCAACCCGCCCCCTCTGGAGTGCGGCCAAGGAGGACTCATGACCCGCGTGCTGGTCGTGGAGGACGAGGAGTCCTTCTCCGACGCGCTGTCGTACATGCTGCGCAAGGAGGGCTTCGAGGTGTCGGTCGCGGCGACCGGCCCGGAGGCGCTGGAGACGTTCGACCGCAACGGCGCCGACCTGGTGCTGCTCGACCTGATGCTGCCGGGCCTGCCCGGCACCGAGGTGTGCCGCTCGCTGCGGCAGCGCTCCAAGGTCCCGGTCATCATGCTGACGGCCAAGGACAGCGAGATCGACAAGGTCGTGGGCCTCGAACTCGGCGCCGACGACTACGTCACCAAGCCGTTCTCCTCGCGTGAGCTGGTCGCTCGCATCCGCGCCGTCCTGCGCCGCCAGGGCGACGTGCCCGAGGAGCTGGAGACGGCCGTGCTCGCGGTCGGCCCCGTGCGCATGGACGTCGACCGCCACGTCGTCGCCGTGCGCGGCGAGCAGGTGCAGCTGCCGTTGAAGGAGTTCGAGCTGCTGGAGGTGCTGCTGCGCAACGCCGGGCGCGTGCTCACCCGCGGGCAGCTGATCGACCGCGTCTGGGGCGCCGACTACGTGGGCGACACCAAGACGCTCGACGTCCACGTCAAGCGCCTGCGCGCCAAGATCGAGTCAGACCCGTCCAACCCGCGCTGCATCCTCACCGTGCGCGGCCTGGGCTACAAGTTCGACGCCGTAGAAGAGTGAAAAACCCTTGTTCCGGTACGCGCCAGGCGTACCGGGACAAGGGTTTTCGCATGCTGTCAGTGACTCTCCTCGGCCGGGGCTGAGGGCGTCGCGGTGGGCGAGGGAGCCGGGGTGGCGCCGGGAGCGGCCGGGTAGGCCGCGAACTCACGGCTGCGCGTCACCACGGGCACGTTCATGGAGATCGTGCCGGCGTTGGCGAACTGGAGATCCAGCTTGACGCTCTCGCCGCCCCTGAAGCTCTTGGGGATGGCCTCCAGCATGATCTGGGGCGTGGGCTTGCCGGTGTTGACCAGCTGGTTGCTCGGGAGCTGGATCGGGCTCGCGAGCTTGACCGTGCCCATGCCGGGTGCGGTGACGGCCTGGAGGCTGTCGGGGGCGCCGGCGGTGTTGAGGATGTTCAGGTAGATCGGGGCCGAGCCGCGCCAGGGAAGCTGCGCCCCGGAGTCGGGGCCGAGGACGAACGCCTGAGGGATGTGAATGTCGCCCTTGCCGTATGCGCCGCTGTCGATCAGGACCCCGGCTTCATTGGGTGCGTACGGCTTGTTGGTGGTGGCGTCGAATCCAGCCCCGCAGCCCGCGAGCACGGGGGCTGCCAAGAACGCGGCGGCTACGACAATCCAGCGACGGCTGGTCACGGGCGGGTTCTCCTTGGTCTTGCGCAGGTGTCGCGCGTGCGTGATGTGCAGCGCCCACCATATCCACCCCAATCCAAGGTCATATCCACACCCCCGCAGGTCATTCGCTATGTCCGCAAATGCGATTCATAGAGTTGAGAGCTTGTCAAGCCCCAATATGCGCCCTTGACCTGCAGTTATGAGGATTTCACTGTTCCGGGAGGCTGTGGATGCGTGGTACTCTGGAGTACAGCGGAAGGGGTACTTGTCACATGACTTTCCAGGTCGGCGACACTGTCGTCTACCCCCACCATGGGGCTGCTCGGATCGAAGCAATCACGACGCGATCCATCAAGGGTGAGGAAAAGACCTACCTGGTGCTCAAGGTCGACAAGGGCGACCTTACCGTCCAGGTGCCAGCCGAAAACGCAGAACTCGTCGGCGTGCGCGATGTTGTCGGCCAGGAAGGCCTTGAACGGGTTTTCGATGTCCTTCGCATGCCGCACACCGAGGAGCCGACCAACTGGTCTCGTCGCTACAAGGCCAATCTCGAGAAGCTCGCCTCGGGCGATGTGAACAAGGTCGCCGAGGTGGTTCGCGACCTGTGGCGGCGTGACCGTGAGCGTGGCCTGTCCGCCGGCGAGAAGCGCATGCTCGCCAAGGCGCGCCAGATCCTCGTCAGCGAGCTCGCGCTCGCCGAGAAGACCAACGAGGACAAGGCTGAGGCCCTGCTCGACGAGGTTCTCAACTCCTGAACACGAATCTTCCCCGGGTGGGCGTCGGTGTCGACGTCCACCCGTTCGCTTCGGACGCCTCCGGGCGTGAGCTCCACCTCGCGGGCCTGCACTGGCCGGGCGAGGGCGGGCTCGACGGTCACTCTGACGGCGACGCCGCCGCCCACGCGGCCTGCGACGCGATGTTGTCCGCCGCCGGGCTCGGCGACCTCGGCGGGCTGTTCGGCACCGCCGACCCGCGCTGGGCCGGCGCGTCGGGGGCCGTGCTGCTGGAGGAGACCGCGCGCCAGGTGCGCGCCGCCGGCTACGAGATCGGCAACGTGGCCATCCAGGTGATCGGCAACCGGCCCAAGCTGGCGCCGCGCCGTACGGAGGCCGAGAAGGCGCTCAGCGCCGCTGTGGGGGCGCCGGTGAGCGTCTCCGCCACCACGACCGACGGGCTGGGGCTGACCGGCCGTGGAGAGGGAATCGCGGCGATCGCGACCGCCCTCGTGGTCAACCTTTCCTGAGAGCCGGGCGTCCTACGTCGGGATACGTGAGGGTGTCCTGGCGGGTCGTCGCCCGAAGCCCGCCTAGTCGGAGGCGGCGGTTCGTCACTGGCGCGGTACGGACCGCCGCCTTCCCTTTTGGGTAGTTTGTCGTCTCGGAGGGTAGTTATCCCCACGACATGTGAACGTCTCGGGGGGAGCTGCACATGATCGGCGCGATCGTTTCCGCGATAGTCATCGGCGCCATCGTCGGCGCGCTGGCCCGGCTGATAGTGCCCGGCAAGCAGAACATGTCCATCTGGCTGACCCTCATCGTCGGCATCGTGGCCGCCCTCATCGGCACGCTGATCGCACAGGCGGCCGGCTGGGCCGACACGAGAGGGATCGACTGGATCGAGCACATCCTCCAGCTGGCCCTGGCAGTGATCGGTGTGCTCCTCGTGACGCGCATGGGCATGGGGCGTGGTCGTTCCGGGAGAACGCAGGTCTGACCTGCGGAGACCCGGCCGTTCGTCAAATCCGCGCATAATCGCCGTAGATCGGGTAGCGACCTCCCCGTGAGAGTGAACCGCTCACCCTCACGGGGAGGTTTCATGTCATGACCATCGAATCCATCCTTGGCGCCATCGTGATTGGCGCCGTGATTGGCGCAATCGGTCGTCTGCTGCTTCCCGGCAGGCAGGCCATCGGGTGGATCCTCACCGTCGTCGTCGGCATCGTCGCCGCCCTCATCGGCACGATGATCGCGCAGGTGATGGGGGTGCAGACGACGCCCGGCATCGACTGGATCGAGCTCGTGATGCAGGCAGTTCTCGCCGTCGTCGGCGTGGGCCTGGTCGCGGGGCTCAAGCGCGGTAGCAGGGTCTAGGCGGGATAAAAGGCCCGTCCGGGGCCCGCTCCCGAGGTGCGCGGTCTGAGGCCGCAGGGGAGCCGTTCCTGGAGGGTAAAGCGAAGGCCCGCCCGGGATTTACCCGGGCGGGCCTCTCACGTGTCTTCCGGTCAGTCTTCCGGTCGGTCTTCCGGCGGGCGCGGGGTGCTGCGCAGGCGT
>NZ_SMKQ01000149.1 GCF_004348995.1 Nonomuraea terrae
GCACCATCGCGCCCGCGATGCCCGTGCCGATGGGCAGGAAGAGCACCTCGCCGCCGCCGGCCCCGCAGGCGAGCTCCGCCTCCCCTGCCGAGCGGACGTCGTGGCCGAGCACCACCGGCAGGTCCACGTCCGCGAACGCCGCGGCGGGCACGTCCCGCCACCCGAACGCGGCCGCGAAGATCGCGTGCGTGGGCGTGACCAGGCCGGGAACGGCCAGCCCGACGGCGAGCGGACGCGCCCCCTCGCCCGGCCGGGCGAGGTCGGCGACGAACCGGGAGATCGCGGCGACCACCCGTTCCGGCCCCTCGGCGCGGGGGGTCGGCCGCCGCTCGACCCGCAGCAGCGTCCCGTCCCCGGCGACCAGGCCGCCCTTCATCGTGGTGCCGCCGACGTCCACCGCGGCCACGCAGTCCATCCGCCGTCCTCTCTCTCACGCGATCCGGGTTGACCTTGTGCGCGGGGCTCTCGTAGGGTCGGCGACTAGAATATCCTTCGGTCGAAGGGCGGTTCATGTCCATCACCCACATCGACGTCGGCGCCGTCGACTTCGACGCGCTCGGCGTGTGGATGGACGCCCAGGGGTTGCCGGGCGGCCCGATCACGAACGCCACACCGGTCCGGGGCGGAACGCAGAACGTCATGGTGCGCTTCGAGCGCGGCGGCCGCCCGTACGTGCTGCGCCGCCCTCCCCAGCACGCCCGCGCGAAGAGCAACGAGGTGCTGCGCCGTGAGGCGCGGGTGCTGGCGGCGCTGCGCGACACGCCCGTCGCCGCGCCCCGGCTGGTGGCCGCGCAGACCGCCGAGGAGCCGGTCTTCTACCTGATGGAGCCGGTGGACGGGTTCAACCCCTCGACGGGGCTGCCCGAGCCGCACGCCTCCGACCCGGCGATCAGGCACCGGATGGGGCTGGAGGCCGCGGCGGCGCTGGCCGAGCTGGGGCGGGTCGATCCGGCGGTGCTGCCGGGGTTCGGCCGGCCGGAGGGCTTCCTGGAGCGGCAGGTGCCGCGCTGGCTGAAGGAGCTCGACTCGTACGGGGAGCTCGACGGCTACCCCGGACCCGACATCCCGGGGCTGCGGGAGACGGCCGACTGGCTGACCCGCCACCTGCCCAGGACGTTCACGCCGGGCGTCATGCACGGTGACTACCACTTCGCCAACCTGATGTTCGCCTGGGACGGGCCGCGCGTGGCCGCGATCGTGGACTGGGAGATGTGCACGATCGGCGACCCGCTGGTCGACCTCGGCTGGATGGTGGCCATGTGGCAGCCCGGCGACAACCACGTGCCGGGGCTGCCGCAGCCGAAGGAGCTCGTCGCGTACTACGCGGCGCTGTCGGATCGCGACCTGTCGTCCATCGACTGGTACGCGGTCATGGCCTGCTTCAAGCTGGGCATCGTGCTGGAGGGCACGCACGCCCGCGCGTTCGCCGGAAAGGCGCCCAAGGACATCGGCGACCTGCTGCACGCGACGACCCTGGGGTTGTTCGAGCGGGCGCAGGAGTTCATGGGGGGCGCGTTGGATTGAGATAAATCACGACATATCACGATTTCGAGGTAAACGATCGCAAACAAGCCTCCGAGACATAGGATTGCGCGCAATTGCAGCCGTTCACGTGGAAGGATCGACATGCGCATGCGGTTCCTCGGCTCTCTCTCGGAGGCGGGCGCCTGCCCCACCCTGTACGAGACCGACCGCGGCACCATCGTCGTGCAGGGCATGCAGGTCACCGACGCCGAGGCGCTCGCGGACCTGCGCGACGTGCTCGACGGCGAGACCGCGGTGGAGGTGCCCCGCGAGCTCATCACCGAAATCGCCCGCCGGGTCCTGCCCGACGCCGGAACGACCACGACCTGACCTGCGGCGGAACACCCATGACTACCGCTTGATCACGATTGTCACGGATGGTGGCATGATCGGCGGCCGCGGGACTAGCGTCTTGCGGCGTGACGTCGTTTCAGCAGGCGCGCATCGAGCTCGGCGGTCAGTTGCGTCGGCTGCGCGAGTCCGCCCGTCTGTCCGGCAAGGAGCTGGCCGAGCGGCTGAGCTGGCAGCCGTCCAAAGTCTCACGCCTGGAGAACGCCCGGCAGACGGCCACCGAGGACGACGTGGTCGCCTGGGCGCAGGCCGTGGGCGCCTCCCCCGCCACCACCGACGAGCTGATCAGGCAGTCCATCGCCCTGCTCAACCGGCACGACGACTGGAAGCAGCGCCACCGCAGCGGGCTGGCCGCGATCCAGGAGGACATCCGCGATCTCGAGGCCCGCACGACGGCCTTCCGGGTCTTCGAGCCGGGCATCATCGCGGGCCTGCTGCAGACCTCCGAGTACGCCCGGCACGTCTTCCGTAAGGTCAAGCGCCTCTACAGCGCCCCCGACCAGATCGACACCGCCGTACGCGTGCGCATGCAGCGCCAGGAGATCCTCTACGACCGCACGCGGACGTTCCGGTTCGTGGTGACCGAGGCCGCGCTGCGCACCTGCCTGGCCCCGCCGGAGGTGATGCGCGGCCAGCTCGACCGGCTGTTCGCCGTCAGCACGCTGCCGAACGTCGAGTTCGGCGTCATCCCCTTCGGCACCGAGCTGCCGGCCAACCCGATCAACGGCTTCTGGATCTACGACGAGTCGATGGTCGGCGTCGCCACCATGACGAAAGACCTGAACCTCCGCGATCCCGACGACATCGCCTTCTACGTCCGGGCGTTCGACGATTACGCAAAAGCCGCAAAGTTTGACGAATCGGGACGAGAGGTCATCATAGGCATTCTGGCTGAATATAGGAAACAAACCTCACATTAACCGCAGCAATTGCTTGCCACCCCACGCAAGATCGTGCAATTCTGTCGCGAGACGATGCGGAGGTGACGCTTGATGCTTGATACCGCGCTCAGCCTCGAGCGGTTCGCGTGGCACGCGGGCCGGCATGCCGACCTGTCGGTCCAGAGCGTCGCCCTGGCGAGCGACCCGGCGTACGTGTCGGTGCGCAACCGTTTCTCGGCCACCCTCGTGGAGACGGTGACCTGCTCCGACGAAGGCGCCTTCATCACCTCGTGGGGCTACCGCCTCGGCACGACCGACGACGTCGAATCCGCCGCCGCCCGCCTCGCCTTCCTGCTCGCCGCTCTCCCGGCGTAACCTCGGCCCACCCGGGGCGTCAGCGCACCGGCCTGCCCGGCAGGTCCATGGTCGCGATCGCCCCGCCGTCCGGCGCGTTCGCCAGGCGCACGGTGCCGCCCGCCTCCGTGACGGCCTGGGCCACGATCGCCAGGCCCAGGCCCGAGCCGGGCAGGCTGCGCGCCGACGGCGAACGCCAGAACCGCTCGAAGACGTGCGGCAGCTCCGCCTCGTCGAGCCCGGGGCCGTGGTCGCGCACGGTCAGCCGGCCTTCCCGCAGCCGCACCTCGACCTGGCCGCCGGGGCTGAACTTGGCGGCGTTGTCGATGAGGTTGAGCACGGCGCGTTCGAGCGAGGTGGCGCTGCCGACGACGTACCAGGGGCGCAGGTCGGTGGAGACCTCCGCGCCGCGCAGCCGGGCCCGCTCGGCGGCGATCGTGACCACCTCGTGGAGGCCCAGCTCGACGTGCGGCTCGTGGTCGGTGTCGCCCCTGGCGAGCTGGAGCAGGTCGGCGACCAGCGTCGACAGCTCGGCGAACTGCGCCTTCACGTTGATCAGCAGCCGTTCCTTCGCGGCAGGGTCGAGGCTGCGGCCGGTCTGCTCGCTGCGCAGGAGCAGGTCGATGTTGGTGCGCAGGGTCGTGAGTGGCGTGCGCAACTCGTGGCCGGCGTCGGCGACGAGCTGTTTCTGCCGTTCGCGCGAGCCGGCCAGGGCGCTGGTCATGGCGTTGAACGAGGCCGACAGCCGGGCGATCTCGTCGGTGCCGGTGACCGGGATGCGGGTGTGGAGGTCTTCGGTATGCGCGATGTGCTCGACCGCCTTGGTCAGCTGGCCCACGGGACGCAGGGTGGCCCGCGAGATGGCCAGGCCGGCCCACGCCGCCCCGAACACGCCCATCGCCGTGATGCCGCCGAGCGCCATACCGCTGAGCTGCAGGGTCCGCTCGATGTGGTAGAGGGAGCGGGCCTCCATGACGGCCACGCCGGGCGCGAAGTTCAGCGTCACCACGCGCACCCGCTTGCCGTCTCTTGTCACGCCGTAGCGGTAGATCGTCTCGTGCTGCCCGGGGATGGCCGTCTCGTCCTCTTCCGTCGGCACGATCGGCGGGCCGATCGAGCAGGTGGTGCCGTCGGCGTGCAGCAGCGTCGCCATGCCGTCGAACATGCCCTGCGAGCCTTCGGGCGTGCACGCGCGCACGAGGTAGTCCTTGTCGCCCTGCTTCTCCGACTCCTCGATGGTGTAGTCGAGCTGCTGGATGACCAGGCGCTCGACGATGAACCACGAGAACACGGCGCAGACGGCGACGGCGAGCGCCACCGCCGCCGTGACCAGCAGGGTCAGGCGGGTACGCAGGCTGCCCCTTCTCCCGGCACGCCTCACGGCACGTCTCTCAGCACGTAGCCCACCCCGCGCACGGTGTGGATCACCCGGGGCTCTCCTCCTGCCTCGGTCTTACGCCGCAGGTACATCACGTAGACGTCGAGCGAGTTGGACGTCGGCTCGAAGTCGAAGCCCCACACCTCGCTCAGGATCTGGTCTCTGGTCAGCACCTGGCGCGGATGGGACAGGAACAGCTCCATCAGCAGGTACTCGGTCCGCGTCAGGTCGAGCCTGCGCTCACCGCGGGTGACCTCCCGGGCCGCCTGGTCCATGCGCAGGTCGCCGTACGACAGGATGTCGCCCTCGGGGGCTCCGCCACCGCTCAGCCGGCCGCGCCGCAGCAGGGCCCGCACCCGCGCGAGCAGCTCGTCGAGCTCGAACGGCTTGACGAGGTAGTCGTCGGCGCCCGCGTCCAGCCCCGAAACCCGGTCGCCGACCGCGTCGCGCGCCGTGAGCATGAGGACGGGGATGGGGTTGCCCCCGGCCCGCAGCCGCCGGCACGCGGTGAGCCCGTCGAGGCGCGGCATCATGACGTCGAGCAGCACCGCGTCGTAGGTGTCGGCGGCCAGCGTCTCCAGCGCCTGCAGCCCGTCGTCGGCCGTGACGACCTTGTAGCCCTCGAACTCCAGGCTCGACTGCAGCGCCTCACGCAACGCGGGCTCGTCGTCCACCACCAGCAATCGTGCGGGCTCACTCATGCCCCAACGGTAAAACCTCATCATGAGAAGGTGATGAACGACCCATGCCACGGTGCCGGAAATCACCACGCTTCCGGCGGCGCGGTGAGCCCTGACGCCCTCGCCTCAGGAGGTCAGCAGGGCCATGGCGGCGTTGTGGCCGCCGATGCCGCTGACGCCGCCGCCCCGGCGGGCACCCGCGCCGCACAGCAGGATGCGTTCGTGCTCGGTCTCCACGCCCCATCCGCCCTTTTCCGCGTACGGCCAGCTGAGGTCGGCGTGGAAGATGTGGCCGCCCGGGAGGCCGGCGTCCTTCTCCAGGTCGACGGGGGTTTTGACCTCGACGCATGGAGTGCCGTCCGGGGCGGTGAGCAGGCATTCCTGAAGGGGCTCGGCGAGGACGGCGTTGATGGAGGCGAAGGTGGCATCAAGCGCTATTTCTCGCGCTTTATCGGGATTTTTCCGGAAAAGTCTGGCTGGCATGTGGAGGCCGAACAGTGTCATCGTCTCCGCCCTCCCCCGCAGCTCAGGGCCGAGAATGGACGGATCGGTCAGGGAATGGCAGTAGACCTCGGCCGGGGGCAGCTCCGGAATCTCCCCGCGCGCCGCCTGCGCGTACGCGGCGGCGAGCTGGTCGCGTCCCTCGTTGATGTGGAACGTCCCGCTGAAGGCCGCCCGGGGATCGACCGACGGGTCCTTCAGCCGGGGCAGCCGGGCGAGCACCATGTTGACCTTGAGCTGCGCGCCCTCGGGCACCTCCGGGGGCCGGCCCATCACCCGGTCGAGCACGGCGGGCGGCAGGTTGACCAGCACGTGCCGGCCGTTCACGGTGTGCTCGCCGTCGCCGGCCCTGAACGTCACCTCACCGGACGGCGAGATGCCGACGATCTCCGCGCCGGTCCTGATCTCCGCGCCCGCCCGCCTGGCGGCCGCCTCCAGCGCGCCCGAGACCGCGCCCATGCCGCCGACCGGGACGTTCCACTCGCCGGTGCCGTTCCCGATCACGTGGTAGAGGAAGCAGCGGTTGGCCGACAGGTCGGTGGCCGGGTCGGCGAACGTGCCGATCAGCGCGTCGGTGAGCACGACGCCGCGCACGGTGTCGTCGGCGAAGTACTGCTCGACCGTCTCGCCGATCGGCTGGGCGAACAGGTCACGCCACGCCTGCGGCCCGACCAGGCGCTCGATCTCGATCTCGGGGCGCAGGGGTACGAGCAGGGTGGGGGCGAGGGCCTCGGCGACGCGGGCCGCCATGCCGTAGAAGCGCCGCCACGCCTCCAGGTCGGCCTCGCCGCCCGTGACGCTACGGAACGACGCCGCCGTACGCAGCTCGTCCTCGTTGTCGACCAACAGGCCGGTGTCGCCCTTCGGGGTGTAGGAGGCGTAGCGGCGGCGGCGCAACTCCAGGTCGAGGCCCAGGTCGCGGACGATCGTGTCGGGCAGCAGGCTGACGAGGTACGAATAGCGCGACAGGCGCACGTCCACCCCGGGGAACGGCCGCGCCGAGATCGCCAGGCCGCCCACGTGGTCGTACCGCTCCAGGACGAGCACCCGCCGCCCCGCGCGGGCCAGATAGGCGGCCGCCACCAGCCCGTTGTGCCCGCCTCCGGCCACGACCACGTCATACGTCATTCCGGCACCTTACGACTCATCCCATAGCTCACGTCAACGCCCACTTCCAGACATTTCCTGCCCTTTCTCCCATTGGCCACGCACCGGCCGGATCAGGGCCGGGTGGCGATGGCGAGCAGGGTGGCGGCGGAGCCGGTCAGGGGGCGGCCGCGGCGCCAGACGGCACGCAGGCTGCGCACCAGGTTCAGGCCCGCCAGTGGCACCTCCACCAGCCGGCCCGTCGCGACGTCGGCCTCCACCGCGTACCGGCTGAGCACCGCGGGGGCCGCTCCCGCCTGCGCCGCGCCCTTCACCGCCGAGTTCGACCCCAGCTCCAGGCGCGGGCTGGCCCGGTGCAGGTCCGCGAACGCCACGTCCAGCGTCTCCCGTGTGCCCGACCCCGGCTCGCGCACCACGAGCGGCGTGGCGGCCAGCTCGGCCCCCCGCAGCGCGGTACGCCGCCGCGCCCACGGATGCCCCGGCGCGACCACGACCACGAGCCGGTCGGTCCCCACGACGCGGCTGTCCAGCCCGCCGGGCACGTTCGGCCCCTCGACGAACCCGAGCTCCACCTCGCCCGACAGCACCCGGGCCGCCACGTCGGCGGAGTTGACCACGTCCAGACCCACGGGAACGGCGGGCTCGCGGTTCTGGAACTCGCCGAGCCAGCGCGGCACCAGGTACTCGGCCACCGTCATGCTCGCCGCGACCCGCAGGTGGGCGGCCCCGCCCCGGCGCACGGCAGCGACGGCGCGCACGAGCTCCTCGGCGGCGGCGAGCACCTGCGCGGCCCAGTCGGCCACCATCTTGCCCTCGGAGGTCAGCGTGGAGCCGCGCGGCGTGCGCTCGATGAGGGGCAGCCCGAGGCGGCGTTCGAGCCGCGCGATCCGCTTGCTCGCGGACGGCTGCGCGATCCCGGCGGCCCGGGCGGCCTGCCCGAGGCTGCCGAGCTGCCCGACGTCCACGAGCAGCTTCAGGGAGCCCAGATCGGGCAGCTCAGTCATAGCTGAAGGCTATGACCTCCCAGACAAAGCGTGCCTACTGGGCGTTTCCGCCGCCCAGAAGACTGGGATCATGTCCCTCGCCACGCGTCCCTCGCCCTCCCGCGGCCTGCCGCCGGGCACTCTGTGGCCCGGCGTCTGCGCCGCGGCCGTGGCGGTGGCGGGCGCGCTGCTCGTCAACCGATACGTCCCGGCGCTCAGCCCCGCCGTCGTCGCGGTCGTCGCCGGCGCTGTCCTGGCCGGCCTGGCGGGCGTCCCCGAGCGGCTCAGGCCGGGGCTCGCGTTCGTGTCGCGGCGGGTGCTGCGGGTGGCGGTGGCCCTGCTCGGCCTCCAGATCGCCGTGCCCGACCTGCTGGCTCTGGGCTGGCCGACGATGGCGGTCGTGGCGGTCGCGACGGGGCTGACGTTCGCCGTGACCCCGGCGATCGGCCGGCGGCTGGGCCTGTCGCCCGGCACGTCGCTGCTCGTGGCCACCGGGGTGTCCATCTGCGGCGCGGCGGCCATCGCCGCCATGCGCGAGAGCACCGACCTCGCCGACGAGGACGACGCCGCCGCGGCCCTGGGCGTCGTGGTCCTGTACGGCACCGCGGCCCTCGCCCTCGTCCCTCTCGTGGGCTCGCTCGCGGGCCTGTCGCCCGCCCAGCTGGGTGTGTGGACGGGCGCCGCCGTGCACGAGGTCGCCCAGGTGGCGGCGATCGGCGCGGCCTCGGGCGTGCTGGCCGCCGCCGTGACGGTCAAGCTGGGCCGCGTCGTGCTGCTGGCCCCGATCGTCGCGCTGACCGCCCACCGCGGGCGCGAACGGGGGGCGAAGCCGCCGATCCTGCCGTTGTTCGTGGCGGCGTTCCTCGCGATGGTGGTCCTGCGCGCCGCGGGGTGGGTGCCGGCGGCGGTGACCGGGGCGGCGCCGGCCGTGACGAACGTGCTGATGGCCGCGGCGCTGTTCGGCCTCGGCACCGGCATCGACGTGCGGCGGCTGGCCAGGGGCGGCCGGGTCGTGCTGCTCGGCGGGATCGCCACGACGATCATCGCCGCCACGTCGCTGGCCGGGGTCGTGCTGCTCGTGTGATCCTCAGGTGGACGGGTGGGCCGAGGGGCCGTACCCTGCCTCGTTCGGAACAAAACCTACGAAAACCACCGTTCCGGCTAGGCAACCCAGGACCACGCGAGGAGCGTCACAGTCACCATGCGCAGCAGCAGCACCGTCCCCGTTCTCCGGCCCTCCGACGAGGTCGCCGACGCCCTGGCGAACGGCGCGCCCGTCGTGGCGCTGGAGTCCACGATCATCTCCCACGGGCTGCCGCAGCCGCGCAACCTGGAGGTGGCCCGCGAGCTCGAAGGGGTGGTCCGCGAGGCCGGTGCCGTCCCGGCCACGATCGCCGTCCTGGACGGCGTCCCCAGGATCGGGCTGGAGGAGCCGGAGCTGGAGCGCATCGCGACCGAGCCGGGGCTGCGCAAGCTGAGCCAGCGCGACCTGCCCATGGCGGCGGCGCTGAAGGCGAGCGGGGCGACCACCGTGTCGGCCACGTCGTTCCTGGCCGCCCGCGCCGGCATCCGGGTGTTCGCCACCGGCGGGCTGGGCGGCGTGCACCGGGGCTGGACCGAGGACCAGGACGAGTCGGCCGACCTCGACACGCTCGCCCGCACCCGCATCACCGTGGTCTGCGCGGGCGTCAAGTCGATCCTCGACGTGCCGGCGACGCTGCAGCGCCTGGAGACGCGCGGCGTGAGCGTGGCCGGTTTCCGTACGGACACCTTCCCCGGCTTCTACCTGCACTCCTCCGGCCTGCCGGTCGACTGGCGGATCGACTCGCCCGAGGAGGCGGCGGCCGTCATGCGCGGCCAGGACGCGCTGGGCGGCCAGGAGTCGGCGCTCATCGTGGCCAACCCCGTCCCGCGGGACCTGCAGCTCGACCCCGAGCTGCACGACCGCGTGCTCGCCGAGGCGCTGGCGGCGGCCGAGCGCGAGGGCGTCAAGGGGCAGGCGATCACCCCGTTCCTGCTCGGCTACCTGGTGGACGGCACCGGCGGCGCGTCCCTGGAGGCCAACCTGGCCGCCGTACGCGGCAACACGGCCCTGGCGGCCCGGATCGCCCTGGCGTGGGCCACGTCGTGACCGCCGGCGCCCTCGTGGTGGTGGGCGACATCGTCACCGACATGGTGGCGCTGCACGGCTCACCGGTCATGATCGGCAGCGACGCGGCGGCCGACATCGTGCTCCGCCCCGGCGGCTCCGGCGCGAACACCGCCACCTGGGCCGCCGCCCTCGGCTCCGAGGTGCGCCTGCTGTCCAGGCTCGGGTACGACAGCAGCGAGTGGCACATCGGCGAGCTGGTCAAGTCGGGCGTCCGCCCGCACGTCACGGTCGACCCCGACGAGCCGACGGCCGTCGTGATCGCGATGGTGGACAAGAGCGGCGAGCGCACGATGCTCACCAACCGCGGCGCCGGCGGCCTGATCTCGGAGGCCGACTGGGACCCGTCCCTGCTCGACGGCGCCGGCCGCCTCCACCTGTCGGGCTATCTGCTGTTCGCCCCGGGCGGGCTGCTGCTGGCCCGGCGGGCGGCGGCGGACGCGGTGGCCGCCGGTGTGCCGATCAGCGTCGACCCGGCCTCCACGGGGCCGCTGCGCGACTTCGGCGTCGCACGTTTCCTGCGCGAGACGGCCGCCGCCGATCTGATCATCCCGAACCTGGACGAGGCGCTCCTCCTCACCGGCGCCGCCACCGGGGAGCGCGCCGCCGTACTGCTCAGCGAGACGTACGGCACCGCGGTCGTCAAGCTCGGAGCCGGTGGCGCGCTGGCGGCGAAGGACGGCGAGGTGGTCGCGATGGCCGCGGGCGTGCCGGCCGACGTCGTAGACTCGACGGGAGCGGGCGACGCGTTCGCCGCCGGCTTTCTCACCGCGGCCCTGCAGGGCGCCGACGAGGCCACCGCCCTGGAGGCGGGGTGCCGAGCTGGTGCAGAATGTGTGGCCCAGGTGGGCGGCCGTCCACGGTACGGTTTGGATCTGAACCGTCTTTACCCTATTCACACTGATTGATAGCTTGCCGCGTAGGCTGCACCATTAGCCACAAGCGTCACGGGGAGCACACGCGGCTCACTGGGGAGGATAAGGTCCGCCGATGGAAGTCGAGTCATCGATCTGCCTGAGCGACCTGGTCCCTGCCCTGCGCTGGAGCCGCCCTCAGCAGGTGGCCGAGGTGCTCGGCGATCCTCGTCTGCCCGCGGGATGGTGGTCCTCTCTCGCGCTGTCGAGGGCACTCGGCACGGCGGGGCTCGACTGGATCTGCGACCGCCTGGCCCGGCTGGCCTCCTCCCGGTGGGACCATCTGCCGCTGTGCGACCTGCTGCCCGCTCTGACGGTGCACCACGTCGATCCCGCGCTGCCCGGCTGGCCCGACTCCACCCGTACGGCGGTGACCGGGCTCGGCGGCTGGCACCGGCTGCGCCGCCTGTCGCCGGCCGACCTGACCACCCCGTCGGCCACGCCCGAGGTGCTGATGGGCGCGGTCTTCCGCGAGATCATCGGCCGTATCCCGGCCCAGCGCGAGGCCGCCCAGGCCCCCGGGGCCTCCCCACTGCCCGGCGCGGCGTCCCCGCTCGCCGGAGCGCCAGGCTCGGTGTCCCAGCTCTCCGCAACGCCGGACTCCGGATCCCAGCCTTCCGGAACGCCAGGCTCCACGTCTCCGCTCTCGGGAACCTCCGCCTCCGGAGCCCCGCTCTCGGGAGCTCCCGCCGCGGCGGCCGGGGCGCCCGCCTCGGCGTCTCAGCGGCCCGGTCCCTCCGCTTCTCCGCCCTCCGGGGCTCCCGCTTCAGGGGCCCCGGCCTCCGGCGCCTCGCAGCCCGGAGCGCCCGGCTCCCAGCCGCCCGCCTCGTCCGAGACTCCCGGGCGGCCGGGCCATCCCGAGGTCACCCGTCCCGTCCAGCGTGACGGCGAGGGCTCGCCCCGAGGCACGGGGCCGTTCCCCGCCGCGCCGGAGGGCCTCCCGCAGCGGCCCGCCGCCACCCAGAGCGGGGGGTTCCCCGCGCAGGGCGAGTCCGGCCCCGAGCCGACGGGCGACGGGCTCCCCCAGCGCCCGGCTTTCCCGCAGGACGGCACCCCGTCCCGGCCGGGCTCCTTCCAGCCCGCACGGGACCCTCGCCAGAACGGCTCCCTCCCGTCCCCGCAGGAGAGCCGCCAGACGGGCTCCTTCCCTGCCGTGGAGGGTCAGCGCCCATCGAGCTCCTTCACACCCGCCGACGACCAGCGCCGGCCCGGCTCGTTCACACCCCCGGACAACCAGCGCCAGACCGGCTCTTTCCCGGCCGCGCAGGACCCGCGCCAGACCGGCTCTCTCCCCGCCGCGCAGGACCCGCGCCACAGCGGGCCCTTCCCCGCCCCACAGGCGGAGGGTGGCGGCTCCGGGCAGCGGCAGACCGGTTCCTTCCCCGCGCAGAGCGGCTCCGTCCCCGCGCAGCAGCAGGGCGGCGGGCCGCGGCAGGGGTTCCCTGGCGAGGGCCTGCCTCAGCGCCCCGGCACCGGCCAGTCCGGCGCCGGGCCGTCCGAACGCCTCCCGCAGCGTCCCACCGGGCCGCAGCCCGGACGCCCGAGCGCCGGCCCGAGCGGTCCGGGCCAGGGCTCCGGCGGGCCGAGCACCGGGTCGATCCCGCGCATCCCGTCCGGCGACACCGCGAAGGGCGTGCCCGCCTACGCCGGCCCCAGCGCCGTCCCCTCCGACCCCGACCACGCGATGGTCCGGGTCGTCGACGGCCTGTTCCGCACCCTCGACAAGCTGGAGCTGGCGGTCGCCGTGCACCGGCTGTTCGCCGAGGACCCGATCAGCCTCCGTACGCTCGCCCACAAGATGCTGGTCGATCGGGACGCGCTCTCCCAGGCCCAGCGCACCGCCGAGGAGCGCGTCCTGCACTGGCTGCGCTCGTCGGAGTCGGCCCCGGTCACGGGCCACATGTTCCGGCTGACGGAGTGGCTCGGCGCGGCGGCCACCGAGGATCAGCTCATCGGCGCCGACCCCGCCCACCCGGTGATGGTGCCCTCGCTGCGCACCCCGCTGTGGCGCGTGCTGGTGACGCTCATGCCCGACCGCAGGCTGCAGGACGGCTGGCTCGTCGTGGGCGACATCCACGGCCTGCAGGCCCGCACGCGGCAGGTGCTCGCCTCGGCCCCGCCCGACGCCGACGTGGTCGAGCTGATGGCGGAGCTGGGCATCCGCGCCCATTCGGCCAAGGCGTGGCTCGACGCCCTGCCGCCGGAGGCCGCGCCCGACCGTTCGGCCGCGCAGTCGTCCCCCGCCCAGCCGCTGCCCCGCCGTACGCCGGGTGCCAACGGCCACCATCACCGCGGCGGCCAGCCGATCCCACCGGCCCCGGCCGGCGGGATCGACCCCTCGGCCGCGCTGGCCACGCTGTCGGCGCTGTCGGGCGGGCGTTCGCCGATGCTCCACGTGGCGGGCACACCGTCCACGCCGCCCCCGCCGTTGCCGAGCCCGTCGTCCGACCCGCGTCGCTGGCAGCGCATCGAGGTCACCCCCGAGCACCTCAGGGGCGGCCCGGTGCCCGTCCCCGAGGGGTACGCGGCCCAGCTCGGCATGCGTCCCGGCACCCTGCTGTCGGTGACGGGCCCGGGCGACAACGCGATCGTCCTGGTCTGGCAGGGCCAGCAGCCGGTCTTCGACTCGCTGCAGCCGGTGCTCATGCGCCTCAACGCCCGCCCCGGCGACCAGGTCTACGTCACCGTCGACGGCTACCGCCTGGAGGCCCAGCTGACCGGCTGAGCCCGGTCAGGCGTCGAAGAGGCGCAGGCGGTGGGCGGTGGCGGCGGCCTCGCCCCGGGTGGCGACGCCCAGCTTGGCGAGGATGTTGGAGACGTGCACGCTCACCGTCTTGGCCGAGATGAACAGCCGTCCGGCGATCTCACGGTTGCTCCGCCCGGCCGCGACCTCGCGGAGCACCTCCAGCTCTCGGGCCGTCAGCCCCAGCGGCTGCCCGTCGGCCGGCTCGTCGGAGCCGCCGATCCTGGCCCGCCGCGCGAACACGTCGAGGCGTTCCAGCAGCGGCGCCACGCCCAGCTCCCCGGCGAGCTCGCGGGCCCGCGCCACCCGCGCCGCCGTCTCCTGCCGGTCGCCGGCCGCGAGGGCCGCCTGCGCCGCACCCACCTGGCACTGCGCCTCCGCGTACGGCTGCCGCAGCGCCGCCCACGTCCCCGCCGCGAGGTCCCACGCCTTGACCTGCCAGGCGGCCGGCTCAGCGGCGGCCTCCTGCGGCGAGTCGGGCCCGGCCAGCGCGGTGAACGAGAGCCGGTGCGCCCGCTGCAGGTCGCCGTCGACGTCCATCTTCGGCGCCAGCGCCCGCGCCCGCCGCAGCAGGGACGCGGCCGCCGAAGGGGGCTCCTCCCGGCCGCCGAGCACGACCTCCAGGGCCTGCGCGTACGGACGGGCGTCCCAGATCAGCTCGGCGCACGTCACCAGCACCGGCCAGCCGTAGCGGGAGTTGGCGGTCACGTCGTGCTCGTCGAGGATCCGCCCCGCCGCCTCCAGGGCCTCGGCGGACCGCCCGCGCGCCTTCAGCAGCCGGACACTCCTGCACAGATGCGGCAACACGGCCTGGTCCCGGTGCGTGCCGCGCGACAACACGCTACGCGACGACGCGAGCAACTGCTCCGCCCGGTCGTACTGTCCCCGTGCCAGGGCGATGTCGAAGGCGAACCCCTGCAGGCTCGCCCGGTAGGGCGCGGGCGGCGCGAGGGAGATCGCCTGCTCGATCGCCCGCAAGGCCTCGTCCCAGCGCCCGAGCGACACCAGCGGCTCGGCCAGGTTGATCGCCAGGAACGTGCCGGACGTGCGGGCCAGGCCGTAGCGGGTGGCCTCCTCGACGCCCTCGCGCGCGACCTGCGCGGCCCGCTCGTGCCGGCCGGCGCCTTCGAGCGCGTCGGACTCGGAGATCGCGCAGCGCATCAGCACGCCGTACGCCTCCACGGGCGCGGCGATGCGGCGCGCCGCGGCGTACGCCCGCAGCTCCTCCATGTCCGCGTAGCGTGAACCGGAACAGGCCATGTTGATCAGCGCGTGGGCCTCGACGTTGGCGTCGCCGACCTCGTGGGCGATCTCCATGGCGAGCCGGGCCGTGGCGATCTTCTCCGGCAGGTCCTCCGGCCGGTGGAGCATGCGCGACAGGCTCTCCAGCACCTGGCCGCGCAGTCTGGGCTGGTCCGCGGGGACGAGCGCGGCGGCCTCGCGCAGGTCGTCGAGGAAGCCGGGCCGGCCGAGGTCGTAGCGGGCCAGGCCACGCAGGCGCAGCACCTGCGCCGCCCTGACGGGGTCGGTGCCGGCGTCGATCTCGTCCAGGGCGGCGCCGGCCAGGGCGACGCTGCGCTCGTACTCGCCGGCGAGGTGGGAGACCTTGGCCGTCTGCCGCAGCACGTCGATCCGGCCGGCGCCGATGCGCTCCGCGGCGTCGGGCACGCGGTCCCACAGCTCCAGCACTCTGGACAACATCCGGAGCTGCTCGTCGTAGGCGGTGGACTTGCGGGCGACGGCGGCCGCCCGCCAGGCGCTGACCAGCGCCCAGGTGGAGTCGTGGGCGCTGTGCCAGTGGTGGGCCAGCTCGATGGCGCCGCGCGGGGCGGGCAGGATCGACAGGTCGCGTTCCAGGGCCTGGGCGTAGCGGGTGTGCAGGCGGGTGTGCTCGCCGGGCAGCAGGTCGTCGTGGAGCGCCTCGCGGATGAGCGCGTGGCGGAAGGAGTAGCCCTCGCCGTCGACGACCAGCACGTTGCCGGCCACCGCGGGCCGCAGCGCGTGGGCCAGAGCGCTCTCGTCGAGCCCGGCCACGGCGCTGAGCAGGGCGTGCTCGATGCGCTGCCCGCCGGCGCTGGCCACCCGCAGCAGCTCCTGGGTCTCGCCGGGCAGCCGCTCGACGCTGGCGAGCAGCAGGTCGCGCAGCGACTCGGGCAGCGCCTCGGCGCCGTCGGCCTCGTTGACCAGCGCCTCGACGAACAGCGGGTTGCCCTCGCTGCGTGTGTAGATCAGGTCCATGTCGGCGGTGGCCGGCTCGTGCCGCAGGATGCCCGCGGCCAGCGCGTCCGCCTCCTCGCGGGTGAGCCTGGGCAGCGCGAGCCTGCTCACCCACTCGACCCGGCTCAGCTCCGCGATCAGCGGCCGCAGCGGATGGCTGCGGTGCAGCTCGTCCGTACGGTACGTCACCACGACCAGCAGGCGGGCCGCTGTGGGCTGGTAGCGGACGAGGAACGACAGCAGGTCGCGGGTGGACCGGTCGGCCCAGTGGGCGTCCTCCACCACGAGCACCACGGGACGCTTGTCGGCCAGGCGCTCCAGCAGCCCGAGCACCTGCTCGAACAGCCGGGCCCGGGCGTCGGCCCCGTCGCGCCCCGGCTCCCCGAACTCCGGCAGCAGCCGCCCCAGCGCCCGCGCGTCGCCGCCCGGCACGAGCGCCGCGACGCCGTCGTGGCCCAGTTCGCGCACGAGCCCGCGCAGCACGGCCGTGAAGGGCGCGAACGGCAGGCCCTCGGTGCCCAGCTCCAGGCAGCCGCCGACCAGGACGAGCGCGTCGCCGGCCCGGCCGGTGAACTCCTTGATCAGCCGTGTCTTCCCGACCCCCGCCTCGCCGCCGACGAGCACGGTGGACGACGCTCCGGCGCGGGCCCGGTCGAGGGCGTCACCGAGGACGGCCAGCTCGCGGGATCGGCCGACGAACAGGGGGCTCACGGCATGGATCGTCACGCGTCCCAGCATGCCATCAGATACCGACATAAATGCGCCATCATCCCCCATATCCCAGCAGTCCCCCGGCGGGGCGGACGCACGGCCGGAAAATGTCCTGGCCCTCCGCCATGATGGCCCGGTCGTATCCGCACGCATGATCTCCAGGAGCCCCCATGACAGCCGATATGCCTTCGGGATGGGCCGACTTCACGTGGCATTCCTGGCAGGACCTCGCTCTGGTCCGCGCCAGGCTCGCCGCGGGCGCCGACCCCCACGAGGCGGCCTTGTCACACGAGGCGCCGCTGCACGCCGCGGCCGGACGCGGATCGCCGGAGGTGGTCGCCGAGCTGGCCCGCCGGGTGCGCGACGTCGACGCCGAGCACGACGGCCGCACCGCGCTCTGGGTCGCGGTCTTCAACGATCGGCCCGACAACGCCCGTGCCCTGGTCGCCGCCGGGGCGGACCCGTGGCGGCCGATGATGGCCGGCTGGTCGCCCGGCCGGCTCAGCCTGGCCGGTCCCACTCCCGGCCTGTTCTTCCCGTTCCCGGCGGGCCACGCCGGCCTGACCGAGGCCGAGGCCGCCGCCGTGGCGGAGGCCGACCGCCTGATCGGCATGCTGGGCGACATCCAGGGCGACGGCTTCGGGCTCGCCTGCGTACGCGGGGTCAGCGCCGCCGAGGCCGCCCGGCGGCTGGCGGCCGAGCCGGTCGACGACGAGGAGCTCGACGAGATCCTCGACGACCCCTTCGACGAGGACGACGCCATGCGGATCGTCGGCTTCGCCGACATGCCCGGCGGCTGCGTCGTCAGCCAGGAGTACGGCTACATGCCGTTCACGCCCGTCGTCATGCGGTTGCTGTCGGCGGGCACGGTCGCCTACGGCATGTACGCCAATCCCAAGAGCGGCAACCAGGGCTGCGCGTACCGCGACGGAGAGGTCGTCGCGGGTGACACGCATCCGGGCGGAGACGACGCGTCCACCACGGATTCGGCCGAGGAGATCCTGCTCAAATACCTGTACGCCGGTCGCGCCGAGGCCTACTGCTACGCCGCCGCGGGCCTTCGCCCGGCCGTCGCCGCCCCGGAGACGCTCCTGAGGCTGCCCGAACGTGACTACTGGACGTAGCCGCCGCGCCCTCGGCCGAGCCGCGACCGGCTAGCGCAGGACCTTGCGGTAGAAGGTCGCCGAGGCCTCGTAGCCGAGGGCGTGGTAGAACTCGGGCGCCCGCCGCGTCGCCATGGCCACGTAACGGGCGTCGCGTGAGCGGGCCCAGCGCTCGAACTCCTCCAGCAGCGCCCTGCCCATGCCCTGGCGGCGCGAGCCCGACTGGACCATCGCCTCCTCGACCCACGCCACCGGCCCGTTGGCGAAGAGCGTCAGGTGGACGAACCCCAGCAGGTAGCCGTGCACCCGCCCGCCCACGACCGCCGCGAGCAGGAGGGCGTCGTCATCGGCGAGCAACGCCGGCAGCGCGGCGTCGAAGGCGTCGCGCTCCGGCTGGAACGTCACGCCGAAGTCGCGGGCCAGCCCGAAGACCGCGTCCGCGTCCGACTTGTCCGCTCTCCTGATGAGAAGATCGTCACCCATGACTGATGACCCTAGTTGACCTACTCCCCGCAGCTGAAGGGGGCGCGGGGGGCGGATCACAGGTCGCCCAGCCCCAGCTGCCGGGCGATGAGCATGCGCTGCACCTCGCTCGTCCCCTCACCGATCTCCAGGATCTTGGCGTCGCGGTAGAAGCGGCCGACGGGGAACTCGTTCATGAAGCCGTATCCGCCGAAGACCTGGGTGGCCTCGCGGGAGTTGTCCATGGCCGCGTTGGAGGAGACCAGCTTGGCGATGGCCGCCTCCTTCTTGAACGGCAGCCCGGCCAGCATGCGCTCGGCCGCGTGGTAGTAGGCCAGGCGCGCGGTGTGGACGCGAGCCTCCATGTCGGCGATCTTGAACTGGATGGCCTGGTAGTGGCCGATCGGGTGGCCGAACGCCCTGCGCTCCCTGACGTATTTCAGGCACTCGTCCACGCAGCCCTGCGCCAGGCCCACGCTCAGTGCGGCGATGGCGATCCGGCCCTCGTCCAGGATCTGCAGGAACTGGGCGTAGCCTCGGCCGCGCTCGCCCAGGAGGTTCGCGGCGGGCACGCGGCAGTCGGCGAACGCCAGCTCGCGGGTGTCGGAGGCGTTCCAGCCGACCTTGGAGTACTTCTTCGACACCGTGAACCCGGATGTTCCGCTCGGCACGAGGATCGTGGAGATCTCCCGCTCGCCGGTGAGCGCGGCCACGCCGACCACGCCGGTGATGTCAGTGCCGGAATTCGTGATGAACGCCTTCGTGCCGTTGATCACCCATTCGCCGCCGTCGAGCACCGCCGTCGTCCGCATGCCGCCCGGCACGTCGGACCCGCCGCCCGGCTCGGTCAGCCCGAACGCGCCCAGCATCTCCCCCGAAGCCAGTTTCGGCAGCCACGTGCGGCGCTGCTCCTCGGTGCCGAACCGGTAGATCGGCATCGCGCCCAGCGACACGCCCGCCTCCAGGGTGATCGCCACGCTGGAGTCGACCCTGGCCAGCTCCTCCAGGGCCAGGCAGAGCGCGAAGTAGTCGCCGCCCATGCCGCCGTACTCCTCCGGGAACGGCAGCCCGAAAAGCCCCATCGCGCCCATCTGGCGCACGATGTCGTAGGGGAACTCCTCGCGCTCGTAGTAGTCGCCGATCACCGGAGCGACCACTTCGCGGGCGAACGCCTCGACCGTCTTGCGCAGCTCTGCGTACTCGTCGTTGAGCATGTCAGCCTTTCGATAGCGCCTGTACGACGCGTGATGGGCTGGGCCGGCCGAGCAGCTCCGCCAGCCAGACGCTGGTGGACACGAGCTTGCCCAGGTCGAGCCCGGTCTCGATGCCGAGTCCGCGGAGCATCCAGACCAGGTCCTCGGTGGCCAGGTTGCCGGTCGCGGATTCGGCGTACGGGCAGCCGCCGATGCCGCCCGTGGAGGCGTCGATGGTGGTGACGCCGGCCTGGAGCGCGGCAAGGGTGTTGCCGAGCGCCTGGCCATAGGTGTCGTGGAAGTGCACGGCGAGCCGCTCCGGCGAGCGGAACGCCTCGATCAGCGCCGTGACGTGACCCGGCGTGCCCACGCCGATGGTGTCGCCGAGCGACAGCTGGTAGCAGCCGAGCCCCAGCAGGCGCTCCCCGACCTGGACGACCTGCGAGACGGGCGTCGGCCCCTCCCACGGGTCGCCGAAACACATCGACACGTACGCGCGTACCCGTACCCCGCTCTCCAGCGCCCTGGCCACGACCGGCTCGAACATGTCGAACTGGCTCTCCAGGCCGCGGTTGAGGTTCTTGGCGGCGAACGTCTCGGTGGCACTGGCGAAGATCGCGATCTCGTCCACGCCGCGGTCGAGTGCCCGGCCGAGGCCGCGCTCGTTCGGCACCAGGACGGGGTAGCGCACGCCCGACTTCCTGCGCAGCCGGGCGAGCAGCTCGTCGGCGTCGGCGAGCTGCGGCACCCACGTCGGGTGCACGAAACTGGTCGCTTCGATGATCTTGTGCCCGGCGTCGGCGAGCCGCTCGATGAACTCGGCCTTGACCTCGACCGGCACGACCGCCGACTCGTTCTGCAGCCCGTCACGCGGCCCGACCTCGTAGATCGACACCTGTCGCGGCAACCCTTGCATGGGATACGGCATCACGCCTCCTCAGCGGTGACCACGGCGAGAACGGCGTCCATGTCGACCGGCCGCCCGGGCTGGGCGGGCAGTTCGGCGATCACGCCGTCGCAGGGGGCGGTGACCGTGTGCTCCATCTTCATCGCCTCCACGATGACCAGCGGCTGACCCTCGCTCACCCGTTCGCCGAGCTGGGTCTTCACCACCAGGACGGTGCCCGGCATCGGGCTGCGCACCACGCCGTCGCCCGCGCCGGCGGCGCGCGCGCGGTCGCCGGGGTCGCCGATCAGGTGGCGGGTGAACGACCACGCCTCGCCGTCGCGGCCGAGCCAGAGCGTGTCGCCCTGGCGTACGCACAGGTAGTGCTCGGTGCGCCCGGCGAGCGTGACGGCGAGGCCGGGGCCGTCGCGGCGGACGCGCGCCGGGACCGCCCGGCCGTCGAGCCGGACCTCGGCCGCCTCCTCCGGCACCCCGCGCACGGGCACCGCGTGGACGCCGGCGCGGGACTCCAGCCGCCACGTGGTCCACGCGCGCTCGCCGACCCGCCAGCCGTCGGTGGCCTCCCAGGGGTCGTCGCCCTGCGGCATGGCGTGGAAGACGAGCGCCGCCGCGGCGAGCACGTCGTCGCCGGGCGTCCCGTCGGCGGGCACGAGCTCGGGCAGGACGCGCTCGACCAGCCCGGTGTCGAGCTCCCCTGCCGCGACGGCCGGGTGCGTGACCAGGGCGCGCAGGAACGGGACGTTGGTGACCACCCCGAGGACGGCCGTGCGGGCGAGCGCCCGGTCGAGCGCTCGCAGGGCCGCTGCCCGGTCGGGCGCCCAGGCGACGACCTTGGAGAGCATCGGGTCGAACTCGCTGCCCACGACCCCACCCTCGGCCAGCCCGGAGTCCACCCGCACGGCGTCCCGCCCGCCCGTGGAGCGGCCCGCGTCGGCCGGTTCGCGGAGCAGCAGGACGTGGCCGCCGGTGGGCAGGAAACCGCGGGCCGGGTCCTCGGCGTAGACGCGGGCCTCGACCGCGTGGCCGTCGAGGCGAACGTCGTCCTGGGTGAACGGCAGCCGCTCCCCCGCCGCCACCCGCAGCTGCAGCTCCACCAGGTCGAGTCCGGTCACCAGCTCGGTGACGGGGTGCTCCACCTGAAGCCGGGTGTTCATCTCCATGAAGTGGTAGGCGCCGGTGGACCCGTCGACGATGAACTCCACCGTGCCCGCGCCCACGTAGCCGACCGCGCGGGCGGCCTCCACCGCCGCCGCGCCCATGGCGGCGCGCGTCCCGGCGGTCAGGAACGGCGAGGGCGCCTCTTCGACGATCTTCTGGTGGCGGCGCTGCAGGCTGCACTCGCGTTCGCCCAGGTGCACCACGGTGCCGTGGGTGTCGGCGAGGACCTGGATCTCGATGTGGCGGGGGCGCTCGACGTACCGCTCGATCAGCAGCGTGCCGTCGCCGAACGCGGCCCGTGCCGTGCGCCGGGCCGACTCCAGGGCGTCGGGCAGTTCGGCGGCCGACCGTACGAGGACCATGCCCTTGCCTCCGCCGCCGGCGGACGGCTTGATCAGTGCGGGGAAGTCGCGCCACTCCTCCAGGGCGTCGGCGGCGCCGGGCACCACGGGGACGCCGGCGGCCGACACCGTGGCCTTGGCGCGGATCTTGTCACCCATCGCGTCGATGGCCGCGGCCGGCGGCCCGACGAACACCAGCCCGGCCTCGGCGCAGCGCCGCGCGAACGCGCCGTTCTCGGCGAGGAACCCGTAGCCGGGGTGGACGGCCCGCGCGCCCGTGGCCTGGGCCGCCGCCACGACGGCCTCGATGTCGAGGTAGCCGGGGATCTCGACGGCGAGGTCGGCGTCACGCACATGACGGGCCCCGGCGTCGGACGGCGTGTGCACGGCCACGGACGTGACGCCGAGCGCGCGGAGGGTGCGGGCGATCCGTACGGCGATCTCGCCCCTGTTGGCGATGAGGACACGGTCGAACAACATGCGTCACATCCGGAAGACGCCGTAGCCGGCGGGCTCGAGCGGGGCGTTGGCCGCCGCGGACAGCGCCAGGCCGAGGACGGTGCGGGTGTCGAGCGGGTCGATCACGCCGTCGTCCCACAGCCTGGCCGTGGAGTAGTACGGGTTGCCCTGGTGCTCGTACTGGGCCCTGATCGCGTCGGCGTCGGCGGCGCCGACGGTGGTGAGGACGTTGGCGGCCTGCTCGCCGCCCATGACGGAGATGCGGGCGTTCGGCCACATCCACAGGAACCGGGGGGAGTACGCCCGTCCGGCCATGGCGTAGTTGCCCGCCCCGAACGAGCCGCCGACCACCACGGTGAACTTGGGCACCCGGGCGCACGACACGGCCGTCACCATCTTGGCGCCGTGCTTGGCGATGCCGCCCGCCTCGTACGCCTTGCCGACCATGAAGCCGCTGATGTTCTGCAGGAAGACCAGGGGGATGCGGCGCTGGTCGCACAGCTCGATGAAGTGGGCGCCCTTCAGCGCCGACTCGCTGAACAGGATGCCGTTGTTGGCCAGGATGCCGACCGGGTGGCCGTGGATGTGGGCGAACCCGGTGACGAGCGTCGAGCCGTACTCGGCCTTGAACTCGAGGAAACGCGAGCCGTCGACGATCCTGGCGATCACTTCGTGCACGTCGTACGGCTGACGGGTGTCGGCGGGGATGACGCCGTACAACTCGCGGGGGTCATGGC
>NZ_SMKQ01000014.1 GCF_004348995.1 Nonomuraea terrae
AGGGTGCCAAGGGCTGGTCCTCGGCGCGTGAGGCTCGCCTGGCCGTCTTCAAGTGGATCACCCGCTACAACACCCGCAGGAGACATTCCGCCATCGGCTACCTCAGCCCGATCGACTACGAGCAGCACACCGTCGATAGGGTGCTGCTCGCCGCATGACAACCGGTGTCCACACCTCGGGGTGAGCCCCCGCCGAACAGCTGGGGATTGCCGACGTCTCGGTGGCGAAGTTGTACGGCGACCGCCCGCAGACACCGTACGAGCATGCCTCGCAGATCCGGACCATGCTGGGTCATCGCGAGTTCTCGGCCGCCGAGGAGGAGGCGGCGACCCCGCGCTGACCGCTTCCCGGCTGATCGGCGTGGAGAAGGGCTACTTCCACGGTGAGGGCATCGCCGCGGCGTCCGGGCGGCTGGTGGATGAACAGGCCAGCATCGACATCACCGCCGACTGGGGCGGCGGGCTGGTGGCGTCGGTGGACGGGATGCGGTTCGCCGTCCCGGTCCGGTCGTTATATGCCCATCTGTCACCTCTCTATTTCGGTGTCGGGAAAAGGTCGAGGGGCGCTACCTGGTTGAACGTCGTCTCGGACAAGGTGATGGGCTTGGGCGGGCTGGTGGTGCCCGGCACGTTGCGCGACTCGCTGTACATCCTGGACGCCATCCATCGCCTGGACGCCACCGAGCAGCCCGAGGTGGTCGTGACCGACACGGGCTGCTATTCCGACCTGGTGTATGGCCTGTTCGCGATGTGCGGGTACCAGTTCGCGCCCCGGCACGCCGACATCTCCGACACCCAGCTGTGGTGGATCGACACGGCCATGCTGGAGGGTGGTCTGACCACCGGGACGCGCGCCACCAACGGCTGGGGCGACTTCAACAGCCTGGGACTGCGCCGCGTGTTGATTCCCGCGATCGTCCAGCACTGGGACGATATGGCGCGGGTAGCCGGGTCGCTGTCGACCAACCAGGTCCGCGCCTACGACTTGATCAAGATGATGACCGCCGACGGCCGGCTGACCGGCCTGGGCAACGCCTTCGCCCACTACGGCCGCATCTTCAAGTCGCTCCACCTGCTGCAGGTGCTGCACGTGGAGGACTATCGCAGGATGATCGGGGCGCAGCTGAATGTGGGCGAATCCCGTCACACACTGGCCCGGCGGGTGTTCTTCGGCAATCTGGGCCGGTTGGTGCGCGGCTATGAACGCGGGATGGAAGACCAGGTAGGAGCGTTGGGTCTGGGGATCAATGCGATCGTCTGGTGGAATTCGCTGTATATCGACGCGGACGTGAAGCGCCTGGAGGCCGGCGAACTGGGCATCAAGGGCGGCGAGGTAACGCCAGAGATCCGCGCCCGCCTATCACCTCTGCTGTTCGAGCACATCAACTTCCACGGGTTCTACCCGTTCAATCGCCCTGAGCTGAGCGGCGGGCTGCGCGAGCTGCGTGATCCGAACGCCGGCTCCGATGAGGAGGAGTGAGGCCGATGGATGATGAGCCGCCAAATCGCGCCTGAAGTGGGGGTTTCGACAGTGTGCTTCCGGGGGCCGAGTGTCGTGATGGAGGAGCGATCGGAGGCTGCTCGAGCGTGGGATGAACCGTCCGGACCGGCCACGGTGATCAGTACTCTGGCGTTCAGGTGCCGGTTTTCAAGCTCAGCGCGATAGGCGCTCGTCTGCTCGCCGAGTCGGAGCGAGCAGACGAGCATGGGGCAGCTCGGTGGTGTGGGTCTACATGGTCGTCCCGCCTGAGACGTCGAGCCGGTGTCCGGTGATGTAGCGGCTGTCGTCGGAGGCCAGGAAGGCGACGGTGTCGGCCACGTCCTGCGGCGTGCCGAGCCGGCCGAGGGGCGTCTGTGACGACAGCCAGGTCAGGGCCTCGCCGACCAGGCGTCCTTGGTGCATGTCGGTGTCGATGACGCCGGGGGCGACGAGGTTGACGGTGATGCCGCGCGGCCCGAGCTGCTTGGCCAGGGCGACGGTCATGACGTCGAGTGCGGCCTTGGACATGGCGTAGTCGATCACCCTGGGCATGGCCGCCCCGCGGGTCAGCATGGTGCCCACGGTGATGATCCGCCCGCCGTCCCGCAGCCGTGGCAGGGCTTGCTGGGTGATGAGGAACGGGGCGGTGGTGTTGACCGCGAACAGGCGTTCAAGGCCCTCCCGGGTGACGCCGTCGATCTCGCTCTGGCCGCCGAGGATGCCCGCGTTGTTGACCAGGACGTCCAGCCCGTCGGCGTGCGCGTCGAAGGCGGTCCACAGGGCTTCGGCGTCACCGGTCGCGCCCAGCTCGGCCTGGACGGCGAAGGCACGCCCGCCGGAGGATTCGATGGCGGCGACGGTGTCCTTGGCGGCGGCGTGGTTGCCGCCGTAGTGCACGGCGACCCGCGCGCCCTCGCGGGCCAGCCGGGTGGCGATCGCGCGGCCGATGCCCCGGCTCGCGCCGGTCACCAGCGCCGTCTTGCCGGACAGTCTCGTCATGATCATGCCTTTCTGCTTCATGCGGTGTAGGGGGTGGTGGTCTTGGCGTCGCGCAGGATGCGCGCCCACCAGCTCACCTGGTCCAGCAGGGTCTTGGCGGCCGCGGCCGGGCCGACCGGGTCCTTCGGCTGTCCGTTGCCGTCGAAGCACTCCCAGGCGCCGTGGAAGCTGACGGTGTCGCGGGTGGTGACGGCGTGCAGCTCGGCGAAGACGGCACGCAGGTGCTCCACCGCGCGCAGGCCGCCGGAGATGCCGCCGTAGGAGACGAACGCCACCGGCTTGGCGTGGAACTGCTGGTTGTGCCAGTCGATGACATTCTTCAGGCCGGCCGGGTAGCTGTGGTTGTACTCGGGGGTCACCACCACGAACGCGTCGGCGGCCGCCAGCCGCGGGGTCAGCCCGCCCAGGGCCTCCAGCACCGGCGCGGGCGCGGACATCGACGGGGCCGCCCCGCCGATCGGCACGTCGACCAGGTCGATCACGTCGACGTCCAGGTCCGGGCGGGCTTCGGCCTGACCGGCGAACCAGCCGGCCACGGTCGGGCCGAAACGGCCGTCGCGGACGCTGCCGACAATGACGGCCAGCCTCAGCGGGTCAGTGGTCACGGTGTTCTCCCTTCGTGATGGCGGCCTGTCGCAGGGCCGCCAGCAAGGTGGTCTCGGTCTGGGATCCGGTGAGCGGGGCCAGGTCCTCGATGAGGAAGACCGGCACGCCGGTGATGCCGAGGCGGCGCACGCGGTCGAGCCGGGCGCGCACTTCCTGGGAAGGCACGTGGCCGGTGGTGATGCCGACCTCGGCGGCCAGCCGGGCGAGCGTGGCGGGGTCGCCGATGTGCAGCCCGTCGGTGAAGTGGGCGCGAAACAGGCGTTCGGTCATGAGCTCGGCCTTGCCCTGTCGCGCGGCGTCGGCGATGAGGCGGTGAGCGTCGAAGGTGCCGGTGGCGATCGCCTTGCCGTACTCCAGCCGCAGCCCCTCGCGGGCTGCGCGTTCGGCGAAGGCGAGCGCGTCGGCGGCCGCTTGCCGGCCGAAGGTGTGTTCCAGGACCCCCAGCAGCGGACGCCCGTCGGCCGGGGCACCCGGGGCGAGCTCGAAGGGCAGGAACTCCACCGCCACCGGCAGGCCCTCGGCCCTGAGCCGGTCCGCGGCGCGGGTGAAGCGGGTGTAGCCGAGGTAGGAGTGTACGCAGATGACGTCCATCACGAGCTTGACTTTCACCCTCTTTGGCATGGGTGGCCCGCCTCACGCGGCCGCGGTGGCGGGCTCGGCCGACGGGGCGCCATCACGCAAGGGGACCTCGCGGATGAACCAAGCCAGCGCGAAGGCAACGGCGCCCAGCGCGGCGGCCCCGAGCGCCATGGCGTGGACGCCGTCGGAGACGGCGAGACGAACGGCCTCCCGCGCGGCGGGCGCGAGCCGGACGAGCGCTTCGGGCGTCAAGGCGATTGCGGTGGCGGCCTCCGTGCCGAGGCGGTCGACGAGGGTGTCCTGGAGGCGTGCGGTGTACAGGGCGCCGAGGGCGGCCACGCCCAGTGAGGCGCCCATGGTGTGCCAGAGGGTGACCGAGCCGCTGGCCGCCCCCATGTCGCGCGGCTCGGCGCTGTTGATGGTGATGATCGTGGTGGACTGCATCAGCAGGCCCACCCCGAGGCCGCCGATCAGCGTCAGGGCGGAGGCCAGCGCCAGGTTGACGCCGGGGCGCAGCAGGATCAGCGCGAGCATGCCGGCCGTCACGGTCGCACCGCCGACGATCGGGTAGATCCGGTAGCGGCCGGTGCGGCTGATGAGCCGGCCGGTGCCGATCAGCACGGCGACCATACCCAGCATGGCGGGCAGGATCAGCAGGCCGCTGGCGATCGGTGAGGCGCCGTGGACCAGCTGCATGTACTGGGGCAGGAACGTGGCCGCCACCACCATGCCGACGCCGCCGAGGAAGCGGATGCCCTGGGCGAGGGTGAAGTTGCGGTCGGCGAACAGGCGTAGCGGGACGATCGGCTCGGCCGCGCGCCGTTCCACCAGCAGCAGGACGGCCAGCGCCACCAGCCCGACGAGGATCAGGGCGAGGATCGGGGCCGATCCCCAGGCATACTGGGTGCCGCCCCAGCTGGCGACCAGGCTGAGTGCGACCAGGACCACCGTCAGCAGCAGCGCTCCGGGATAGTCGATGCGCGCCCTGATCCGGCGCGGCTCCAGCCGTACGGCGGCGCCGATGAGCAGCAGGGCCGCCGCGCCGACGGGCAGGTTGACGAAGAACGCCCACCGCCAGCCCACGTCGGCGAACAGTCCGCCGAGCAGCGGCCCGGCGATGAAGGCGATCGGCATCATGACCCCGAACAGCCCCATGAGCCTGCCGCTGTGCCGGGGCGGCACGAGCTCGCCGATCAAGGCCAGCGCCCCGGTCATCAGGCCGCCCGCGCCCAGTCCCTGGACCATGCGGAAGCCGACGAGCTGGATCATGTCCTGCGCGGCTCCCGACAGCCCGGAGCCCAGCAGGAAGATCGCAATCGCGGCCATGTAGACGACCTTGCGGCCGTACAGGTCGCCGAGTTTGCCCCAGATCGGCGTCGTGGCGGCCATGCAGATCAGGTAGCCGGTCGCCACCCAGGAGAAGTACTCCAGCCCGCCGAGGTCTTTCACGATCACCGGCAGTGCCGGGCCGAGCATCATGCCGTCCAACGGGGCTGTGATCATGCCCAGCATCACGCCGATCACGCCCACACGAAGAGATCGGTCCATACGTCCTCCAATTCGCGTACGCCGTACGTGAATGGACCATAGCCATTCAGGTACCATGTACGCAAATGGAAGGAAAGGGATGCGCATGGCCGGCGAGGAACCCACCAGCATCTGGATGCAGCCCGAGGCGCACGAGCGCTCCGGCCCGGGACGGCGCCCCGGCTACAGCCGTGAGCAGATCACCCGGACGGCCGTCCAGATCGCCGACGCCGAAGGAGTGGAGGCTGCGACCATGCGGCGGATCGCGGGCGAGCTGGGCACCGGCGCCATGTCGCTCTACCGCTACGTACCCCGGCGCGACGACCTGTTCGACCTCATGATCGACCTGGCGATGAGCGAGATCGAGCTCCCCGACGGCCCGTCCGGTGACTGGCGCGGCGACCTGACGCTGCTGGCCCGGCAGACCCGCGCCGCCGGCCTACGCCACCCCTGGCTGATCGCGCTGCTCACCAGCCGGCCCACGCTGGGCCCCAACCTGCTGCGCGTGCACGAGTTCGCACTCAGCGCCTTCAACGGGACCGGGCTCGACATCGACGACATCACCGGCTTCGTCGGCATGCTGAACGACTACGTACACAGCGCGATCCGCCGCGAGATCGGCTGGCTGGAGGAGGCCCGCCGCACCGGCCTGGACCCCGAGCGCTGGAAGCGGGACTACATGGGACCTTATGTCCGCCAGGTCGTCGAATCCGGCGCCTTCCCCCTGTTCAACCGATCCGTTCTCGACTCCCGCACCGCCCACCTCGCCCCCGAGGAACGCTTCCGGCATGGACTCGATCGCATCCTCGACGCCATCGCAGCGCTCATCCCATCGCTCTGTCCTCGTTGAGCAGGAAGTCCAACGCTCCTGCGAAGGAGCAGCTCGATCGCCGGGCTCAATTGGCCGCCGACAAGAACGAGGCTCGGCAGGAGGATGAGCAAGGCGACGACGACTGAGCGTCCGCTGCGCGCCGTGGCCCTATGCGACAGGGAAGAGTCCATTCCCTGTCGCATACAAGATCCTTCACTCAGCCAGCGGTTCCGCCTCGCGCCTCTAGGGTCGAAGACAACACGTTCCCTGTCACATAGGAGCATGCCGGTGATCCCCGAACCCGCGCCAAGCCCCACCCCCGACCGACAGCGCGCCGCAGACGCACTCGCCCGGCCGTTAGAGACCGCCGCCGCGGCGATGAACGCGCTCATGGACACCGAGTCCATCCTCCGCAATTCCAAGGACCACCGATCCCCGTGACCACGGCCAAGGTCCTGCCGCTCACCAGCGGCCCGACGCTGGCCGACGCCGCCGCCGCGTTCCTGAACCGCCGGGATCTGGACGGCGACACCCTGCGCTCCTATCGCCAGACGCTGACCCGCCTGTGCACCGAGCTCGGACGAGGCGTTCTGCTGACCGACCTGACGGCCGAGCAGACGGCAGCGGTGTTCGCCACGGCGTGGGGAACGCGGCCCCCCGTACCTGGAACCGCCACCGCTCCGCGCTGCGCTCCTTCACCACCTGGGCCGCGCGCTGGAGCATGACCGACCTGGCCGCGCTGGTCGAGCGGCGCCGGGAGAACACCGACGCCACGAAGGTCATCGACCGGCACCTGATCGAGGCCCTGTGGCAGCGCCGCGACCTGTCGCTTCGGGATAAGGCCCTATTCCGTTTGCTGTACGAGAGCGCGGCCCGATCCGTCGAGGTCCTCGGCCTCGACGTCGGCGACCTTGTGCTGGAGGCCAAGCGCGGCCGTGTACGCCGCAAGGGCGGCGCGGTCGACTGGATCCTGTGGCAGTCCGGCACCGCCCGGCTGTTGCCCCGCCTGCTCGGCGGCCGCACCCGCGGCCCGGTCTTCCTCACCGACCGGCGCCCAGGCCCGGCCCGCACTCCCGCCGCCGCCGACCTGTGCCCGGTCACCGGCCGCGCCCGGCTGTCGTACGAGCGTGCCGAGTACCTGTTCAAGCAGGCCACCATCAGCCTGGACCCGGCCGGCGCCGGCTACACCCTCCACCAACTGCGCCACTCCCGGCTGACCCATCTGGGCGAGGACGGCTGGTCGGCTTCCATGCTCATGACCCTGTCCGGCCACCGGAACCTGCGCACCCTCGGCATCTACGTCCAGCCCAGCACCGAAGCCGTCGCCGCCACACTGGCCGAGCACGACCCCGGCCGCCGCCGACACTGACCACGACCTCACACCGTCAGCAGGGTGATCGTATGCCTCGTGACCGAAGCCCCATTCGCGTTCAGCGGGTCTCCCGCCTGCGCTGGTGGTGGACTCGCATCACCACGCCACACGCCCCGCTGCGCTTCGTCTACCACCCGCCCGCACTTCCGGCTGGCCTCCGCGAAATCTACGTCTACGATCCCGGCGACTACGACATCGCCCGGCTGGTCTGGCAGGTCTGCGACGCCTGCCGCTGCGGCAGCATCAACAAGATCTCCATCGACCAGGAATGGCAGCGCCAAGGGCTCGGCCGCCGCCTGATCCACCGCGCCCTGCGCGACGGTCCTGCTTACGCCTGGGTCACCTCAGGACAGTCCCGGAAGCCAAGAAGTTCTTCCCGATCATGAGCGCCGAGACGGGAGCGGCTTTCACCGCGCACGGCCGGTCGTGTCCCCACATCAAGCTCGACCGGAAAAGCCTCGCCACCGAACGCATCCCGCCACCGCGCGCGGTGATCGAACACGACATCTGACAACGCGACGCGATGGACAACGCTGACCACCAGTCCGCCGCTTCCTCCCCCGCCGGGGCCGAGGCGGCCACGCCTGACTACACCGTTCCTCAACGCCAGGACGGCTGGCCCAACTGGCTCGGCCGCCGCCCGATGCGCAGCTCCGATCGAGCGCGAATCCGTGAAGCGCTCGAGACCGGGCTACCCGACGGACCACTCACCGTTCCCGGCCCCTTCCTGTGCTACCTCACCATCCGCCCAGCGTCGCCGCCCCCGCTGATCCAACACCGCCCCGGTGCCGAGCGTGCTGTCGGATGGGAATCCATTCCGCTCGAATCACGGACCTGGGTTCTTGCCCGATCTTGAGGACTGCAGCGGCAACCCGAGCGGTCCGGGCGCTCAGCACGTCCATCAGGCACGCCCCCACAGCTGTTTAGCCGGCTCTATGTCGACCTCGGTGACCCGGTCGGCGTATGCCGGGCAACGCAAGCCCCCAAGACCTCAGCCACCGAGCAGCGCATCAGTACAGGTCAGGCAAATCCGTTGGAAATTTCCCCGGGACTACATCCACCCCAACTCATACGAACTCGATCGCCTCGATCGCATCCGCCGATCCACCGCCGAGTACGCTCACCGCCGGGGGCTCTACCTGGCCGCCTTCGGCCTCATCGTCGGGTCCTTCGCATTTGACGGCGTCCGGGAGAACCATGTCCTTCCCGTCCTGCTCTTCGCCGTTCTGCTCGCCGCTGTGGCCCGCTACTACCGCGGGACCTTCGGCGGTCATCCCGCGGCGCGACGGTGCCAGGTTCCACGCCTTCGGGCTCATCCCTGTACCGCTGTCGGGCGTGCTCGTGGTGGTCACCGCCGCCAACGTCGCCGGGACGCCCGGACATCTCACCGGCGGTCTGATCTTCGCCGTCTTCCTCGCGCTGATCGGCGGACCACCCTGGCCTGGGCGCGGACACTACCCGGCCTCGGCCGTGGCGCTCATGGCCCCCACCCTGGCCCCGCTCGGCGTGCTCACCCCGTCGGGAGAGCATCCGTTCGCCTCGGCCGATCCCCTCTGGCTGCTCCTGGTCATCGGCGCGCTGCTCGTCGTCAACGGCCTGCTCGACCACCGCGCTCTGGTGCGCTCGCTTCCGCGACCGGCTGGCGAGGAGGCTGAGGTGAGCACCCCATTCGCGGACATGACTGGAGAAGGGCGGAATCGTCAAGATCGACAAGACCGCCGAACGCCGTCCCGAACCGTCGTCAGCCTCACCGAGCCCGGCCGCACCACCGTTGCCGAACACTGGGACCGGCTGATACGCCTGCACGAGGCCGCCCACGCCTGGGTCCCCTCCGACGCTTGAACTCCCGCCTGGCGTGACCTTCTGTAGTGCCGGTGGAAGACTCCGACGTCAAGCCGGGCGCAGCGCCTTGAGCGCGAGCTCGACCAGGGCGTCGGCGTAGTCGGCGGTGAGCGGCCCCGAGCGCAGCAGCCAGCGCTGGTACAGGGGCGCGTACAACAACTCCAGCGCGAGGTCGAGGTCGGCGTCGGCGGCGATCTGGCCCGCCTGCTGGGCGCTGCGCAGCCGGGCCTTCTTGGCCTCGTCGACGGGGTCGGCCACTTTTTCGCGGTAGAGGGCGGCCAGCTCAGGGTCCTGCAGGATCTCGGTGTTGAGCGCCCGGATCGGCGCCTCGAAGCCGGGGTCGGCGAACTCGGCCACCGTCGCCCGCATCACCGTCTTGAGGTCGGCCTCGATGTCGCCGGTGTCGGGCAGCGCCATGCCGTCGTCACCCTCGCTGAGGGTCAGCACCGCGTCGAAGACCACCGCTCCCTTGGAACGCCACCAGCGGTAGATCGTCTGCTTGCCGACGCCGGCCCGCGCGGCGATGGCCTCGATGGACAGCTTGGCGTATCCGACCTCGGTGACCAGCTCACGAGCGGCGGCGAGGACGGCCTGGCGGGAGCGCTCGCTGCGCCGGGACGGGTCGGGTTGCTTGGCCATGCGGGACAGCCTAGCACGATCGCAAGACGATACGGTCCGTCTTGTATATTTGACGAGAATAAATGAGTGGCACGGCGCCGGAGGCGGTCGTTAATGTCGGACACGACGAAAGACGGGGCGGGTTCGAATTCCACCCCACGGTGAATTGCTCAGAGAAAGGCCGGGCCATGCGGATCACACTCGAGCGGGAACTCCGCTATCGCCGATGCGCCGCGCCGGCCGGGCAGGCTTCGGGATAATCCACGCCAGGATATCCGAAGGCCGCCAGGTGAGAACCAGGCGGCCTTTTTCTTTCGGCACGTCAAACCGCCGTGGGCCGATGGTGAAAAGGCATCACACCTGCCTTGCACGCAGGAGTTCGGGTTTCGAGATACCGTCGGTCCATTCTCGCGTCCGTGGCCCAATGGCAGAGGCACCGGTTTAAGGAACCGGACGGTGCGGGTTCGAATCCCGCCGGACGTACGCAAGGCCCCGTTGGTCCAGCGGTCAGGACGCCTGGCTTTCACCCGGGAAATCGCCGGTTCGAGTCCGGTACGGGGTACGGCTCCATAGCTCAGTGGACAGAGCGCCGGTCTACGAAACCGGGTCCGCCGCAGGTTCGAGTCCTGCTGGAGCCACGCATGCGCGAGCTGGGCACATGGTGAGCCCACCCGGCTGTAAACCGGACGCTTCGGCTGTGGCGGTTCGACTCCGTCCTCGCGCACGTTCGCCCCGACACGATGGGGGCCGGGGCGGCCCGGCGCAGTTCGCGGGTTGCGGAGGAAGGCCTGCAAAGCCTGACCGTGCGAGTTCGACTCTCGCCTGCGTCTCCACACGGGGTTGACAGCCGTCGGTGAACGATCGTGTAATGGCGGTCGCGTCGCGTGCCGCCGCCCGCAGAGGACGGGGGTGGCATGGAGGCGCCGAATCAAAGGGGATGACGCCGTGACCGCTCACTTCATCGGTCGTGCCTGAGCACGCTGCCCCCGCGCGTCGTCCCATGCCTCCAGCGGTGTCGTAAACCCGTCCGCGCCGGCATGCCCGTGCGGGTTCTCCCATGTCATCGACACCTTCACGCTTGGAGCCGTACTCAGCATGCCCCATGACTTCAACCAGCAGATCATCGAGGAGTTCCGCGCCAACCAGGGCCGCGTCGGCGGCGTCTTCGAGGGAGCGCGGCTGCTCCTGCTGACGACCACCGGAGCCCGTACGGGCGCCCCGCACACGACGCCGCTCGGCTACCTGCCCGACGGTGACCGCCTGCTGATCATCGCCTCGGCCGGGGGCGCGCCCGCCCACCCGCAGTGGTACCGCAACCTGCGCGCCCACCCCCAGGTGACCGTCGAGGACGGCGTCTTCACCTACCCGGCCAAGGCCGTGGTGCTGGAGGGCGAGGAACGCGAGCGGATGTTCGCCCGCGCCGTCGAGGCGGACCCGGGATGGGGCGACTACCAGGCCCGCGCCGGGCGGCCACTGCCCGTGGTGGCGCTGCTGCCGGTCGACGCCGGGCCGCCCGCGGGCCCCCTGGGCGACGCCCTGATCAGGATGCACGACGCCTTCCGCCGAGAACTGGAACTGATCCGGGCGGAGGCGGCCGCGTCCGGGCCGCGGCTGGGCGCACAGTTGCGCGTCACCTGCCTGACCATGTGCCAGGGGCTGCACGTCCACCACGAGCGCGAGGACGGCTTCATGTTCTCCGCGCTGGAGCGCCGCTACCCCGAGCTGGCGCCGGTGATGGAACGGCTGCGCGCCGAGCACGCGACCGTCGCCCGGCTGCTCGGCGAGCTCAAGGCCCTCCTGGCGGCCGACGACACCGACCCGCGGACGCTGCTGGCCGAGGTCGAGCGGCTCACCCGCGAGCTTGAGGCCCACCTGGACTACGAGGAGGAGCACCTCGTCCCGTTGCTCAACTGACCGCACACCGGGGTGTCGCTGTGACAACAGGGACAGGTGGGACGTATTCTGAAAGGGCGTCCGGGCCCGGCGCCACACTTCTCACCACCTCGCGGCGGCACTCTCGTGCCGTCACGCCGCCGGGCGCCCGCGCCTCCCCGGCGGACGTACGCCTCCAAGAGCCCGGTCATGATGACGCTCGCCTACCGGCGGCTCCATGTCGCCGGGCGACCACGCCGTCGTGCTCGCGCTGCGAGGCGGACGGACGCCGACTGCGGCTTCGGGGAGCGCGGGTTCAGGCGGAGCCTTCACCGTGCTGCGTGTCGTGCCTGTCGGTCGCGGCCGGGATGGGGTCCCCGTAGTACTCGCCGAAAATCGGGCTGATATGGCTGACCAGCAAAGATCGGGTTTGGCTGCTGTCGCGGTTGCTGGTCATGCGGGCGGTGAGTTCGGCGGCGTTGGGTGTCCAGGTCCCTCGTGCGTCGAGCCCGTCGAGGCGACGGTGGATGCCTTCTTTGCTGGGCTTGAGGTAGCGCTGGAGGGTGCGGCGGTCTTCGTGGCCGGAGAGGTTCATCAGGTCGGCTTCGGTGGCGCCGTCCTCGCCGGCGTGGGTGAGTCGGGAATGGCGGAGGTCGTGCAGATTCCAGTGGTCGGTGGCGGCGCCGAGGTGGCGTTCGGCGGTGCGGATGTCGTAGAGCAGCTCGTCGGCTTTGCCGCCTTTGCGGATGGTGCGTGCGCGGCGGTTGGCGCGGTCGAGGTCTTCGACGTTCAGGCGCAGGACTTCCTCGGCTGGCACCTCTCCAGGCGTCTCCGCGTTGTCACGGTCGGGCACGGCGGTGAGGTGCCGGTCTGTCGCCATCTGGCCCGCTTCCCTGGTTGTCAGATAACACGCGTGAAAGGTGCACGGCCCGCACGGATGTTCCCGCAGGAGCCGATCCCGCCGTTGTCAGATAATGCGCCGTTATCTGGCAATATCAGCAGATCGACAAAGACGAGGACGACCGGGACAGGCCTCACCTGAGCGGAGTTGTGCCGGCTAAGAGTGGTCCAGGAAAGGGCGGTGGCGCGATGACCTCGCCGTCGGACCGCGAGCTGCTCAGGGGAGTCCGGCCAGCGAGGCCGAGGAGCGCGCCGACATGAAGCAACTCCAAGCTCAGCGCGACGCTGTGACCGCGCCACCGCCGGTCTGAACCGTCGGTTAGGCGTCCTGGCCGACCTCGGCGAGGCCGCGCGGGTGACTGACCTCGCCGAGGCGGCGTCTGGTTTGGCATCGCGGTCGGAGGCGCGCCGATGCGGCCCCTAAGTAGCAGGCGCCGAAAAACAACGCTTAGCCGTGCCGGCCCCACCTCGACATCGAGGGTGTGCCCGACCCGGAGCACGTCCCCTGGATCGACCCCGACCCATCCGGCCTGGCGAGCGGCCCGGTGTCAGCGGCTTCACCGATCAGAAATCCTCCGCCACGTCGTCAGTTCTGTTAGCCCTCTCGCACCGGTGGAAGGATTGATGACCATGACCGACGCCAGACTGCTGGGCGCCGACGAGGCCACGTTCATCGCGGCGGTCCGCTCAGGCGACACAGCGCAGTTCGCACTCATCACGGAGCGCCACCGGCGTGAGCTGCAGGTGCACTGCTACCGGATGCTCGCGAACTACGAGGACGCCCAGGACCTAACGCAGGAGACGTTCCTGCGAGCGTGGAACAAGCGGGAGTCGTTCAAGGGCCACGCGGCCCTGCGGACCTGGCTGTACCGGATCGCGACGAACGCCTGCCTCGACTTCCTGGAGAAGCGCAACGACCGCACACCCGTACCGTCCGAGCTGCCGGACCCCGGCTCCGAGGTGCCGTACCTGCAGCCGTACCCCGACTGGATGCTCCCCGAGGACCCGCAGGAATCGGTGGTGGCGCGGGAAACGATCGAGCTGGCGTTCATCGTCGCCGTCCAGCACCTGCCGCCGCGGCAGCGGGCGGCGTTCATCCTGCGCGACGTCCTCGGCTGGCCGGCGTCGAAAGCCGCCGACGCCCTCGAGCTGACCGTCGCATCGGTGACCAGCGCACTGCAGCGGGCCCGTGTGACGATGCGCGAGCAGCTGCCCGACCGCCGCCTCGACTGGCGGAGCCCCGCCACCCACGAGCTGTCGGATGACGAGCGCAGCGTGGTGAAGTCGTATATCGACGCCCACGAGCGCAACGACCTCGACGGGCTGATGGCCCTGCTGCGCGACGACCTGCGCTTCACGATGCTGCCCGAGCCGGGCACCTTGATCGTCACGGCCAAGGACGCGGTGGACGGCTGGGTCTCCAGTGGGCTCTTCCAACGCGGCTACGACGACTGGCGCTGTATCACCACGACGGTCAACCGCATGCCTGCCGCCGTGCTGTACCTCCGCACCCCCGACGACCCGGAATATCGATTGTTCAACATCGCGGTCCTGCACATCGTCGACGGGAAGATCGCCGAGCTCACCGGATTCGACGTCACCGACAAACCATGGCTGAGCCTGTCCGCGACGCTGTGATCGGACAAGTCCTCATCGTCGACGAGTCCAGCGCACGGGCCGGCGTCACCGAAGTCACCGCGGAATGAGCATCCGACCAGCTGAACACCACCGCCCCGCCGGCGTTGCCGGCGGGGCATGTCCGAGGAACATCGTCACGATCAACGACGTCGTCGTCCTCATCTTCGCGAGTCGGTGGGCAGGGAAAGGGACCCCTCATCGCCGAGGGTCACGATGAGCACGCAAGGAAGGATTTCGACCTGGCCTTACGAGCCGGGCATTTGGCCCGTGCTCATCGCCTCGTCTCGTATCGGGTCAGCACCACGCCGCCGGGAAATGTCCGCGTCTCGACCAGTTTCAGGTTCACCCAGCTGTCCAGGGCTGTGAAGAACGGCGTGCCGCCGCCCACCAGGACCGGATGGGTGACGATCGCGTACTCGTCGATCAGCCCGCTCCGCATGGCCGCCGCGGCGAGCGTCGCGCCGCAGATGTCCATCGGGCCGCCGTCCTCGGCCCTGAGCCGGGCGATCTCGGCGACCGCGTCGCCAGTGACCAGGCGGGTGTTCCAGTCGACCTTGTCGATCGTCGATGAGAACACCACCTTCGGCATGTCCCGCCAGAGGCGCGCGAACTCGATCTCCGCCGGGGTCGCGTTGGGCTGCTGGTCGCCGGTCGGCCAGTGGGAGCTCATCGCCTCCCAAAGCTTGCGCCCGTACAGCGCCAGGCCCGTCGCGCCCACCCGGTCGGACCACCACTGGAACAGCTCGGCGCTCGAAGACGAGTCCGGTCCCTCCCCACCACTCCAGCCGATGTCGTCGCCGGTCGCGGCGATGTAGCCGTCCAGGGTCACGTTCATGGCGAAGATCAGTTTCCGCATCGTGCCAGCCTTCCGTGAGTCGATCTCACACGTACTGACGGGCGCGGCGCGGAAACCTAATCGGTGCGTGATCTGCGTCCGCAGGTAGTCCTCGCGTTCCGGACTCAGCAGCGGGCGTACTCGGCGGGCTCGAGCACCACCGACCGGATCTCGATCTCACCCTCGCAAACGCCTGGTCACACAGCGCACAGCGCCGGGGCCCGCTCACCCGCTGGGGATCGCCAACCGCCGCCCCAGATACTTCGCCACCAGCCGCAAAGGCTCGGTCCGCGTCTTCGCCCGCCGCCCGTACGAGCGCAGCCCGGCCGGGTCGACGCCGAGCTGCTCGGACAGCCTGGCCACCGCCACCGGCGGGGCCGAAAGCACCTTGTCCGGCACGAACGCCAGCCACGGCAACGTGCATAACGCCACGGCCAAGCCGAGCCGGTCCGCCGGACCACGGCCCCGACCGGGATCGACGAACGCGACATCCGCCGGAGTGAGGGTGCAGAACCTCGCTAGCCCGTCCCTGCCAATCTCCGGAACCCCCGCAGGCGCTCCAGCTCCTCGTCCGCGAACACCTGCGTCGCCAAGAAAGACCTCCCGCCAGGCCCACAGCTTCCCAGCTCAGAAGCCTGCCCAGCCATATCCGCCCGATTTTCGGCGAGTACTACGGGGACCCCGGGATGTGGGGCACCACGGGGGTCAGCATCGCGGAGCCGAGGAGCGCCAGCTTGTCGGCGTCGAGGCGCAGAACGCGGGCGAGCGATTCGAGGACCTGCGACGACGGGTTGCGGTCGCGACCGCGTTCCAGGCGCAGGTAGAGGGTTGATCGATCTCGCGGTTGGACACCAGCAACTCTACGGCCAGGCGTGCGATCGCTGCACGGATGAGATTTCAGCAGGGGCCGATGTTCCCGAGCGCCGCGGTCAGCTCTGGGCGATCACGGTCAGGACGGTCTTGCCGGTGGCGCCTCCGCCGTCGATGTACCGGTGCGCCTCGGCGGCCTGTGCCAGCGGCAGTTCCCGGGACACACTGACCTTCAGTTTTCCGGAGTCGGCCAGCTCGGCCAGGTGCTCCAGGCCGCGGTAGTCGGGCTCGACGATGAGGGGCGCCACCCGCAGGCCGCGCTCGGCCGCCTCCTCGGAGATGTCCAGCCCGCGCGGCAGCGGGATGAGCAGTCCACCTTCGGCCAGCACCTCCAGCGAGCGGCGGCGGGTCTCGCCACCGACGAGGTCGAGCACCACGTCCACGGGCTCGACGGCGTCCTCGAACGCGATGGCTGTGTAGTCGATCACCTCATCGGCTCCCAGTGAACGCACGAAGTCGTGCTTGGCGGCCCGGGCGGTGCCTATCACGTACGCGCCCCGCGCCTGGGCGATCTGCACCGCCAGATGGCCGACGCCGCCCGCCGCCGCGTGGATCAGTACGCGCATGCCGGGCCCTACCTGAGCGGTGTCGACCAGGGACTGCCAGGCGGTCAATCCCGCCAGCGGCAGCGCCGCAGCCTCCGCGTGCGACAGGGTCGCGGGTTTGCGGGCGACCTGGCGCGAGCGCACCGCGACGAACTCGGCGTACGTGCCGGCACGGTGCGGGAAGTTCGGCATGCCGTACACCTCATCGCCCGGCTGGAAGCGGGTCACGCCGTAGCCGATCTCCTCCACCACACCCGACAGGTCCCAGCCGGGGATGAACGGCGGCCCACCCACTTGGGTGGCGAAGCCGCCGCCGGCGCGGGTCTTGCCGTCGATCGGGTTGACCCCGGCGGCGTGCACTCGTACCAGCACCTCGGTGACCCCCGGCTCGGGCCGGGAAACCTCAGTGAGCTGCAGCACTTCCGGCCCGCCGTAGGCGTGCTGGACGATCGCCCGCATGGTCGCCGTCATGACGTACTCCTCCTGTGAGCCCTTCGGCCGAGCCGAGCCAGGGTGTGGGCGGCGATCTCGTGCCGGCCCGCTACCGATCGATCAGGGGGACGCGGCCGGGCTCAGTCACCATTGATGGCGCCAGAGCCGGACGCCTGGTGCCGATCGTCCACCTGCATGGGACCAAGAATTCCACGGGAGTGCGGACCCGCCCCCGCCATATCCTCCGTGTCCTGGAAAGTGGCTCTCACGGGTGAGTCCAGCATTCCGAACATTCCCGAGGGGCCCCGCCTCGGGCCGCGACACGGGATCAGGCGGCCTGGGTGGGCGCGTCGCGGCAGGCGGCCTCGAAACTTGACTGTTCGTTCCAGATACGGCTAGTCTGCGTAGCGTGGCACGGGTGAGGGAGTTCGACACGGAGGCCGCGCTGGAAGCGGCGATGTCGGTCTTCCGGCACAAGGGGTATGAGGGCACCTCGGTGCAGGACCTGGTCGACGCCACCGGGGTGGGCCGCGGCTCTCTCTATGCGGCGTTCGGCAGCAAGGAAGGCCTGTATCGGGCGGTGCTGGACCGTTACCGGGAGCGGTACGCGCTGCCTCTGGTCGATCTGCTGCGCAGCGGCACCCCGGCACGGAAGCTGATCCGCGACATCCTGGTCGATCTGGTGGAGACGATCCTGCGGGACGGGCGCGAGCAGGCCTGTCTGATCGTCAGCGCCGCGACCGAGCGGCTGTGCCACGACCCCGAGGTGGCCACGCGGGTGGGGGCGACGACCTCGCTGCTGGAGGACGAGCTGACCGGGGTGATCGCGGCGGCCCAGGCCCGCGGCGAGCCGGTCGGCATCCGCGACCCCCGGGACTCGGCGAGGCTCATCATGACGCTCATTCATGGGTTGCGTGTCACGGGGGCGATCAACCCCGACCGCCGGCACCTGATGAGCGTCGTGGAGGCAGCCCTGAGCTGCCTTGACTGACGTTTCACGCCCTAAATCTGTAACGATCATTCAAGATATTTACTGGCGACAGCCAGGAAGAGGTTCCATGGACGACAACGACACGCTGCACCGCCGCTCCGACATCCGGGCCGGGGACAGTCCGTGGGCGCTCGGGGTTCCCGCTGCGCGGGCGGCCGATCGGCCGGGCACGTTCAGGAGCCGGCTGTGAGGGCCGTCGGCGCATTCGGCTTCGGCGGGCCCGAGGTCCTGCAGGTGGTGGAGGTGCCCGAGCCGCATGCCGGACCCGGCTGCGTACGCATCCGCGTGCACGCCGCCGCAGTCAATCCGGCGGACACGCTCATGCGTGCCGGACAGGTTCGCCTGCCTGGTGTGCGGCCGCCGTACATCCCCGGGCAGGACGCCGCAGGCGTCGTGGACGAGATAGGCCCCGGCACCGCCACCGGCCTGCGGATGGGCGACCGGGTGATGGCCATGGTCATGCCGAACGTCCCCGGCGGCGGTGCCTACGCCGAGCACGTGGTCTTGCCCGCCTCCTGGGTGGCCAGGGCGCCGGCCGCCGCCGGCCACGCCGAGGCCGCGACCCTGCCGCTCAACGGTCTCACCGCGCGCCTGGCGCTCGACCTGCTCGCCCTGTCGCCCGGCCAGACGCTCGCGATCACCGGCGCGGCCGGCGCGGTCGGCGGCATGCTGATCCAACTGGCGAAGGCCGACGGGCTGCGGGTCGTCGGCGACGCCGCTCCTGCCGACCGCGACCTGGTCCGGTCTCTGGGTGCGGACTCGGTGGTCGCCAGGGGCGGCGACGTGGCCACGCGGTTCCGCGAGGTCATGCCCGCCGGAGTGCACGCTCTGGCCGACGCCGCACTCATCGGTGCCCCGGTTGCGGCGGCGGTCCGCGACGGCGGAGGCATCGCCGCCTTCCGCGGCACGGCCGCCTTCGGCCCGCCCGAACGCGGGCTCAGCTACCACCAGGTCTACGTCCCCGACTACGGCGGCAGACCCGACAAGCTCGACTTGTTGCGCCGCCTGGCGGAGACCGGTGCGCTGGCCATGCGCGTGGCGGGCACCTTCCTGCCCGAACAGGCCGCCGAGGCCCACCGCCGCTTCGAGGCCGGAGGCGTCCGGGGACGGCTGGTCCTGCAGTTCTGACCCACCACACCACCCCCGCACACGACATCGGCACACCGTTCGCCGCCGGCGACCGGACACCACCAAAGGAGCATCATGAAGATCGGCGTCGGCATCATCGGGGCGAGCGTCGGCGGCTGGGCGGCCATCAGCCATGTCCCCGCGCTCAAGGCCCTCCCGGACTACGAGTTGCGTGCCATCAGCACCTCACGCCGCGAGTCCGCCGGGCGGGCCGCCAAGGAGTTCGACCTCTCGGCGGCTTTCGACGACCCCGCCGACCTGATTGCCCACCCCGGAGTGGATCTGGTGGTGGTGTCGGTCAAGGTGCCCCACCACCACGCCCTGATCTCCGCGGCGCTGGCGGCGGGGAAGATGGTCTACAGCGAGTGGCCCCTCGGCGTCGGCACCGACGAGGCGGCCGACCTGGCCGCCCGGGCCGAGGCGGCAGGGGTCCGTACGGTGATCGGGCTGCAGGGCGGCTTCCTCCCGGCGATCCGCCACACCCGTGACCTGGTCGCGGACGGCTACGTCGGGAAGGTGCTCGGCACGACGCTGGTCGGATCGGGCCTGTCCTGGAGCCCCGTCACCGACCGCGCGCACGCCTATCTCTACGACGCCGCCGCCGGCGCGTCGCTCTTGACGGCGTCGGCGCTGCACGCCCTGGAGGCGGTCAACGTCGTGCTCGGCGAGCTCACCGATATCTCGGCCAACCTGGTCACTAGCCTCACACAGGCACAGGTGATCGACGAGGGCTCCACCATTCCGGTGACGGTGGCCGATCAGGTATCTGTCACGGGCACCTTCGGCAGCGGTGCCGCCCTCTCCCTGTTCTACCGGGGCGGCTTCTCCCGTGGCGACAACTTCCGCTGGGAGATCAACGGCACCGACGGCGACCTGGTCCTGACCGCCCCCGGCATCAACGGCAACCTCCAGGCTCTGGACCTGCGACTGCAGGGCGGCCGGGGCGATGACCAGGCGCTTGCCGACATCGCCCTCCCCGACAGCCGCTTCCATCCGGTCCCGCGCCACCTGCCCGCAACGGCGCAGGGCGTCGCCCAGGTTTACGCGCGCTTTGGGAGGGACCTGCGTGAGGGCACGCACACCGTGCCCGGCTTCGGCCATGCCCTGCGGAGACACCGGCTCATCGACACGATCGAGCGGGCCTCCCGCACGGGAGCCACCCAGATACCGGCCCCGGCGGCATAGGGGCGCCGCCTGGACGTGCTTCGTCGCATGGAACACATCACCATGACATCAACCGGCCGGCGTGCCCCCGGCCAAACCGCGCGAACCGAAACCGTCGGTTCCCGGCTCGGCGACTGGTTACAACCGTGGGTTTTACCCTGCTGCGTGACCGACCTCCACCACCTGATGATCGACGCCACCCTCGGCGCTTTCCCGAACCCGCGATGCCGAAGCACTCACCGCGCTCGCCGACGCAACAGCTGACCAGGTCAGCCTCAGCGCCGATACGCCCTTCCTGGCAGCGCGGGTTCGGGAAAGCTGGGAGGTGCCCTGGATGCAACATGCCTTCAAACCCGGTCAACCTGCCTTACGTACCTAAAAGATCATCTCGCTCTGACCTGCGGGAAGATGCCAACAACCCCAGATAGCAGAGCACGGCCGCAACCGGCAGGGTAAGACGGTGAGCGGCGTCCCGGCCCACGCGACAGAGCAGGCGGACGTTGTGCCCTTGGTGCGCTCGTCTGTACTGGTCATTTGCCAGTTCGGCCGTGCTTCCGCACTTGCATCCGGATCTAGGAAACGCCCATGTCTGAGCTCTTCCGTAGTCCCTTCGACCGCCATTCGACCGCTTCGGAGGTGATCAAGAGTGTCGACCTCTCCGGCAAACGCGCAGTGATCACTGGCGCCACGTCCGGTATCGGTGTGGAGACCGCCCGTGCACTGGCGGCCATCGGCGCCGAGGTCACCCTCGCGGTTCGGCGTCCCGACGCCGGCGAGCAGGTCGCAGCCGACCTGCGGACCAAGACCGGCAAGGACGCGATCCACGTCGCCCGGGTGGACGTGGCGGACCTGGCCTCGGTGAACGCGTTCACCGCTGCCTGGGCCGGTCCCCTGCACATCCTGGTCAACAACGCCGGGATCATGATGCTCCCCGAACTGGAGCGGGGCACCGGTGGCCACGAGCAGCAGTTCGCCACCAACTACCTGGGGCACTTCGCCCTGGCCCTGGGCCTGCATGGGGCACTCGCTGACGCCGGCGGTGCGCGCATGGTGAACGTGTCTTCCAGCGGTCACATGTTCTCCCCGGTCGTCTTCGACGACCTGGACTATCGCTTCCGCCCCTACGACGCGCTGGGCGCCTACGGCCAGTCCAAGACCGCCGAAGTGCTCCTGGCCGTCGAGGCGGACCGGCGCTGGTCAGGCGAGGGCATCCGGGCGAACGCGCTGCACCCCGGGGCAATCGCCACCAACCTCCAGCGGCACACCGGCGGCCTGAAGACCCCCGAGCCCTACCGCAAGACCCTCGGACAGGGCGCGGCCACCTCCGTCTTCCTCGCCGCCTCCCCGCTGGCCGAAGGCGTCGGCGGACGCTACTTCGAAGACGTCAACGAAGCCCCGCAGGTCACCTCACGGCCCACACAACTGGGCGTGCCGGGAGTGGCACCCTATGCGCTCGATGCCGCGAACGCCGAGCGCCTGTGGGACCTCGGCACCACCATCCTGCGCTGACCGCGGTCGTCCCGGCCGAGTTGGTGGAGCTGATGTACCGGGCCGACAGCACGAAGCGGGAGCGGATCCTGCGCACCGTGTACGAGTGCGGCGTCTTTCCGACGCTACGGGAGAAACTGCGGTGCAAGGAGATCTGGGTGGTCGGCGCCGACCGGCGGCGCGACCCCGACGACGACCTGCCGAAGGACTTCGAGGACCGGCGGGCCGAGAACTACGCCAATTCACGCCTACGGGACAAGGACCGGGATCCGCGCGGTCGCCGCCGGCGACCATCCCCACACCGAGGACGACCTTCGGTACGCGCGCCGCCGCTATCTGACCGTCGAGGCCTGCCGCGAGGTCGCCCGGGTGATCGCCAACGCGACCTTCGCTGTCCGGCAGGCCGCCCTGTGGGGCGAGGGCACGACCACGGTCGCCTCGGACTCCACTCACTTCTCAGCCTTCGATCAGAACATCTTCACCGAGTGGCACTCCCGCTACCGCAGGGCCAAGCGCGGCGTGCTGATCTACTGGACGGTCGAAACCGGCGGGTCCATGGCCGTCCACTCCCAGCTGATCTCCTGCTCCGCGTCCGAGGTGCACGCCATGGTCGAGGGCGCGATGCGGCACGGCACCGACATGGAGATCGAGCAGAACGTCGTCGACTCCCACGGCGCCTCGTTCGTCGGGTTCGGGATCACCCGGCTGCTGGACTTCGACCTGGTCGCCCGGTTCAAGCAGATCAACAAGATGAAGCTGTATGTGCCCGGCCGGGGCGAGGACTTCTCCTACCCGTTGCTCGGACCCGCGCTGACCAGGCCGATCCGGTGGGACATCATCACCCAGAACTACGACATCATGATGAAGTACGCCACCGCGATCCGGCTGCGGACCGCCTCCACCGAGGCCCTGCTACGCCGGTTCACCAGCGAGACCACCCACCCCGCCCACGCCGCGATGCTGGAGGTCGGCCGCGCCCAGCGCACCGTCTTCCTGGCCCGCTGGCTTCGCGACCGCGATCTTCAGCGGGAGACCGAATCCGGGCTGAACGTGGTGGAGAACTACAACGGCGTCAACGACTACATCAAGTTCGGCAAGCGCGGAGAGCTCGCCTCCAACCGGCGCGAAGAACAGGAACCGGGGATGTTGTGCCTGCACATTCTCCAGTCGGCCCTCGGTCTGATCAACACGCTGATAATCCAGGACGCCCTCGCCCTACCCGAGTGGGAGAACGTCCTGACCGACGCCGACCGGCGCGGGCTCACGCCGCTGTTCCACACCAACATGACCCCCTACGGTGAGATCCAGCTGCGCATCGACCGGCGCCTGGACCTCACCGACCTGCCGACTGCGTAACGCCGGACGCTCGCCCGTTCCGGCGCTCGTTGCCGGCGGGGCGTCGGCGATACTGTGGGCGTGGAGTACGTGTCCAGAGTGCCGCGACCGCCGCTGGACGGGCTGATCGACGACCTTTACTACCTGGAGGGTGCGCCGCCGTACGCCCGGCTGACGCTGCCGCCGAGTCCGTCGGCGTTGCTCATCGTCAACCTCGGGGCGCCGTTCCGCATCCGCGCCGGCATCGACATCGAGACGGCCGAGTACGCCGACGGCTGCGTGGTCACCATGCCCACCCGCGCCTTCGAGTTCGGCTATCCGCCGGAGACCCGGTCAGTCGGCGTGCACTTCAAGCCGTGGGGGCCGGCGCCGTTCCTGCCGATGCCGGCGGCCGAGCTGTGTGACCGGCCGGTGACGGTGGAGCAGGTTTGGGGCCGGCCCGCCATTGCTGAGCTGCGGGACCGGCTGGCCACGGCGGCCGGGCCGGACGAGATGCTGACGCTGCTCGAGGAGGAGCTGATGCGACGGCTGTGCGAGACCGCCGGTCTGGGGCTGGTCCGCCATACGAGCAGCGTCATCGCGGCGACCAGCGGGGCGGTGGCGATCGGCGACCTGAGCGTGGCAGCCGGTGTCAGCAGCACTCATCTGGCACAGCGGTTCAAGGAGCTCATCGGCGTCACGCCGAAGCGGCTGGCCCGCACCTACCGCTTCACCGCCACCGTGTTCGCGATCGACCCCGCCGGACCGATCGACTGGGGCGACCTCGCCGGTGGCGCAGGCTACTTCGACCAGGCCCACTTCGGCCACGAGTTCCGGGCGTTCACCGGGCTCACGCCGACCCGGTACGTCGAAGTCCGGCGGCGGTTCCTGCGCGAACATCCCGGCCACGCGCTGGACGGCTGGCCGCTGCCGGCCGATTGATTTCTTACAAGAGCGACAGCTCCCGACACGCTAATTTGGGGCACCCCGAAGTAGAGGAGAGCCCCGTGGGCAAGGTGGTCATGTACGGCTCGGTGTCGGTGGACGGCTTCGTCGCGGACGAGAATGACCAGCCCGGACCGCTGTTCGACTGGTTGTCCAACGGTGACGTCCCGTTGGACGAGAGCGGCGAGCTGAAGGTGTCGCAGACGACCTACGACTACACCCGGCCGTACTGGGACCAGATCGGAGTCACGATCGCCGGCCGCCACGTCTTCGACCTGACGGACGGCTGGGACGGGAAGCCTCCGAGCGGGATCGACCACGTGGTCGTCGTGACGCACCGGCCGATGCCCGAAGGCTGGGACCCCGAGGCGCCGTTTCACTTCGTCGACGGTGTCGAGGCAGCCGTGGCCAAGGCGCAGGAGCTTGCGGGTGACCGCATGGTCGAGGTCGCCGCCGGCGACGTCGGTGGCCAGGTGCTTGCCGCGGGCCTGGTCGACGAGGTGCGCATGGACGTCGTACCTGTCGTGTTCGGGTCCGGCAAGCGCTACTTCGGGTCGGTCCACGCGCAGCACCTGTTGGAGGATCCTGACGTGGTGATTCAGGGCAACCGGGTCCTTCACCTGCGCTATCGGGTGCGCCGTTGACCGATCTGAGCGGGTACGCGAAGAAGTCCACTGCGAACGGTGACACAGGATCGGGCCTCCGGCTGCGTTTGCGCATCGCTGTCCCTGGTCGGGCAGCCGACGCCGATCCGCCCCAGCACCTCACCTGCGGCAAGTTCAACTCAAGATCACTGGTTGCCGTTTCCGTCGTATCTTGGCCGACCCCCGAACGGACTTGGCCTGAGCGTGGCCTCGGACTTTGGGCCCGATCAACGCGCCGACGCCGCCCTCCCATCAGAGCTTCTGATATCGCGGTCCTGGACTACGCTTAGCCCGGCGTATCAACTTCTGACATTGCAAGGGCGATGTGGGGCGGCAGCACCAAGCGGTACCCGAGGCGTTCACCACGATCCACGCCGCCTACGCCGCAGCGCTGAAGCGAGCCCCGCTGGACGGCGACACCCGCCGCGCCTACGACTCCCGGGTCCGGACCTTCCTCACCTGGCAGGAGGCCAGCGGCCTCGACGGCGACCCGCTCACCGACGCCCACAACCGCGACTTCGCCATCCGCGACTACAAGACCCACATGAAGACCGTGCTGCGCCGCGCGTCGAATACCGTCAACGCCCACCTCGCCGCGTTGGAGCACTTCTTCACCCAGCTCGGACAAGGTCTCGACCGAGAAGGCCCGCCGCGTGCTGGGCCGGCAGCCGCGCAAGTCGGAGGACGCCATCATCGCGTCCGCACAAAGTATGATCGCGAAGTCGCTCGTCAAGAACTGACCCACCTGTCGTCTGCGGTCTACTCCCGGCGTCGTAGTCCGGCGGGTCGTTGATCCCTGAGGGGTAGTCGGAGATGACTCCGCTCGTAAGACGCCCCTGACCACCGACTGGACGACGATTGCGGTCATGAGGACCTCGGTCGGTACATCCACACGCTCTGCGCGGCCGGGACTCACGCTCGCCGCGGTGGCCGTCGTGCAGTTCATGGTGTCGCTGGATCTGTCGGTGGTGAACGTCGGGCTCCCGGAGATCGCCGCCGGCCTCGGCTTCAGCGCGGTGGGCCTGACCTGGGTGATCCACGCCTACGCGCTCACCTTCGGCGGGCTGCTCCTGCTGGGCGGCAAGGCGGCCGACCGGTACGGCCGCAGGCGGGTCCTGCTCCTCGGGCTCGGCGTGTTCGGTCTCGCCTCACTCGTCGGCGGCTTCGCTCAGGAGCCCGGCCATCTGGTCGCCGCCCGAGCCGTGCAGGGCATCGGGGCCGCCGCGCTGGCTCCGGCCGCGCTGGCGCTGCTGACCACGACGTTCCCCGCGGGGAAGGCCCGCGTCCGAGCCTTCGGCATATGGAGCGCGACGAACGCCGCCGGGGGAGCGCTCGGCGTCCTGATCGGCGGCCTGCTCACGGAGTACGCCGGCTGGCGCTGGGTGATGTTCGTGAGCGTGCCCATGGCCGCTTGCGCGCTGGCCCTGGTCTGGCGGGGCGTCGTCGGAGGCCCGCCACCGGCGCGCGGCAGCCGTCCCGACGTCCTCGGGGCCGTGCTGGCCACGGCGGGCATGACGCTGCTGGTGTTCGGCGTCGTCCGGACCGACCAGTATCCGTGGACCTCGCCGGTCACCGTGACGACCCTGGCGGTCGCCGTCGCGCTGCTGGCCGCGTTCGTCCACGTCGAGCGGACCACCGCTCGCGACCCGCTGATCCGGCTCGGCCTGTTCGCCAACCGCTCGGTCGCCGGTGCGAACGCCTACAACCTCCTGGCCGGTGCGGCCATAGCGTCGGCCTTCTACTTCGTGTCCCTCTACCTGCAACGCGTGCTCGAAATGGGGCCGGCGCTGACCGGGCTCATGTTCGTGCCGCTGGCCCTCGGCGTGATCGCCGGCTCCGTGCTCGCCGTCAAGCTCGGCTACCGTCTCCCGCCGCGTACGCTGCTGATCATCGGTGGGCTGCTGACCGCGACCGGGATGGCGTGGTTCGGCCTGATCAGCCCGGACGGCGCTTTCGTCACCGACGTGCTCGGGCCCTCGATCGTGGCCGGCGTCGGTTTCGGGCTCTGCCTCGGACCGGTGGTCTCCATCGGCACCGCGGGCGTGGCGCACCACGAGACCGGCACGGCATCGGGCCTGCTCAACAGCTCACGCCAGATCGGCGCCTCACTCGGGCTGGCCGCACTCGGCACCGCGGCGCAGCACCGCACCGGGCAGACCGTCACACCCGAGACCCTCAACGACGGGTACGCGCTCGGCCTGACCCTCAGCGCCGGGCTCCTGGTCGCCGCCGTCCTCATCGCCCTGACCGTCCTGCGCCGGGCCGACCCTCCGTCATGGGCTGAGCAGACCGATGACCGATCGACCGGCACCCCGGCAGTCGCACGGAGGAAGGATGCCCCGGCATGACTACCACCCCGATCGATCTGTTCGCGTCGCTTCTCCGGCTTCACCAGGACGGCGAGATCCACGCCGGGACGAGAGCCCTGGACTGCGACCAGGACGGCTGGCGGCTGATGGCCTTCCACGCGAAGACCGACGCCGACGTCCACGCCGACCGCTGGGAGGTGCATCCCGAGGCCGAGGAGATCGTGTGCTGCCTCATCGGCAAGATACGCCTCTACCTCCGCCCGGAACGGCCCGGACGGGAGGAAGAGATCAGGCTGCCGGCCGGCACCGCCGCCATCGTCCCGCGCGGGCGCTGGCACCGCATCGAGCTGGACATCCCCAGCAACATCATGGCCGTCACCCTGCCACGTGGCACCCGGCTGGAGAAGCGGATCGAAGCCTAGAACCGGCATGGAAGGTCACACGATGAAAACGGAGCAGGCGGAGCCTACGGGCGTCGTAGGTCTCGGGGAGTTGTCGCGTCCCGTCCGGCCCCGGCTGGGCATCGCGATCGGCCTGCAGGCCGTCGCGGCGGTGGTCGCCGTGGTGCCGTTCGCCGCGGTGGCCGAGCTGGCCAGGGTGCTGCTGGCGGCCGGTCCGGCCGACCACGGCAGAGCCTGGGCGGTCGCCGCGATCGCGGCGGGCGCGCTGGCGGTGTGGCTGCTGCTGACCACCGCGGCGGGAGCGATCGCACATCACGCGGATCTGGATCTCCAGTTGTCGGTACGGCGGCGTCTGGTCGACCGGCTGGGCCGCGTTCCGCTGGGGTGGTTCACCGATCGGGGCGCGGGCGGCATCGGGAAGGCGGTCCAGCACGATGTGGACGCGATGCATCACCTGGTCGCGCATTCACTGCTGAACTTCACCGCGAGCGCCGTCACACCGCTGGTGACGCTGGTCTACCTGTTCTGGGTGGACTGGCGGATGACGCTGATCCTGCTGATCCCGATCGTGATCGGAATCGCGCTGTTCGTCCGGCTGGTGATCAGCCTGAACGCGGGGACGGCGGCCTACGACGATGCCCAGCAGCGCATCGTCAGCAGCGTCATCGAGTTCGTCGAAGGCATCGCGGTGGTGAAGATGTTCGGGCAGGCCAGGCGCGCGCATCGGCGCTACACGCGGGCCGCCGACGATTTCGCGACGTTCTTCATCGCCTGGATGTCGACGAGTTTCCGGGCGAGCGCGGTCTCGGCGCTGGTGCTGAGCCCGGTCACCGTTCTGCTGACGATGCTGGCCGGCGGCACGGCGCTGGTCTCCACCGGGAACCTGGACGCGCTCGACCTGCTGCCGTTCGCGATCCTCGGGCTGGGGCTGGCCGCGCCCGTGCAGGCGCTGGACTTCCACAGCCACGACCTGGAGATGGCGAGTGCGGCGGCCAAGCGGGTGGGTGCGCTGCTCGCGGCGCCGACACTGCCGCTCCCCGCCGAGCCTCGACAACCGGACCTCGACGGGGGCGTCCGGGTGGAGTTCTCCGGGGTGGAGTTCGCCTATGACGCGGATCGGCCGGTGTTGAGCGGTGTCGATCTGGTGCTGGCGCCGGGCACCGTGACCGCGCTGGTCGGGACGTCCGGTTCGGGGAAGACGACCCTGGCGAAGCTGCTGCCGCGCTTCTTCGACCCGACCGCGGGCACCGTCGCGGTCGGCGGCGTCGACCTGCGCGAGATCGCGCCGGAGCAGCTGTACCGGCTGGTGTCGTTCGTCCTGCAGGACGTCCAGCTGCTGGACGCCAGTGTGAGCGACAACATCCGCCTCGCCCGTCCCGACGCCGACGAGGAATCGGTGCGCCGCGCCGCGCGGGCGGCGGCCATCGACGAACGCGTCTGTGCGTTGCCGCGCGGCTATGACTCGGTGGTCGGCCGGGACGTGCGCTTCTCCGGCGGTGAGGCGCAGCGGATCTCCATCGCCCGGGCCATTCTCGCGGACACCCCGATCGTGGTGCTCGACGAGGCGACCGCACATGCCGATCCCGAAGCGGAGGCGCTGATCCAGGACGCGTTGTCGGAGCTGGCGGCAGGGCGGACCGTGCTCGTCGTCGCGCACCGGCTGGCTTCGGTGGTCAGCGCCGATCACATCGTGCTGCTCGAACAGGGCCGGATGGTCGAGCAGGGCACCCACGAGGAGTTGCTCGCCGCCGACGGCCGGTTCGCGCGGATGTGGCGGCTGCAGGAGCAGACCGGTCTCGGAGACGCCTACGCCGGGGCCGGCGCGGCGAAGGAGGAATGACGATGATCCGTCGACTGTTCAACGCGCTCGGCCCTGAGCACGGCGGCGCGCTGCGCCGCCTGCTGGGCTGGTTCACCGCCGCGGCGCTGCTGCAGGGAGTGGCGTTCGTCCTGCTGGTCCCGGCGCTGCGCGAGCTGCTCAGCGCGGAACCGGAGCGGGCCTGGCCCTGGGTGATCGCCCTCGCGGTGCTGTGGGCCGGCTATGCGGCGGTGAACTACCCGGCGACGCTGATCGGTTACCGGACCTGTGCGGATCTGCTCCGCGACCTGCACCGCCGCATCGGTGACAAGGTCGCGCAGTTGCCGCCGGCCTGGTTCACCGCCGATCGCGTCGGCGGGCTCGGGCGCCTGGCCTCGCAGCGCGTGATCGACATCATGGGGCTGCCCGCTCACCTGCTGCGGCAGCTGGTCGACGCCTTCGTCACACCGCTGGTCGTGGTGCTGGCCATGGTCCTGTTCGACTGGCGGCTGGCCGTTTCGACGGCCGTCGCCGCGGTGGCGGTCGCGGTGGTGTACCGCGTGGCCAGCCGGGGCATGCAGGCCGCCGACCGGGAGGCGGACCGCATCCACGCCGACGCCGCCGGGCGGGTCGTGGAATTCGCGCGCGCCCAGCCGGTTCTGCGAGCCTTCGGCCGCACGGTGGAAGGGCATGCCGCCCTCGATGAAGCGCTCGCGGCGCAGCACGCGGCCGGTGGCCGGATGCTCCGCGCCGGTATGCCGGGCATCGTCGGCCTCGGCTTCATCGCGCAGGCGGGGTTCATCGCGCTGCTGTCCCTGGGCACCTATCTGGTGCTCGACGGTTCGCTGGCGACGGCCGAACTGGTCGCGCTGCTGGTGCTGGCGGCCCGGTTCGTCGAACCCGTCATGCTCACCGCGGAACTCGGTGGCGCCATCCGGGTCGCCGAGAACGCGTTGACCGAAATCAACGCACTGCTCGACACCGAGACGCTGCCCGAACCGGAGAGGACGCGGCGGGCGGACGGGGCCGACATCGAACTCGACGACGTGCGCTTCGGATACGATGGCACCCCCGTGCTGGACGGGCTGTCGATGCGGGTGCCGCAGGGCCGGATGACCGCCCTGGTCGGCCCGTCCGGTGCGGGCAAGACGACCGTGATCAAGCTGATCGCGCGGTTCTTCGATCCCGACGCCGGCACGGTACGGGTGGGCGGTGTGGACGTTCGCGACATGCGGACCGAGGACCTGACGTCGCTCATCTCGGTGGTCTTCCAGGACGTCTACCTCTTCGACGGCACGATTCTCGACAACGTGCGCATCGGGCGGCCCGAGGCCACCGACGAGGAGGTCTACGCCGCCGCCCGCACCGCGCGGGTCGGCGACATCGCCGACCGCCTGCCAGGCGGCTGGGACGCGCCGGTCGGAGAGGGCGGCAGCCGCCTGTCCGGCGGTGAGCGGCAACGTATCTCGATCGCGCGCGCCCTGCTGAAGAACACACCGATCGTGCTGCTGGACGAGGCCACCGCCGCGCTGGACGCCGACAACGAGCACGCCCTGCGGGAGGCCGTCGCGGCGCTGGCCGGGCAGCGCACCGTACTGATGATCACCCACCGCCTGCAGACCATCCGCGACGCCGACCAGATCGTGGTGCTGGCCGACGGCGTCGCCGCCGAGACCGGAACCCACGAGGAGCTTCTCGCCGCGGGCGGCCGCTACGCCCGGTACTGGCGGGAACGCAGCCGCGCGGCCGGATGGCGCCTGACCCGCCGCGACACGCTCACCGTCCCGAGCTGACGAGATCCACCTGTCCGCGATCAGCTGGATCGGAGTGCCGCCTCTCCTGCCCGGCCGACCCCCAGGGCACCATCCAGAAAAATGAAACGTACTCCAAATTTGTGGTAGACTCCATCAATGTGGCGGAAGGACTGCGGGAGCGGAAGAAACGGCTGACCAGGCAGCGCATCTCCGAGACGGCCGTGCGGCTGTTCGTGGAGCGCGGCTTCGACAACGTGACGATCGCCGAGGTCGCGGCCGTCGCCGAGGTGTCGGTCAACACCGTCTACAACTACTTCCCGGCCAAGGAGGACCTCGTGCTGCCGCCCGAGGAGGCCTCGCCGCGGCGGCTGGCCGACATCGTGCGAGAGCGGCCCACGGGGCAGTCCGCGGCCGGGGCGGTCCTCGCGCGGCTGCGCGAGGAGGTGCGCGAGCGCGAGCGGCGGGTGGGCCTGAGCGCCGGGTTCGGGCGGGTGCTGGAGATGATGCGGGCCGCGCCCACGCTCACCGCGCGGCTGGAGGAGCTGGGTCACCAGATGACGGAGGCGCTGGGCGCCGTCCTGGCGCAGGAGACCGGCGCCGGGGCGGACGACCCGCTGCCGCGGGTGGTGGCCTGGCACATCGGCTGCCTGCACGCGCTGGCACTGAGCGAGATCGCCCGCCGTACCGCGGCCGGGCAGCGGCCCGAGGAGATCGCCGGGGCCGTGCTGGAGTTGCTGGACGCCGCCGAGAGCGTGCTGGGCGAACGCGTCCTGACCTATGCCGTACGAGAGGAGCCCGTGTGTTCAGGGTGACGATCAGGGGGAGGTTCGCCGGGCTCGACGACGCCGGGCGGGCCGCCGTACGGGCGGCGGGCGGCATGGCGTTCACCGAGGCGGGGACGTTCACGCACGACGCGAGCGTGTCGGCGTTCACGTTCCGCTGCCAGGTGCCGGCCGGGCCCGACGATGGCGAGGACGAGGCCGCGCTGGGTGCGATGGCGGCGCTGGAGGCGCACGGCCAGCCGCACGAGATCCTGCGGCTCGCCGTGACCGACATGCGGGAGATCAAGATCCGGCGTCGCCGCTGATCTCAGATCTGGGATATATTCCCGGATGTGATACAGGACGTCGAAGCGCGGCTGGCCGAGCGGCTCGCCGCGTTGCGCGCCGAACGCGGCTGGTCGCTGGAGGAGCTGGCGAGCCGCTCCGGGATCAGCCGCTCCACACTGTCCCGGCTCGAACGCGGCGAGATCAGCCCCACCTCGGCCCTGCTCGGCAGGCTCTGCGCCGTCTACGAGCGCACGATGTCGCGGCTGCTGGCCGAGGTCGAGTCAGAGCCGCCGCAGGTCGTCACCGCCGCCGGCCAGCCCGTGTGGCACGACGAGGAGTCCGGGTTCGTACGCCGCTCAGTGTCGCCGCCACACCCCGCGCTGCGCGGCGAGGTCGTCGAGGGGCGGCTGCGGGCCGGGGCCGACATCGCCTACGACACGCCGCCCGTGCCCGGGCTGGAGCAGCACGTCTGGGTCCTGGAAGGGACGGTGGAGATCACCGCCGACGGGCGTACGCATCGGGTGGAGGCGGGCGACTGCCTGCGCTTCCGCCTGTGGGGCGCCTCCCGGTTCCGCTGCCCCGGCCCCGGCCCCGTACGGTACGCGATCTTCGTCGTCCTGCCCTGACCCCCGATCGGAGGAGTGCATGCCCAGCATCGAGCGCGTGTCCGCCGCGGAGTTCGGCTCCTGCGTCAAGGAGCTGGCGGACCTGCTGGCCGACGCCGTGGAGGGTGGCGCGTCCGTCGGGTTCGTGACGCCGTTCGACCACGAGGCCGCCGCCGCGTGGTGGCGGGCGCAGGCCCCGGCGGTGGCGGCCGGCAGCCACCTGGTGTGGGCCTGCCGCGAGGACGGCGTCCTGCTCGGCACCGTCAGCCTGGTCCTGGCGAGCAAGCCCAACTCCCGCCACCGCGCCGAGCTGGTCAAGCTGATGGTCCGCCGCTCCGCGCGCGGACGGGGCCTGTCGCGCGCCCTGCTGGCCACCGCCGAGCGGGCCGCGGCCGAGGCGGGGATCGAGCTGCTGATGCTCGACACCGAGACCGGCAGCGCCGCCGAGCGCGTCTACCTCACCGGCGGCTGGACCCGTTACGGCATCGTCCCCGCGTACGCCGGAGCGCCCGACGGGACGCTGCTCGACTGCAGCTTCTTCTACAAGCGCCTCTCATAGCGTCTGGGCTAGCGCGTCGAGGTCGGCGAGGCGGCCGGCGGGGGCCAGGCGGGCGGCCGCGGCGACGAGCAGCAGCTCGGTGACGGCGATCTCGTGCGCCAGCGGCGCGATCGGCCCGGCGGCCTCGCGCGGCAACCTGATCAGCACCTCCGCCTCGGCGGCCAGCGGCGACTCCCAGGCGTCGGTGACCAGCACCAGCCGCGCGTCGCGGGCGCGCGCGGCGCGCACGAAGCGGGCGGTGGCGGAGGAGTAGCGGCGGAAGTCGTACGCGACGACCAGGTCGGATCCGCTGAGATCGAGCACGGTACGGGCGCGGGCGTACGCGGGCTCCGGCACCCGGTGCACGCCCGGCCGCAGGCCGGACAGCTGGCGTACCAGGTATTCGGCGGCCAGCTCGCTCAGCGGGCCGCCGAGCGCCCACACGGTGCGGGCGTCCGCCAGCAGGGCCGCCACGGTCTGACAGAGCTGCTCGGGGACGGCGGCGAGTGTGCCCTCCAGGCCGGTCCGCAGGTCCTGCGCGGCCTGCCACACCTGCGCGCCGGTCGTCGCTTCGGCCGGTGCGGTGGGGGCTCGGGTGACGAACTCCAGGAGGCGGGAGCGGTCGCGTACGGCGGCCTGGAAGTCGGCGAAGCCGGCGTAGCCGAGCCGGTCGAAGAGCCGGGAGGCGGTCGGCGGGCTCACCCCGGCGCGCTCGGCGAGCGCCCGCAGGGATCCCAGCGCCGCGAAGGGGTGGTCGTCGAGCAGCACCCGCACGACCGCTCGCTCACCGGGCGGCAGGTCGGGGTAGGCGGCGCCGAGCTTGGCCTTGATCGGGTCGTTCTCCACCTGACAAATGTTACATCAACCGATATTTGCTCATAAACATGGAACAAGTGTTACGGTCCTGGCATGAGTCCCTGGAACGGCCTGATCGACAGCGCGTACCGGCGGTGGCTGCCGGTCACCCCCGGCACCCCGTCCGTCTCCCTCAACGAGGGCAACACCCCGCTGCTGCGTTCGGAGCACCTGTCGGGCCTCACCGGATGTGAGGTCTGGCTGAAGGTGGAGGGCGCCAACCCGACGGGGTCCTTCAAGGACCGCGGCATGACCGTCGCCATCAGCCGCGCCGCCGAGGCCGGCGCCGAGACCGTCATCTGCGCCTCCACCGGCAACACCAGCGCCTCGGCCGCCGCGTACGCCGCCCGCGCCGGGCTGACCGCCGCCGTCCTGGTCCCCAAGGGCCGCGTCGCGCTGGGCAAGCTCAGCCAGGCCGTCCGGTACGGCGCCGAGATCGTCGAGGTCGGCGGCACGTTCGACGACTGCCTGCGGGTGGCCCGCGAACTGGCCGCGCACCACCCGGTCGCGCTGGTCAACTCGGTCGGGAACGAGCTGCGCCTGGCGGGGCAGCGCACGGTGGCGTACGAGGTCGTGGACGCCCTGGGCGGGGCGCCTGACGTGCATTGCCTGCCGGTCGGCAACGGCGGCAACATCACCGCCACGTGGGGCGGCTACCAGGCCTACCGCGACGCCGGGTTGTCGGACGGGCTGCCGCGCATGTGGGGTTTCCAGGCGGCCGGTGCGGCGCCGCTCGTGCACGGGGCGCCCGTGGCGGCGCCGCGTACGGAGGCGACGGCGATCAACGTCGGCAACCCGGCCACCTGGGACGGGGCCGTGGCCGCCCGCGATGAGTCCGGAGGGCTGATCGGGGCGGTGAGCGACGAGCAGATCTTCGCCGCGTACCGGATGCTGGCCCGCCGCGACGGCGTCTTCGCCGAGCCGGCGTCGGCGGCCGGAGTCGCAGGGCTCCTCGACCGGCACGCCCGGGGCCTGCTGGAGCCGGGTCTGCGGATCGTGATCACTCTGAGCGGGAACGGCCTGAAGGACCTCGACGCCTCCCTGCGCGACGGCTACACACCCCGGGAGACCGCGGCCACCTCCACCGCCGTAGCCCGCGCCCTCCACCTGGCCGCCTGACCGTTGGAGGACCGGCGCCCCGCGGCCGTGCGCCGAGGGGAACCGCTGAGGCCCGGACGTCGGCCACCTCCCCTTCCTGCCGGAAGGATCTCAGCGCACGACGGTGTGTCGGCGTGTTTGAGGCGGTAGGCGTGGCTACCTACTGAAACTACTGTTCGTCACTGTTTGGTGACGTTAAGTGATTCGCTGCTCGGGGACGGGTTTTGCGACGAAGTTTGCGAGGACTTCTGATTGGCGGATCGCTCTTGGGTCCGCGAGAGGACGAGTCCGTGGCCCCGACCAGATTGCGCCCGGTTCTGTGGCCTGGGGCGGCTGCGGCGCTGTTGTTCAGCGCTGCGGCGTCTGCGCCGCTGGACGTTTCCGACACCGTCGCCTGCAGCCGGCTGCTCGAGCCTGAACGGACGTATCGCGCCCATCGGCAGACGTTCACCACCGACGCGGCTGGGCGGCCGGTCGATGCTCTGGCCAGGACGCTGGTCGATCGTGACGCTCCGCGCGGCGAGTGCGAGGGCGCCGTGGGGGACTGGGGTGGACGGGGGGACTGGCAGGGCGGTCATCTCATCGCGGCCTCCTTCTACGGCGTGAGCATGCGGTACAACCTGGTCCCGATGCGCGGCAGGCAGATCAACCAGGGGCTGATGGCCCGCGTCGAGAACGGCGCCCGCGCCTGCCTGGAGGGCGACGGCAGCGTGGCCGACTACCGGGTGCGCCTGCGCTACCCCGACCGCAAGGCGCTCGCGCCCGACCGCATCCACATCACCATGACCCCGAAGATCTCCGGCGTGACGCGCAGGATCACGCTCACCCTGCCCAACGACAGCCTGTCCGAGCGGGAGTTCGACGCCTGGGGCGAGCGGATCGCCCGGGCGTTCCGCCAGGCCCGCTGCGACCGGGACGGCGCCTAGCCCGCCGCGCCGGTATCGATCGCCAGCAGACGATCGGCCGGAAAGTTGTGGAATACCTCCATGCCGCAGTGTGTCCGTTCTGGTGTGGGATCGAGCCCATGAACGATGTAGGCAAGCAGCGCAGGTTCCCCACGGGCGACCTGGCGAGAGTGGCGGTGTTCGCCGCGCTCATCGCGGTCCTCGGCATGCCCGGCTCGCTGAACGTCTTCGGCAACGCCGTCCCCATCACCCTGCAGACCCTCGGCGTCATGCTGGCGGGCGTGATCCTCGGCACATGGCGGGCCGCGCTGGCCGTCGTCGTGCTCCTCGTCCTGGTGGCCGCGGGGTTGCCGCTGCTGTCCGGCGGGCGGGGCGGGCTCGGGGCGTTCGTCGGGCCGTCGGCCGGGTTCCTGATCGGCTGGATCCCCGGTGCGGCCGTGACCGGCTGGCTCGTCGAGCGGGCGGGCCGCGACCCCGGCATCGTCCGGCTCGTGGTGGCGTGCCTCGTGGGCGGTGTCGGCGTGATCTACCTGTTCGGCATCCCGGTCCAGGCCGTCGTCACCGGCGTCCCCCTCGGCACGACGGCCCTTCTTTCGCTCGCCTTCCTTCCCGGTGACCTGATCAAGGCGGTGCTGGCCTCCGTGATCGCCCGCGGCACCCAGCGGGCCTACCCCGACGCGATCCCGGCCGTGCACCAGGAACGCCTGCGCGCCGGCGGGGGGCGTTGACCGCTCGATGCCCGTAGCGCAAGACGTGATCCGGCACGCCGCCGAGCGACCCTCGAAGCTCGCGGCGTGCGGCCCGGGAGGCGAGCTCACCTACGCCGAGCTCGCCGGCAAGATCAGCGGTGCCGCGCGGCACCTGCTGCGCCGGGGGATCGGCCCCGGCACCATCGTCGCCCTCGCTCTGGCCGACCCGGTCGAACTGCTCGCCGCCGTGCTGGCGGCCGACCTGGCGGGGGCGACGCCGCTCATCGGCGACCACACCTGGGACCGCCGCCGCTGGTCCCAGGTCACCGCCCCGGTCGGCCCGGTGGCGTTCGTCGGCAGGCCGCTGCCGTACGCCGCCGGACCGCCCGTACGACGGGAGCCGCGCCCGGAGGACCCGGCGTGGGCCTGCTTCAGCTCCGGCAGCACCGGCCGGCCGCGCGCGATCGTCCGCCGCCGCGCCTCATGGACGGCATCGTTCCCGCACCTCAGTGACCTGGCCGGGATCGGGCCCGACGACGTGGTGCTGGTGCCCGGCCCCCTGGTGTCCTCTCTGTACGCCTTCGCCGCCGTGCACGCCCTGGCCACCGGCGCGACCGCCGTCGTGCCCGGCCGCTGGCCGGCGCGCCGCTCGCTGGCCGCGCACCTGGCGGGGGCGACGGTCGTGCACCTGGTGCCGCACCGCCTGCCCGACGTGGTCGGCCGTTCCGGCTCGTCCCTGCGCGCGGCCGTGGTCGGCGGCGCGGCCCTGGCCCCCGGCACGCGGGAGGAGGCCGGCCGCGCCGGGCTGCACGTGCTGGCCTACTACGGGGCGACCGAGCTGTCGTTCGTCGCCGTGGACGTCGACGGCGACGGGCTGCGCCCGTTCCCCGGCGTGGAGATCGAGGTCCGCCCCGAGGCGGGCTCGTCGTTCGGGGAGGTGTGGGTGCGCTCGCCGTGGCTGGCCGACGGCTACCTGGGCGACGCGGCGGGCCCGTTGCGGCGTGACCGCGACGGCTGGGTGACCGTCGGCGACGTGGCGCAGCCGTACCGGCCGGGGGAGGTGCTGCGGGTGCGGGGGCGCGGCGACGGCGCGATCCAGACCGGTGGCGCCACCGTCGTGCCCGAGGACGTCGAGGAGGTGCTGCGGAAGGTGCCGGGCGTGGGCGACGTCGTGGTGGTCGGCTCGCCGCACCCGTCGCTGGGCGCGGTGGTCACGGCCATCGTCGAGGGCGCGCCGCCCCGGGCGCTGCTTGAGGCGACCGCCAGGACCGGCCTGGACGCGGCGCAGCGGCCCCGCCGCTGGTACGGCGTGCTGAGCCTGCCGCGCACGGCGACCGGCAAACCGGCGCGCGCCCTGGTCGCGGCCCGCCTGGCCGACGGCGACCCCGGCATCCGGCGGCTGACCTGAACACGCCCGCCGACCATCTGAAGTCACGAGGTCTGAACATGCGAGAAACCCCCGGCAGCGCGCCCGTCGTCGTGGCGGCGCGGCGCACGCCCATCGGGACGGCGGGCCACGCCTACAAGGAGCTGACCGTGGACGGGCTGGCCGCCCCCGTCATCGCGGCCGTCGCCGAGGACGTGCCCGGGCGGAAGGCCGAGGACGTCGTGCTGGGCAACTGCATGGGGCCGGGCGGCAACGTGGCCCGGGTGTCGGCGCTGGCCGCCGGGCTGGGTCACGACGTTCCCGGCCTGACGGTGGACCGGCAGTGCGGCAGCGGCCTGGCCGCGATCCTGGTGGCCGCCCAGGCGGTACGCGCGGGCGAGATGGACCTGGTGATCGCCGGAGGAGCCGAGAGCGCCTCGACCGCGCCGCGGCGTACCCACCGGGGGGCCGAGGCCCCCTACGACCGGGCGCCGTTCACCCCCGCCGGCCACCCCGACCCCGACATGGGGCCGGCGGCCGAGGCGCTGGCGGCCAGGTGCGGGATCAGCCGGGAGCGCCAGGACGCCTACGCCTCCCGCAGCCACGCCCGGGCGCTGGCCGCCCGCGAGGCGGGGGCGTTCAAGGAGGAGATCGTGCCGCTCGGCGGGCGGTCCGACGACCAGCGGCCGCGCCCGCTGCGGGAGGCGTCACTGGCCCGGCTGCCTGCGGCGTTCGTCCAGGAAGGTACAGTGACGGCCGGAAATTCCTCCCCGGTCAGTGACGGCGCCGCGGCGGTGGCCCTCGTGCCGGAACGCCTGCGCGCGGGCCTGCCCGGCCTGCGGCTGGTGGCCGGGTCCGTCGTCGGGTGCGATCCCGAGCTGCCCGGGTGGGGGCCGGTGCCCGCGATCCGGCGGGTGCTGGCACGTACGGGCGTGGGGTTGGAGCAGATCGCGGCGGTGGAGATCGTGGAGGCGTTCGCGGCGCAGGTGCTGGCCGTCACCGACGCGCTGGGCCTCGACCCGCTGAGCGCCGACGACGGGCGCGTCTGCCCCGGCGGCGGGGCGCTGGCGCTGGGGCACCCGTGGGGCGCGACCGGGGCGGTCGTGGTGACCCGGCTGTTCAGCGGGCTCGTCCGTGCCGCCGCCCCGCCGGGCACGCTCGGTCTGGCGGCGGCCGCGGTCGGCGGGGGGCTCGGCGTGGCCGCGTTGTTCGAGGTGGTCTGAGGTGGCCGCCGCGATCGACTTCGCCGAGGTGCGCGTACGCTTCGGCGAGCGCGAGGTGCTGCGCGGCGTCACCGCCGCCCTGACCGAGCGCCGCGTCGGGGTGGTGGGCGCCAACGGCTCCGGCAAGAGCACGCTGGCCCGCCTGGTCAACGGCCTGGCGGTGCCGACCTCCGGCAGCGTCACCGTGCTCGGCCTCGACACCCGCCGCCACGCCGCGAAGATCCGGCGCGGCGTCGGGTTCCTGTTCACCGATCCCGACGCCCAGATCGTGATGCCGACGGTGGCCGAGGATGTGGCGTTCTCGCTGCGCCGCAAGGGCCTGGCGGCCGCGGAGACGGATCGGCGCGTACACGAGGTCCTGGAACGTTACGGCCTGGCCGGTCACGCCGACCATCCCGCCCACCACCTGTCCGGCGGCCAGAAGCAGCTGCTCGCGCTCTGCTCGATCATGGTGCTGGAGCCGGAGATCCTCGTCATGGACGAGCCGACCACGCTGCTCGACCTGCGCCACTCCCGCCAGGTCGCCGCGCTGCTGCGCGACCTGCCGCAGCAGGTACTGGTCGTCACGCACGACCTGCCGCTGCTGGAGGACTTCGACCGGGTGCTGGTGCTCGACGAGGGCCGCGTGGTGGCCGACGGCACGCCGCGCGAGGCCATCGGCCACTACAGGAAGCTCATGGCATGAACGGCCTGACCGGCGCGTACGTCCCGCGCGCCTCGCCGCTGCACCGCCTGCCCGCCGGGGCCAAGCTGGCCGGGCTGGCCGTGGCGTGCACGGTGCTGGTGCTGCTGACCTCGCTGCTCGCGCTGGGCGTCGCCACGCTCGTCGTCGTGGCCCTGTACGCGTTGTCGCGGGTGGGCGCGGCGGCGGCGTGGGCGCAGGTACGGCCGGTGCGCTGGTTCGCGGTGGCGCTGTTCGCCTTCCAGCTGCTGTTCGCCGGGCCGGAGACGGCCGCGGCGACGGTGCTGCGCGTGGTGCTGGCGGTGGCGCTGGCCGGGCTGGTGACGCTCACCACCCGCATGTCGGCCATGCTGGCGGCGCTGGAACGCTGCCTGTCGCCGGTGCGGTTCGTCGGCCTCGACCCGTTCCGGCTGTCGCTGCTGCTGTCGCTGACGGTGCGCAGCGTGCCGGTCATCGCGGCGCTGGCCGTCCGCGTCAGGGAGGCCCAGCGGGCGCGGGGTGTCGAACGCAGCCTGCGCGCGTTCGCGGTGCCGCTGGTGGTGGGCTCGTTGCGACACGCCGACGCGCTGGGGGAGGCCCTGAGCGCCCGCGGCCTCGACGACTGAAATCCCAGCCTTGACTTATATAAGCTCAAACTGAAAGACTCGGGCCGTGCACGCGTTCGACGTCCTCGGCGATCCTGTCCGGCGCCGGATCCTGGAGCTGCTGGCCGACGGTGAGCAGAGCTCGGGCGAGCTCACCGCCGTCATCCAGCACGAGTTCGGGATCTCCCAGCCGGCCGTCTCCCAGCACCTGCGGGTGCTGCGTGACCACGGCTTCGCCAGCGTGCGGGCCCAGGGCACCCGCCGGCTGTACGCCGTCGAGCCCGGCCCGCTGCAGGAGGTCGATCTCTGGCTGGAGCGCTTTCGCGGCTTCTGGAGCCAGCGCATGGACGCTCTGGCGACAGAGCTGGCCCGCGGCAAACGCGAGCGACGCATGACCCACGAGGCGAAGGAAACGTGATGGATATCGTTGACGAGCTCAACCGCGCGCACCGCGAGTTGCTCGACGGCAAGCGCAAGACCGTGGCGCTGCGGCGCCGTTACGACGCCGGAGTCGAGGACGTGTGGGACGCCTGCACCGACGCCGACCGGCTGAGCCGCTGGTTCATGCCCGTCTCCGGCGACCTGCGGCAGGGCGGCACGTACCAACTGGAGGGCAACGCGCACGGCGAGATCCTGCTGTGCGAGCCGCCGCGCCGGATCAGGGTCACCTGGCTGTTCGGCGAGAACCCCGGTTTCTCCGAGGTCGAGGTCACCCTGTCGGCCGAGGACGGCGGCACCCTGTTCGAGCTGCGCCACACCGCCGAGGTGCCGGAGGAGTTCTGGTCGCGGTACGGCCCAGGCGCGACCGGCGTGGGCTGGGACCTGGCGCTGCTCGGCCTGGCCCTGCACCTGGCGGGCGGCGAGAAGGTCGACGAGTCGACCTTCCACGAGACCGACGAGGGCCGCCGCTACATCACCGGCAGCAGCCGGGCGTGGGGCGATGCGCACCGCGCCGCGGGCGGGCCGGCCGACGAGGTCGAGGCCACCGTCTCGGCCGTCACCGCTTTCTACGCTCCGGAGTCCTGACATGACCCAGAAGACCACCACAGCGCTGATGTTCCAGAACGGCGACGCCGAGGAGGCGATGACCTTCTACATGTCGCTGTTCGACGACTCCAAGGTCGTCTTCGCCGAGCGTTTCGCCGCCGGCGAGCCCGGCCCCGAGGGCACCATCAAGATGGCCGCCTTCACCCTGGCCGGCCAGGAGTACTTCTGCATGGACAGCTCCATCCGCCACGGGTTCACCTTCACGCCGTCGATCTCCCTGTACGTCACGTGCGAGAGCGAGGAGGAGCTCACCCGCCTGTACGGCGCGCTGATGGAGGGCGGCGAGGCGCTGATGCCGCTGGACTCCTACGGATTCAGCAAGAAGTTCGGCTGGGTCCAGGACCGTTTCGGCGTCTCCTGGCAGCTCAACCTGCCCTGAGCGTCACTCGACGGGGAAGAGGATCGGGCTGAGCAGGTAGCGGGCGCGTCCCGGCGCGGGCTCGTGACTCAGCCGGGGCGCGATGGCCCGGCGCAGCTCGCCGATCAGCTCCTCCAGCTCCTCTCGGCTGAGCCAGACGGCGTGCTGGCGGAAGCCGACGTGGTCGGCGGCCGGGTCTGCGCCCTCGTGGCCGAGATAGGCGTCGAACTCGGCGATGAGGGCGGCCATCGCCACCGCGAAAGCACGCCGGTGGTCGTCGGCCGTCATCTTCTCGAAGGCCTCCATGCCGATCGAGGCGTGTTCGCCGCGCAGCCGGTAGTGCCGCTCCACGGCGCCGCGCACCCGGCGCTCCTCGGCCACCTCCAGGACGCCGCCCGCGGCCAGCAGGTCGATGTGCCGGTAGACGGTGGCCTTGGAGACGCCGGGCAGGCGCTCGCAGAGCTCGGACGTGGTCAGGGTGCGCCCGCCGCGCAGGGCGTGCACGATGCGCAGCCGTACGGGCTGGCCGAGAAGCTCCAAGGGATCCACGCCACTACGATCTCATACCGTGCTACCTTTCTCATAAATCGAGAAAGGTGATGCCGTGACGGGATCCGATCCGGGCCAGCGCGCCCGGGCAGTGGTCGAGCTGCTGCGCCAAGGCCGCTTCGGCGAGGTCGAGGAGCTGTTCGCACCGGCCCTGCGCGCGCTGGTGCCCACAGGTGGCTTGGGCGCCGCGTGGCTCGCCGGTACGGGCGGCAACGGCGCCGTCCGCGCGATCGGGGAGGCGCGGTGCGACCCGGACGGACCGGTCCGGGTCCCGATGACGTTCGAACGCGGCCTGCTCACCGCGGTGGTGTCGTTCGACGATGCCGGGCTGCTCGACGGCCTGCGCGTCGACGACCCGTCCGCCCCCGTGTGGACGCCGCCGCCGTACGCCCGCCCGGAGGCGTTCGACGAGCACGAGGTCACCGTCGGATCGGGCGACCTGGCCGTGCCGGGGACGCTGACGGTGCCGCGCGGGCCGGGCCCGTGGCCGGGCGTGGTGCTGCTGGCCGGCGGAGGGCCGTTCGACCGCGACGGCACCACCGGGCCGAACAAGCCGCTCAAGGACCTGGCGTGGGGCCTGGCCGGGCGCGGCGTGGCGGTCCTGCGCTTCGACAAGGTGACCTGCGCCCACCCGTCCCGGGTCCCGGCCACCATGACGGAGGAGTACGTCCCCCACGCGGTCGCCGCCGTACGGCTGCTGCTTGAGCGCGCCGACGTCGGCCGCGTCTTCGTCGCCGGTCACAGCATGGGCGGCAAGGTGAGCCCGCGGGTGGCGGCGGCCGAGCCGTCCGTCGCCGGGCTGGTGCTCCTGGCGGGCGACGCCGAGCCGATGCACCGGGCCGCCGTCCGCGTCGTGCGCCACCTGGCCGCGTCCGACCCGGGCGCGCAGGCCGCCGTCGAGACGTTCGAACGGCAGGCCGCGGCGGTCGAGGATCCCGGCCTTTCCGCGGACACCCCGGCCGCCGAGCTGCCGTTCGGCCTGCCCGGCTCCTACTGGCTCGACCTGCGCGGCTACGACCCCGTGGCGACCGCGGCGGCGCTGGACAAGCCGATGCTCATCCTGCAGGGCGGCCGCGACTACCAGGTGACCGTGACCGACGATCTCGCCCGCTGGCGGGCGGGGCTGGCGCACCGGGCGGACGTCACCTTCCGCGTCCACGACGCCGACGACCACCTCTTCTTCCCCGGCACCGGCCCCGTGACGCCCGCCGACTACACACGGCCGCAACACGTCGACCCGGAGGTGGTCAGCGACATCGCGATCTGGCTGGAGCGCGCACGCTAGTCAAGGCTCCCGCCCGCCGCCGCGCGTACCGCGGCGGCGATCCGGTCGACGTCGCCGCGTTCCCCGGCCGGCAGGGGCGCCCCCACCGACTGCCTGAGCGCGGCGGCCTCACCCAGCAGGGTCGCAGCCTCCTCGTACGCGCCCTCGGCCGCCGCGACGCCGGCCAGCCCCTCCTGGGCCAGGGCGATCGCGCGTGGATCGCCCGACTCGCGGGCCGCGGCGAGCCCCTCCAGGTGCAGTGACCTGGCCGTGGTGGTGTCGCCGCGCTGCTCGGCGATGAAGCCGAGCTCGGCCAGCAGCAGCGTCACCCCGTAGAAGGGCACGCCGTAGTCGGCTTCCAGGCGGCGGTTCCAGGCCAGCGACTGCTGGAAGAGCCGCTCCGCCGCGTCGAGGTCGCCCGCGCGGCGGGCCACGAGGCCGAGACCGACCCGGGCGAACTCCTCGGCGAAGTTGTTGGACTGCTCGGCGGCCAGCCGCAGCCCTCTTTCGTGGAGCTCGCGGGATCCGTCCAGATCCCCGGTCAGCAGGGCGAGCCGGCCGAGGCTGGACAGGCGGTAGGACGCGTAGGCCCACAACCTCAGGTCCTCGGCACCGCGCAGGCCCTCGCGGTGCAGCCGGGCGGCCCGCTCGTAGTCACCGGTGATCTCGGCGAGGTAGCCGAGCATGTCCGAGGCCTGCAGCCGTCCCCAGCCGTCGCCCAGGTCGTCGAAGATCTTCAGGCTCTCGGTGCCGGACCGCTCGGCGAGGGCGTGGTCACCCTGGAACATCGCCTGCTTGGCGCGGCCCGCGAGCGCCGCCGCCTCGCCCCACCGGTCGCCGTCTGCGCGAAACCCGGTCAGCGCCTCCGTCAGCAGGCCCGCCGCGGTGGCGGCGTCGCCGAAGCTCAGGTGCGCCAGTGCCAGGAACCAGCGCGAGCGCGAGTCACGGGTGTCCAGCCCCCGCGCCGCGGTACGGCTGCGTTCCAGCAGGTCGGTGCCGTCGCCGGTCAGCATCGCGAACCCGGCCTCCCAGGCTCGCGCCCTCGGGGACCGTGCTCCGGGCAGGGCCATGGCGGCGGCGAAGGAGGCGCGGCCCTCGCGATGCCTGCCGCGCAGGTACCAGTACCACGCCAGGGCCTCGACCAGGCGCAGAGCCAGTGCGCGGTCGGTGGTGTGCTCCAGCGTGGCCCGCAGGTTGGGCGCCTCGGTGTCGAGGCGGTCCAGCCACCGGCGCTGGGCGGGACCGTGGAGATGGGGCCGGGCCTGTTCGGCGAGTTCGGTGTAGTGGAGGTCGCGGCGTTGGAAGGCGGGGTCGTCGTGGGGGAGCCGTTCGAGGCAGTAGGCGGCGATCGACTCCAGCAGCCGGTAGCGGGATCCGCCGGAGGTCTCCACCATGGACCTGGCCACCAACTGGTGGAGCAGATGGGCGACATCGAGCCCGGGACCCGCGCACACCGCCTCGGCCGCCTCCAGCGTGCAGCCTCCCGGGTGGACCGCCGGCCGGAGCAGGATCAGCCGCTGCTGCTCGGTGAGCTGATCCCAGCTCCAGTCGATCACCGCGCGCAGGGTCTGCTGGCGGGCCGGTCGTCCTCGGCCCGAGACGGCGAGCAGGTGGAAGCGGTCGTCCAGCCGATCCGCCACAGCCCGGACACCCAGGGCGCGTACCCGGGCGGCGGCCAGCTCCAGCGCCAGCGGCAGGCCGTCCAGCCTCCTGCAGATCGCCGCCACCGCGGGCGCGCTCGCCGCGTCCAGCACGAACCCGGGTGCGGCGGCTGCCGCACGGGCCACGAACAGCCGTACGGAGGCGGCTTCCCGCGGGTCCGCGCCGGGCGCCGGAAGGCCGAGCGGCGGCACCACGTACAGCGTCTCGCCGGGGATCGCCAGCGACTCCTGGCCGGTCGTCAGCACCCGCAGATCCGGGGCGGCCCCCAGGAGCAGGTCCACCAGCTCGGCGACCTGTTCGATCACGTGCTCGCAGTTGTCCAGCACGAGCAGCAGCCGCCGGCCGCGCAGGGCGTCGGCCAGCCGGTCCGCCAGGCCGGCCGGTCGCACGCCGGGACGCGAACCCGTCGCCGTGTCGTCGCGGACGCCCAGCTCGGCGGCCACCACCTCGGCCACGGTCGCCGTCGCACCCGAGGCCCCTGCCAGCTCGACCAGCCACACCCCGTCGGGGAAGTCGCCGGCGGCGAGGTCGGCGACCGCCAGGGCGAGCCGGGTCTTGCCGACACCGCCCGGGCCCGTCAGCGTGACCAGACGCGCGGAGCCGAGCAGGGCGCCGACCTCGGCCACCGCCTGTTCACGGCCGATCAGCCCGGTGAGCGGCGCGGGGAGGTTCGTCGGCGGGCGCGGAGGCGCGAGCGAGGGATCCTGACGCAACATCGCCTGGTGGAGGGCGGCCAGTTCCGGGCCGGGGTCGAGGCCCAGCTCGTCGGTGAGCAGGCGCCGCAGTTCGTCGTAGCCGGCCAGCGCCTCCGCCTGCCGTCCCGACCGGTAGAGCGCGCGCAGGTGGGCGGCGCGCAGGCGTTCGCGCAGCGGGTGGGCGGCCACCAGCTCGCCCAGCTCGTCGGCCAGCCGGCCGTGCTCGCCGAGTTCCAGCCGTACTTCCGCCTGTTCCTCCAGCGCGGTCAGGCGCTGCTCCTCCAGACGGGTGGCGGCGGTGCGGACGAACCCCTCGTCGCGGAAGTCGGCGTAGGCGGGACCGCGCCACAGCGCCAGCGCGTCCGACAGCAGCGCGGCCTTCGCCCGGAGATCAGCGGTGGCACGGGCCCGGTCGAGCAGCGCGGCGAAGCGGGCGGCGTCCACGTCGGTGGCACGCAGGACGTAGCCGGCCGCCTCGAAGGCCACCAGTCGGCCGTCCCCCAGGGCGCGGCGCAGCTGGGACACCTTGGTCTGCAGCGTGTTGACGGGGTTGCCCGGCGGGTCGTCCCCCCACAGGTCCTCGGCCAGGCGGTCGGCGGAGACCGGCCCCCCGTCGTGGGCCAGCAGGTCGGCGAGAAGTGCCCGGACCTTCACCTCGGGGACCCGCACGGGGCGCCCGTCGCCGGTCCACACCGCAAGAGGGCCGAGTACGCCGAATCGCATCAGGTCACGGTACCCGCAGCGAACCCCCAGCCGATCGTGCGCGCCCCTGCCCAGAGTGGAGCCCGAACCACACGAGTGAGGAGCACACCGTGATCGTGAACCGTGAGATCCACCTGGCGGCCCGCCCTGTCGGCGAGCAGCTCCCGGAGGACTTCCGGCTGGTCTCCACCGCGCTGCCTGAGCCGGCCGAGGGCCAGGTCGTGGTCCGCAACACCTGGATGTCGGTCGATCCCTACATGCGTGAGCGGATGGACGACGCCGAGTCCTACCTGCCGCCGTTCGAGCTCGGCGCGCCGATGGACGGCTCTGCGATCGGCGAGGTGGTGGCCTCGCGCTCGGCGGACGTCCCGGTGGGTGCGACCGTCGTGCATTTCCTGGGCTGGCGTGAGTACGCCGCGGTGGACGCCGCGGCCGTGACCGTCGCCGACCTCGCCCTGGCCCCTGCCGAGGCGTGGCTGGGGCCGCTGGGCACCACCGGGCTGACCGCGTACGCGGCCCTGACCCAGGTGGCCCCCGTACGGGAGGGCGACGTGGTCTTCGTCTCGGCGGCGGCCGGGGCGGTGGGCAGCGTCGCCGGGCAGCTCGCCCGCAAGCTCGGCGCCTCCCGCGTGATCGGCTCCGCCGGCGGGACGCTCAAGACCAAGAAGATCGTGACGGACTTCGGCTACGACGCCGCGATCGACCACCGTGCCGGTTCGGTCGCCGGGCAGCTGGCCGAGGCCGCTCCCGGCGGCGTCGACGTCTACGTCGACCACGTCGGCGGCGACCACCTGGTGGCGGCCATCGACGCGCTGCGTCCCGGCGGCAGGATCGCGATGGTGGGCGCGATCAGCTCCTACAACGCCACCGAGCCGGTTCCCGGCCCGAGCAACCTGTTCAGCTTGGCCGCCAGGGACGCCACCCTGCGGGGCATGCTGATCAACTCTTACTTCCACCTGTTCCCGGAGTGGATCGGCAGGGCGGCCGGCTGGCTGGCCGACGGCTCGCTGCGCACCGAGGTGACCGTGGCCGAGAGCATAGAGCAGGCACCCGCGGCCTTCCTGGACATGATGCGCGGCGGCAACGTGGGCAAGATGCTGGTGAAGCTCTGACACGCGACGGCGTCAGGAGGATTCCTGGCCGGTCGCCAGCGCGTCGCCGGTCGCGGTGCGCCAGTACAGCACCGAGCGGCCGGACCGGCGGCGGCGGATCAGGCCGGCGTCCAGGAGGATCTTCAGGTGCCGTCCGACCGAGCCGAGCCCCTGACCGGTCAGCGCCACCAGCTGGGTGGTGCTCTTGGGGGTGTCGAGCAGGACGAGGACGGTCGCACGGGCGGGGCCGAGCAGGCGGGACAGCGCGGCGGGCGCCTGCCGCTCGGCGAGGAGCTGGCCGGCGCACGGGTAGATGACCGCGTACCGGTCCGGCAGCCGCCAGGCCACCCACGCCCTGCTCGGCACGACGGGGACGAACACCAGCTCGGCCCCGGTCAGCTCGCGGGGCGGCCGGTCGTGGGCGTTGATCCGCAGCCGGCCGTCGCCCAGCCAGCGCATCCCCGGCCGCAGGTCGGTCAGCGCCGCCGCCCAGCCGCCCTGGCTCAGCCGTTCGGTCCTGGCCACGATGTCGGCCTCGATGATCCGCCGTCTGCGCGGCCAGTCCGGCAACACGGTCCGCCGCCACACCCACTCCACCAGGCCGGCCGGTCCGTACGGGCAGGTCGTCTCGGTCGAGGGCGGCCGGCAGCGGCCCGCCGAGCGCGACCCCCAGGTCCGTCCGAGCGACCTCGGCCGGGGTGGCGCGGATGACCCGCAGCTCGTCCTCGAACGTCCGCTCCGGCCCGCCGGACGGCGGGGGAGTGAGGAAGTCGGCGATCCAGTGGCGGCCCAGCGCGGCCCGGACGAGCAGCGCGGTGACCGGGTCGGCGGCCAGCAGGTCGCGGAAGGCGGGCCGGTGGGCGTCGAGCCAGGCCCGCTCGCCCGGGTGCGCGGGCGAGCCCGTGACCAGCGTGATCAGGGCGGCGATGGTCTCCGACAGCGGTGACACGGTGAACCGGCCGCGCGCGAGCGTGTCGGCGCTGACCTGCCAGTAGCCCATGTTTCGCTCCCCCGCGAAACTCTAACAGCGCCGATCCGCGCTGGAATAGGACTCCCTCATGCGTACGTATGAGGATCTTTTCCGGGTGCGGGAGTTCGCGACGCTGTTCGCCGCGTCCGCCGGGCAGACGGCGGCTTCGACGGTGAGCGGGCTGGCCCTCGGCACGCTCGTCTACGCCGAGACCGCCTCGCCGCTGCTGTCGGCGCTGAGCATGTTCGGCCCCTCGCTGGCCCAGGTGGTGGGGGCGACGGCGCTGCTGTCGGCGGCCGACCGGCTGCCGCCGCGGGCGGCGATGAGCGGCCTGGCGGCGGCGTTCGCGGTGGGAACGGCGGCGCTGGCGATCCCCGGGCTGCCGGTGGGCGCGGTCTTCGCCCTGCTGTTCGCGCTCGGCGTGCTCGCCTCACTGGGCGGCGGCGTGCGCTACGGGCTGCTCACCGACGTCCTGCCGCGCGAGGCTTACCTGCTCGGCCGTTCGGTGCTCAACATGTCGACCGGCCTGCTGCAGATCGCCGGGTACGCGGCCGGCGGTCTGCTGGTGACCGCGCTGTCGCCGCGCGGCACGTTGCTCGCCGCCGCCGCGCTGTACCTGCTGGACGCGCTGGTGGCGCGGTTCGGGCTGGCCCGCCGCCCGGCCCGCGCGAGCGGGCGCCCGTCGGTCGCGGCGACGTGGCGCGGCAATCGGCGGCTGTGGTCGTCGGCGCCCCGCCGCTACGTCTACCTGGCGCTGTGGGTGCCCAACGGGCTGATCGTCGGCTGTGAGGCGCTGTTCGTCCCGTACGCCCCCGTGTACGCCGGCGCCCTGTTCGCGCTGGCAGCGCTCGGCATGCTGGCCGGGGACCTGCTGATCGGCCGGTTCACGCCGCAGCGGTGGCGGGAACGGCTGGCCGCGCCACTACGGCTGCTGCTGGCCGTGCCGTACCTGGTGTTCGTGCTGGAGCCGGCCCTGCCGGTGGCCGCGGCGGCGATCGTGCTCGCCTCGGTCGGTTACGCGGCCAGCCTGCTGCTGCAGGAACGGCTGGTCGCCCTCACCCCGGACGAGCTGCGCGGGCACGCGCTCGGCCTGCACTCCTCCGGGATGATGACCATGCAGGGCGTCGGAGCGGCCCTGGCGGGCGCCGTCGCCCAGCACACCTCGCCCGCGACGGCGATGGCCGTCATGGCCGCCGCGTCGGCCGCGGTCACGCTCGTCCTGGCCCCCGGCCTGCGGCCGCCGCGGTCACCCGGCCTGTCGGGTGGCGTCCAGCTGGGGCTGTCCGGCCGGGATTGAAACGACAAGCCTCCGCCCTGCGGTGTCTCCGCCCCTACGACAGATCGAAGGGAGCGGGGGAGTGACCTTCCCAGATCCGGCGGGAGGCCTGTTCGGGGTAGGGCAGAGTCTCCGATTCGGTGTCCAGGACGCGGGTGAGGTGCCCGCCGGGCCGGTGGGCGGCCCAGCCCGCGTCGCCGGTGGTGACGAAGCGGACCCATGCCTCCTGGAGTTCGCGGGAGAGCGCGACGGCCTCGGGAGAGGGCTCTTCGCCGATGAGCTGGGTGCCGACGGGGCTGTTCAGCGTGCCGAACGCCAGGGGCACGTCGAGGCTGTGGCAGGCGCCCAGGATGCCGCCGAGGGCCGGGGCAACCCAGCACAGTTCGAACAGGTACGAGGTGCCGCCGGCTGCGGCGTTCGCCTCGGCCAGCTTCTGTGACGGCATGCGGAAGAGGGCGTCGGAGTACACCGTCTCCACCAGCTCCTCCGGGCCGGCCTGCGGAAACGCGGCACGGTACCCCTCCGCGCCGTGCGGCTGCGGGGCGAGCAGCTCCAGGGCCGCACGGGCGTCCTGCTCGGTGAAGGTGCCCTGCCGTCCGCTCATGACGCTGAACAGCCGGAATTCGTCCCGGGTGTGGCCGACGAGCAGCTCGGTCCCGCTCGCGCGCGCGCCGGTCAGCGCGGTCCAGGGCGTTTCGGGGAGGACCTCGCCGTCGACGACGGGGCACAGCGCGGTGCCGGTCTCCGTGAGGCGTCCCCAGCTCTCCCGGTGCGCGTGGAGGCCGGCGTTGAAGGAGGTGAGCTCGGCGGCCAGGTGCCAGGGGTCGATGTCGCGCAGGGCCTCGGCGGTGGGGGCCGTAGCGCCGAGCCGGTCCGCGAACGCGGCGGTGACCTGCCGTGCCAGCGCGGGGGTGCTGTGCAGCCCCGGCACCGAATGGGCGATGGCACGCCGGAACAGGCCGCGCGCCGGCTTCATCGTCAGCAGGGCGGCGACCGACCCTGCCCCGGCAGACACCCCGGCCACGGTGACCTGGCCGGGGTCGCCTCCGAAGGCGGCGATGTTGCGCTGCACCCACTCCAGCGCCGCGATCTGGTCGAGGAATCCTCGGTTGGGCGGCGCGTCGTCGAGGAACGCGAATCCCTCCGCGCCCACGCGGCAGTTGATGGTCACCACGACGAGTCCCGCCTCGGCCAGCGCTGCCGGGTCGAACATCGGGTCGCTCGACGCCGCCGAGAGGTAGCCGCCCACGGGGATCCACACCAGCACCGGCAGTCCCGCCGCGCCGGGATCCGGAGTGCCGACGTTGAGCGTCAGCCAGTCGGTGCCCTGCGGGGGCACGTCGATCGGCAGGGACAGCGGCACCACGGGGCCGAACTCGACCGCCTGCCTCGTCCCCTCCCAGCGGTGCGGCGGCGCGGGCGCGGCGAAGCGGAGCGCTCCGACCGGGGGCTGGGCGTAGGGGATGCCGCGGAACACCGCGTGCCCCTGCCGCCGGCGCCCCTGCACCACGCCTTCCGTGGTCCGTACCTTTGGCTGTTCGGACATGACGATTCCTTCCCTCGAGTGGACCTCAGGATTATGGGTCAGGTGTATTATGTCAATCGTATTGGAACAGTCCCGGGGTACGAGGGAGGGGCCGGCGATGCCGAAACAGGTGGATCACCGCGGACGCCGCGAAGCGATCGCCCGCGCGCTGTGGCGGGTGGTGGAACAGCGCGGCGTCACGCAGCTGACGATGCGCGTGGTGGCGCAGGAGGCGGGCATCTCCCTCGGGCAGCTGCAGCACTATTTCGCCTCCCGGGCCGCCATGCTCTCCTTCGCCATGGACTTCGCGTCCGAGCAGACCTCGCTGCGCGTCAGCCAGGGCCTCGACAAGCTCGGTGACCGTCCGCACCCCCGTGACGTACTGCGACTGACGCTCGCGGAAATGCTCCCCCTGCATGCCGACGCCCGCGCGACCAGCCGGATGAGCGCCGCCTATGTCCTGGAGGCGCTGCACGACGAGGCCGTCCACGAGCAGGCGCGCCGCGGCCTCGCCCGAGGACGGGCCCTCGTCGAGCAGTTGATCCGCCAGGCGGTCGCCGACGGCCTCATCGACTCTGACCGCGACCCGGCGACCGAGACCAACCTGCTCCTCGCCCTCACCGGCTTCACGCCGCTGATCGAACTGGACGTGATCGGGCCCCAGGACGCGCTCACCGCGATCGATCTGCATCTGGACAGGCTGTTCAGCGGGAACGATCGGAGCGCGTGACCCGCGCCCGCGCGCGGGGACAGGCCCTCGGCGACGACCACGCCGGTGTCCGCCGTGGTGAGCCGTAAGGAGGGCACCGTGCCCAGCCAGGGAGGGCGGGGCCGGTCGCTGCGCCGGCAGGACGTCGCACCGTGCTCGCGCATCCGCTCAGTACGGGCGGTGATGTCCACGGCCATGGTCGGGCAGAGCTGGGCCTCCAAGGGCGCCGGACGGTTCCTGGCGGGCCGATGTGCCGGCCACCGACCGGGCGGTACGTGGGCAATGGCGGTGTGCGCCGAAGCCGTGACTTTGTTCGGGAGTCGTGCAAGCGCGTTCGCGGGCGCGCGATAGGTTGCCCGCCATGACTGAACTAGGGTCCGTCACCTGGCCACCTGCCCCGATCAAGACCGAGCGGCTCGTGCTCCGCGCGTCCGAGGCCCGGGACCGTGCGGCGTTCATCGAGCTGCTGGCGTCGCCGGAGGTGCACACCTACCTCGGCGGCCCCCGCCCGCGTGACGAGCTTGAGCGCGAGATACCCGAGGTGCCCGAGCGGTGGCCCGGGAGTTTCGTCGTTGATCTCGACGGGGCGATGATCGGCCAGATCCTGCTCAGGAGAGCAACGGGGCACCGTCGCCCGGCTGCCGCGGGGAAGGTCGATCTCGGTTACCTGTTCCTGCCGCGGGCGTGGGGTTTCGGGTACGCCGCCGAGGGATGCGCGGCGGCACTCGACTGGTTCGACGGCGTCCTTCCCGGCGAGCCGGTGGTGCTCACCACCCAGACCGCCAACGTCGGCTCGATGCGCCTCGCGGCAAAGCTGGGGTTCACCGAGGTGGAGCGGTTCCAGGCCTGGGACGCCGAGCAGTGGCTCGGCCTGCGGTCCCCGGTCACGCCGTCCGCTTGATCGCGGGGGAGGAACGCGACCATGAGGATCACGGTCCTCGGCGCCACCGGCGGCTGCCGCACGGCCGTGGACCTCGACGTCCGCGGTGGCCACACCACCGCCCGCGCGGATCTGGCCCACTGCGTGCCGGTCCTGGTCGGCGATTCCTCCGCCGTCCGCTCCGTCGTCTCGGTGGCCTCCGACGCGGGACTCCTGGACGTGTGATGGCATGACCACATGGAATTGCGGGAACTGCGCGCGTTCGTCGTGGTGACGGAGGAAGGCGGCATGTCGGCGGCGGCGCGGCGGCTGCACATCAGCCAGCCGGCCCTGTCGCAGACGGTCAACGCGCTCGAACGCCAGCTCGGCGTCAAACTGCTGGTGCGCAGCAGCACGGGCGTGAGCCCCACCGAGGCCGGAACAACGCTGCTCGGCGAGGCCCGGGCGCTGCTGGCCCGGCACGACCACTTGTTGCGCGCGATGGGCCGCTACTCCGGCGAGGCCGGCGGGGTGCTACGGCTGGGCATCCCGCTGGAGCTGCCGTCCGACCTGCTCGGCCCGCCGCTGGAGCGGCTGGCCCTGGCCTGCCCCGAGACGCGCGTGCAGGCCCTGCACCTGTCGACGGCCGCGCAGCAGGCGGCGCTGCAGGCGGGCGAGCTCGACGTGGCCCTGCTCCGCGAGCGTCCGCCGGGCCGCGAGTTCGACGCGATGCTCGTGGTCAGGGAACGCCTGGGCGTGCTGCTGTCCGCCGACCAGGCCGCCGAGCTGGGCGGCCCCGACGGCATCCACCTGGAGGCGCTAACCGGTCTGACGTGGGTGTCCTTCCCGCGCTCAGGCAGCCCCGCCTGGTTCGACGAGCTGACCGCCATCCTGCGCAGCCACGGCCTCGACCTGGGGCCGCCCGCTCCCGAGGGCCAGGCGCTGATCGCCGAGGTGAAGCTGGCGGCCGTCAGCGCCGGGCAGTCCTTCGCCCTGGCGCCGCCGCACTGGTCGCAGCCGCTGCCGGAGAACGTCGCCTGGTCGCCGCTGGTCGGCCATCCGCTGGTGCGCCGTACGTGGGCGGTGTGGCCGGCCGCTTCCCGCCGCCGCGCCGTGGCCGTGTTCGTCAGCGGGTTCGCCGAGCCGGGCGCCGCCTGAGCAGCGCTTATGGCGTCCATAACCAGACGTGATGGGTAGGGAGGAAGGACCGGGGGCCGGTCGTGGCTGACATGCCGTACGACATTCCCGGCTGCACTGACAGACCTGGAGATTCCATGAGCACCACCATCAACGCCGACGTTCTCGTGGTCGGCTTCGGCAAGGGCGGCAAGACCGTGGCCGCCGAGCTGGGCAAACTGGGCAGGAACGTCGTCCTCGTCGAGCAGTCCGACCAGATGTACGGCGGCACCTGCCCCAACGTGGGCTGCGTGCCGACCAAGGCACTCGTCCACCACTCCCGCAAGCGGCGCCCGGAGGACTCGCCGCGGGAGTGGTACGCCCGCTCCGTCGGCGAGGTGCACGCGCTGACGTCGAAGTTCCGCGCGGGCAACCGCGACGCGATGCAGTCCGCCGAGACGATCACCCTGCTCACCGGCCGCGCCCGCTTCACCGACCCGCACACCGTCGAGGTCGCCCAGGGCGCCGACCATGCCACGGTCACCGCGGACACCATCGTCATCAACACCGGCTCCGAGCCGATCGTCCCCGACATCGCGGGCCTGCGCGACAGCAAGCGCCTGGCCACCAGCACCGACCTGATCCACAGCACCGACCTGCCGGACCGGCTGGTGATCATCGGGGGCGGCTTCCTCGGCCTGGAGTTCGCCTCCATCTACGGGCAGTTCGGCTCCCGTGTCACGGTGCTGGAGGCCGCGCCGGAGATCCTCGGCCGGCTCGACGACGACGTGGCCCAGGCCGCGCTCGGCATCATGCGGGGTGAGGGCGTCGAGTTCGTCACGAGCGCCGCCGTCACCGAGGTCCGCGACGGCGTGGCCCAGACCGACGTCGTCTACGAGCGCGACGGGCAGCGCCACAGCGTGGCGGCCGACGCCGTCCTCGCGGCGGTCGGCCGCACACCGGTCACCCAGGGGCTCGATCTGGACGCCGCGGGCGTGCGCACGACCGGGCGCGGCGGGATCGAGGTGGACGAGCGCCTGAGGACGAGCCAGCCGCACATCTTCGCGCTCGGCGACGTCAACGGCGGCCCGCAGTTCACCTACATCTCGCTGGACGACAGCCGGATCGTGCTCGACCAGCTGGTCGGCGAGGGAAGACGGTCGCGGGCGGATCGGGTGGCGATCCCGGCGACGTTGTTCGTGACGCCGCCGCTGGCCACGGTCGGGCTGACCGAGCGGGAGGCGCGCGCGGCCGGCCACCGCGTCAAGATCGCCAAGCAGCCGGTGGCCGACATCGTCGCGATGCCGCGGGCGTACGTGGTGGAGGAGACGCGCGGCCTGATGAAGTTCGTCATCGACGCCGAGACCGACGAGATCCTCGGCGCCGCGCTGCTCAGCGTCGACGCCCAGGAGATCATCAACACGATCGCGCTGGCCATGCGCCACCACGTGACCGCCGCCGAGCTGCGGGACGCGGTCTACACGCATCCCAGCTCGACGGAGGCGCTCAACGACGTGCTGGCCATGGGCGAAGGGGGTGACCAGCGCCCGGGCGCGTGCTGATCACGCCTGCCGGGCACCGGCGGCGCACGTGGGGTCAGCCCATGAGCGTCGCCGGGTCGCGTTCGGGCGGGCCCGCCGGCCACCATTCATCGCCGCGCCGGGCGAACGGGTACCAGCGGCCGTCGCGGCCGTAACGCATCTGCCGGTCGCCGAGGGTCCAGCGGTTGCGCCAGGCACGGATCGCGGGCGGGCCGGCGCCTTCCCATCCGGCCTCCAGCCGCGCCTGCGCCCTCGCCAGGTCGCGCGAGGGCGGGGTCCAGGAGGTCTCGAGCGTGTCGAGGCCGTCTGCGCCGCCGTACCGCCAGATCTCGACGGCGGCGGCGCCGACTCCGGCGTCCAGGCCGTGGTCGGCGGCCAGGCGGACGTGGTCCTGGTGCGGCGTCAGGTCGGGCAGCCGCCCGCGCAGGAGCAGCTCGCGCGCCCGGGCGGCAGCCGAGGCGGCCAGCGCCGCCAGCGCGGCCACGTCCACGCCGGCGCCCGGCTCCAGGGCGGGCGCGGTGAAGACCACCTCGAACGGCGGCGGCTGCGGCAGCGGCGGCACGCCCGCCGCGAACGCCTCGGCGGCCGGCACCCCGCGCGGCGCCCCGGCCGCTCCAGCGCGCGGGGTGTCGCGCCGCTGCAGCGCCTCGATCAGCTCGCGCTCGCCGCGCCCGCGCATCAGCAGCAGCACGAACGGGTCGGCGTCCAGCAGCCAGGACACCTGATAGCACAGCGCGGCGGCGTGCACGCACGGGTGGCCCCAGTCGGGGCAGGAGCATTCGGGCGTCAGGTCGCCCACGGACGGCAGCAGCGGCACGGCGGCGTCGTCCGCGTCGGCGACCAGCTCGTGCGGCATGTCGCGGTCGAGCAGTGCGGCGATGTGGCCGGCCTTGGCGGCGACCTGGTCGAGGAAGCGTTCCCATTCCGCGTCGCCGAGCTGTTCGACGGCGACGACGGTGTCGTACTCGTCCTCGGCGACGGCGGCGATGCGGCCGGGGCTGACGGTGATGGGGCCGAGCCGCCCGGTCTTGGCGTACGCGCGTCCGCGGCGCAGCAGGGTCTGGTCGAGCGAGGTGTCCTCCATGGCCTTGATCCAGGCGCGTCCCCACCAGGTGGTGGCGAAGCGGGCGCCGGCGCGTTGCGGGGGGAAGGCGGCGAAGCCGCGGGGATCCGTCATCGGAGCTCCACGAGGGCGGCGAGTTCGGCGTCGGTCAGTTCGGTGAGCGCGGCCTCGCCGGAGGCGAGCACGGCGTCGGCGAGCGAGCGTTTGGCGGCGAGCATCTGGGCGATGCGGTCTTCGATCGTGCCTTCGGCGATCAGGCGGTGCACCTGGACGGGGCGGCTCTGGCCGATGCGGTGGGCACGGTCGGTGGCCTGGTCCTCGACGGCAGGGTTCCACCAGCGGTCGAAGTGGATGACGTGGTCGGCGCGGGTGAGGTTGAGCCCGGTGCCGGCGGCCTTGAGCGACAGCAGGAACACCGGGACGTGGCCGTCCTGGAAGTGCTGGACCAGCTCCTCGCGGCGGGCGACCGGGGTGCCGCCGTGCAGGAGCTGGGTGGCCACGCCGCGGCCGGTCAGGTGGCGTTCGATGAGGCGGGCCATGGCGACGTACTGGGTGAAGACCAGGACGGCGCCGTCCTCGGCGACGATCGTGTCGACGAGCTCGTCGAGCAGTTCCAGCTTGCCGGAGCGGCCGGCCAGGCGCGGCCCGCTCTCGTGCAGGTACTGGGCGGGGTGGTTGCAGATCTGTTTGAGCGCGGTGAGCAGCTTGACGATGAGGCCGCGCCTGGCCATGCCGGAGGCGGCGGCGATCTGGGTCATGCTCTCGCGGACGACGGCCTCGTACAGGCCGGCCTGTTCGGCGGTGAGCGCGACGGGGCGGTCGGTCTCGGTCTTGGCGGGCAGCTCGGGGGCGATGCCGGGGTCGCTCTTGCGGCGGCGCAGCAGGAACGGCCCGACCAGGCGGGCCAGCCGTTCGGCGGTCTCGGTGTCGCCGCCTTCGATGTGGCTGGCCCACCGTGCCCGGAACCTGGTCAGCGGGCCGAGCAGTCCCGGGGTGGTCCAGTCGAGGATGGCCCACAGCTCCGACAGGTTGTTCTCCACGGGGGTGCCGGTCAGGGCGACGCGGGCGGCGGCGGGAATCTCGCGCAGGGCCTTGGCGGTGCCGGAGGCGGGGTTCTTGACGTGCTGCGCCTCGTCGGCCACCAGCAGTCCCCAGGGGTGGTCGGCCAGGCGGGGGGCGTCCAGGCGCATGGTGGCGTACGTGGTGAGCACGAAGCCCTCCTCGGCCAGGGTGCGGCCGGCACCGTGGTAGCGGCGTACGGGGACGCCGGGGGCGAAGCGGGTGATCTCGCGTTCCCAGTTGCCCAGCAGCGAGGCCGGGCACACCACCAGCGTCGGCCCGGCGCCGGAGCGGTGCAGGTGGAGGGCGATGAGCGTGATCGTCTTGCCCAGGCCCATGTCGTCGGCCAGGCAGGCGCCGAGCCCGAGCGAGGTCATCCTGGCCAGCCAGCGCAGCCCGGCCAGCTGGTAGTCGCGCAGGGTCGCGGCCAGGCCCGCGGGCACGGCGACGTCGGCGGGCGGCTCGGCCAGGTGGCGGCGCAGGTCGTCCAGCCACGCGGAGGGCTCGACGGTGACCTGCTCGCCGTCGACCTCGGCGGTGCCGGTCAGGGCGGCGGCGAGCGCCTCGACGCCGGTCAGCGGCTTGAGCTCGCGTTCGCGGGCCTTGCGGGCCAGGGCGGGGTCGATGAGGACCCACTGGTTGCGCAGGCGGACGACGGGCCGGTGGGCCTCGGCGAGCCGGTCCATCTCGGCGGCGGTCAGCGGCTCGCCGCCGAGGGCGAGCCGCCAGTCGAAGCTGGTCAGGTGCCGGCCGCCGAGGAACGACGGCAGGTCGGAGGGGGCGGGGTCGCGTTCGCCGACGACGGCGCGGGCGCTGAGCCCCCGTACGAGGGAGCGGGGCCAGTGGACGTCGACGCCGGCGGCGGCCAGCCGGTCGGCCGCGCCCGAGAGCAGCTCGCCGAGGTCGTCGTCGCTGAGCGTCAGCTCGTCGGGCACGGCGGCGTCCAGCAGCCGTGCCAGCCGGGGCCAGACGCGGGCGGCGCGGCGGACGGCGAGGGTGGCCTCGATGCGGGCACGCGGCCCGAACCCGGCGGCGCGGCCGTGCCACAGGTCGGCGGCGTCGACGACGAGCGCGGGGTCGGCGAGGCTGTGCAGCTGGGCGACGGCGCGGAACTCGGCGGCGGCCGGGTCGTCGGCCTCGATCCGCAGCGACAGCCGTACGCCGGAGTCGAGCGCCGCGGAGTTCTCCTCGGCCCAGCGGCGCAGGCGGGGCACCTTGACGGGCTCGGCGGCGGCGTACGCGCGGGCGCCGGTGGCCAGGACGGCTCCTGGCGAGCGCGGCATGGTGTCGGCCACGGCGTCGAGGAAGGCCCGTACGAGCTGCTCGGCGTCCGGCAGCCACGGCTCGCCGCCTGCCTCCTGGCGCGGGACGGCGCGGGCCTCGGCGGGCATGGCGGCGGCCAGCTCGCGCACCCGGCGCAGGTCGCCGGCGTCGAGCGGGCCGGCCCGCCAGCAGTCGTGGTCGGTGGCCGACACGCCCGGCAGGATCCGGCCGCGGGTGACGAGTTGCAGCGCCACGACCGCCACCGCGCCCCAGAAGCGGGCCGCCGGGTGGGCGCGCGCGTCGGCGCGGGCCCGCGCCAGCGCCGCCACGGCCTCGCCGACCGGAACGTGCGTGGCCGCCGCCTCGCGGGTGCGCACAGGCCCGTCGCCGAACCGTTCCACGATTGTGACGAGAGATTCGCCACCAGGGTCAAGGAAGATCATCCGCCCGCATCTGGGCGGGTCGCCGGGCTCGAAGACGGCAGCGTGCCGCACCAGATCCGTCACAACAGTCACAACCGTACAGTGTACGGTACAAGAGGCTGAGGTTTGCCACAGTGCGACGAGGGAAGCCAACCTCATTCCGGGCTCATCCGATCTTCCCTACCCTTTACCCATGACTGACTGGCTGGTTGGACTGATGGAGAGCCTCGGGGCACCCGGGGCGGGTCTCGCGATCGCGCTGGAGAACCTCTTCCCGCCCCTGCCGAGCGAGGTGATCCTGCCGCTGGCCGGTTTCACCGCGAGCCGAGGACAGATGGACCTCGTTGCGGTGCTGGTGTTCACGACCCTCGGCTCCGTGATCGGGGCGCTGGCCCTGTACGGCGTGGGAGCCCTGCTCGGGCGCGACCGCACGCTGGCCATCGCGGCCAAGCTGCCCCTCGTCAAGGTCGCCGACATCGAGAAGACCGAGGCGTGGTTCCAGCGCCACGGCCGCAAGACCGTCTTCTTCGGCCGGATGATCCCGATCTTCCGCAGCCTCATCTCCATCCCGGCGGGCGTCGAACGGATGCCCATCACGATCTTCACCCTGCTCACCACGGCCGGAAGCCTCATCTGGAACACCCTCTTCGTCATGGCCGGCTACTGGCTCGGCGAGGAATGGGAGGTCGTGGAGACGTACGTCGGCATCGGCACCAACGTCGTGATCGGCATCGTCGCGCTCGTGATCGTGGTCTTCGTCGTGGTACGCCTCAGCGAGCGGCGCAAGGGCAGGCATGCGAGTCGCCGCTGACGGGCTGCGCCTGCTGGGCACGGTCACGCTCGGCGCGCTCACCGCACTGCTGGACCTGGCGTTCCTGGTGCTGACGCTGCCGTTCCTGGGCAACCCGAACGTGGGGGTGTCGGCCCGGCGGCTGGCCCGCCTGGAGGCCCGCCGCCTGCGCCTCGACCTGCGAGCGCTGGAGGCGCTGCGGCCCGGCCCGCACGACGGCCGCGCGACCGGCTACCTCGCCGCCCGGGTCCCGGTCGGCGTCCTGGGCGGCCTGGTGATCGCGCTGCTGGTGGCCGGAGCGGTGGCCGTCGTGCGACTGGTGGCGGCGTGGAGCAGGGGCGAGCCGTTCGACGGGATGCGCCCTTCGGCGCCGCTGGTCGCCTACTTCCTCGTGGGCGGTGTCGTGCTGCTGTTCCTGGACCTGTCGGGCGTGGTCGGCGTGCACGCCGTGGAACGCCGGCTGGCGCTGCGCCTGCTGGCCCCCGACCCCACCGAGGCGCTCGAACGCCGCATCGCCGAGCTGGCCGAGAGCCGCGCCGGCATCGTCACGGCGGTCGACTCCGAGCGGCGCCGGATCGAGCGCGACCTGCACGACGGGCTGCAGCAGCGGCTGGTGGCGCTGTCGATGCTGGTCGGCCGGGCCCGCCGGGGCCGTCCCGAGCTGCTGGAGCAGGCCCACCACGAGGCGCAGCAGGCGCTGGCCGAGCTGCGCGAGGTGGCCTGGCGGGTTTACCCGAGCGGGCTGGACACGCTCGGCCTGGGCGAGGCGCTGGCGGGCGTGGCGGAACGCTCCAGCGTGCCCGTCACGGTCGAGTGCCGGCTGACGCGGCGCCCGCCGATGGCCGTGGAGACGGCGGCGTACTTCGTGGTGTGCGAGGCGGTGACGAACGCCGCCAAGCACGCCGGCGCCTCCCGCATCACGGTCGAGGTGGCCGAGCGGGACACCGCGGTGGTCGTCCACGTGCGCGACGACGGCCGCGGCGGCGCCAGCCCGGCCGGCGGGGGACTTTCGGGGCTGGCCCGCCGGGTGGCGGCGCTGGACGGCGGCTTCGAGGTGCACAGCCCGCAGGGCGGTCCGACGGCGATCACGGCGGTGCTGCCATGCGGGTGATCCTGGCCGAGGACTCCACGCTGCTGCGTGAGGGCCTGGTGCGCCTGCTGGCGGAGGAGGGCCACGAGGTGCCGGCCGCCGTCGGCAACGGGGAGGCGCTGGTGGAGGCGGTCGCCGCGCACCTCCCGGACGCCGTCGTCGTGGACGTCCGCATGCCGCCCACCCACACCGACGAGGGGTTGCGGGCGGCGCTGGAGATCCGCCGCCGCTGGCCGCACGTCAAGGTGCTGGTGCTGTCGCAGTACGTCGAGAAGCGGTACGCCGCCGAGCTGATGAGCTCCGACGTCGAAGGCGTGGGCTACCTGCTGAAGGACCGCGTGGCGCAGGTGGGCGACTTCCTGGACGCGCTGGAGCGGGTGGGCGCCGGCGGGGCCGCGTTCGACCCGGAGGTGGTGCGGCAGCTGCTGGCGCGCACCACGCAGGTGGATCCGCTGGCCCGGCTGACGGTGCGCGAGCGGGAGGTGCTGGAACGGATGGCGCAGGGCCTGACCAACGCCTCGATCGCCCAGGAGCTGCACGTGTCACAGAGCGCGGTGGAAAAGCACGTCAACTCGCTGTTCGACAAGCTCGGCCTGGCCCACGCCAGCGGCTACAGCCGCCGCGTCCTGGCCGTCCTGCGCTTCCTGGAGTCCTGACCCCTCCCAGGGGGCTCCTCGCAGGACCCGCAGGGTCTCTCGCCCGGTCCTCGACGCGCTCGCCGACGCGCTCCGGCTCGCCCCGGACGAGCGGGACTACCTGTTCGCCGTGGCCGACGTCACGCCCGCCGCTCCCGTACGGCAGGCCGGCCGGTCCGAGGTGGCCCCGCGGCTGCGGCAGCTGCTGGACACGATGCCGGACATCCCGGCGATGGTCCTCCACCGCCGCATGGACGTGCTGGCCTGGAACCGAGGCGCCGCCGCCCTGCTGACCGACTTCGGCGCCCTGCCTCCGGCGCAGCGCAACCTGATCCGGCTGACCTTCCTCGACGACGCCTTCCGGTCCCTGTACGCGGACTGGCCGCGCGCCGCGCGTGAATGCGTCGCGGTGCTGCGCATGGAGGCCGGCCGTACCCCCCACGACCCCGCTCTCAGCGCGCTGGTCGGGGAGCTCAGCGTTCGTGACCCGGACTTCCGTACGTGGTGGGCCGCCCACCAGGTACGGGGCCCGAGGCAGCTCACCAAGACCTACCGTCACCCCCGTCGTCGGCGCCCTCACCCTCGACGTGCAGCAGTTCTCCGTGGACACCCACCCCGATCAGCTGCTGATCGCCTACACCGCGGAGCCCGGTTCGCTCTCCCACGAGGCGCTGCGCTTCCTGCTGCAGTGGTCCGCGACACACACTGTCGATCAGCGGTGCGCGGGCATTGACGGACGGTCGTTCGATGTCACCGCGCTCGGCCTGCTCACCGGCCGGGCCCTGCCGGGCCTGCACACCGTCCCGGACGGTCCGGCCTGGGTGCTCGCCCGGCTGGCTGGCCTGACTGCCGGACGGGAGGCTGAACACCGTTTTCGCCGACGCGACCAGCGGCGTCACCACGTATGCGGCCGGCCGCGCCCTCGACATCCCGAGCCCGGACGCGGACGGCAACGTGACCTTGGACTTCAACCGGGCGGTCAACCTGCCGTGCGCGTTCTCCGAGCACTTCCCGATCCCGACGATCTTTCCTGTCTTGACAAAATTATTTGTCCGTACGAGGATGAGGGCGTTCCCACCCGACAGGAGAAAGCCATGCGGAAGATCACCGCCGGATTGTTCATCTCGCTCGACGGCGTCGTCGAGGCCCCGGAGACCTGGCACTTCCCGTACTACAACGACGAGATGGGCGAGGCCGTCGCCGCCCAGATGCGGGCCGCCGGGGCCACGCTGCTCGGCCGGCGCACGTACGAGATCTTCGCCGCGCACTGGCCGCAGCAGGACCCGGACAAGGACCCGATGGCCGCCACCCTGAACGCCAGCCCCAAATACGTCGTCTCCACCACCCTCACCGACCCGAAGTGGGAGAACACCACGGTCATCGGCGGCGACGTGCGCGGGGCCCTGACCAAGCTCAAGCAGGAGCCCGGCGAGGACTTCGGCATGTCCGGCAGCCCTACCCTGGTGTCCTGGCTGCTGCGCGAGGGCCTGCTCGACGAGCTGCACCTGCTGGTGCACCCCATCGTCGTCGGCGCCGGCAAGCGCCTGTTCGAGGACGGGATCGGGCAGGTCCCGCTCACGCTCACCGAGTCCGAGACGTTCAGCACCGGCGTGCTGAACCTGACCTACACGAAGGCCTGACATGCCCGCCAAGACCGTTGCCGACAAGCTCCTGGTCAAGCCGGGGCGGACGGTGTGGATCTCCGACGCCGCGCACCGCCCGCTCGTCGATCCGCTGCCGCAGGGCGCCCGCCACACCGGCGCCCTGGAGGAGGCCGCCGTCGCGGTGTTCTTCGCGGCCGACGCCGCCGCGGCCCGGCGGCTGCTGGACGAGCACCGCGACCGGCTCACCGATCCCGCCGTCGTCTGGGTCGCCTACCCCAAGGGCAACGCCTCCGACATCAACCGCGACACGCTCTGGCCGATCGTGGGGGAGTACGGGCTGCGCCCCAACGGCCAGGTCGCGGTGGACGAGGTCTGGTCGGCGCTGCGCTTCCGCCCGCACAAGGAGGGCGAGCCGCCGTTCACGGGCGGCCGGTGACAACACTGCCGTCATTCGGCGAGGAGATCGTCCGGTGTGGATCGGGCGAGCCCGGCCAGGGTGGCCAGGGCTCGGGAGAGCGTTCGCGGCGGCGGTGAGGCCAGGCCGAGGCGGACCGCGTTCGGGGCGCTGTTGCGTCCGACGGCGAAAGCGGCCGCGGGGGTGATCGCGATGCCGTATCGGGCGGCGGCGGCCACGAACGTGTCGGCCCGCCAAGGGGGCGGGAGTTCCCACCAGCAGTAGTAGGAGCGGGGGTCGCTGCGTATGGCGAAAGCGCCGAGGTGATCCGCGGCGATCTCCTGGCGCATGGCCGCGTCTCGCTGTTTGGCGCGGGCCACCGACCGTGCGGTGTCGTCGGTCAGCCATCGGGTGGCCGCCTCCAGCGCGAACCGCATCGGTGTCCAGCCGCCCGAGCGCAGCGCCGTCGCGACGGGCGCGACGGCGGGTCCCGGCAGGACGGCGAAGCCGAGCGACAGGCCCGGCGCGAGCCTTTTGGACAGGCTGTCGACGAGGATCGTGTGCTCGGGGGCGAAAGCGGCCAGGGGCGGCAGGTCGTCACGGAGGAAGGACCAGATCCCGTCCTCGATCGCGGGCAGGTCCAGGTGGGTGAGGACGTCCGCGAGCTCGGCCCTGCGTTCCGCGGGCATGCTGATCGACAACGGGTTGTGCATGGTCGGCTGGACGTAGACGGCCTTGAGCGGGGCCTTGCGCGCGGCGGCCTCGACGGCCGCGGGATCCAGACCGGCCGCGTCGACCCGCAGCGGGACGAGCGTGACCCCGGCTCGGGTCGCGATCCCCTTGAGCACCGGGTAGGTGAGCTCCTCCACCCCGAGGCGCGCGCCCGGAGGGACCAGCGCGGCGAGGGCCGCCGCGATCGCCTGACGGCCGTTGCCCGCGAACAGCAGCCGTTCGGGTTCGGGGCGCCACGGCCCGCGCGCGAGCAGGTCGGCGACGACGCTGCGCGCCATCGGGGTGCCTGCCGCGCCGACCGGCCGCATGGACGATTCCAGCACGTCGGCGCGCAACAAGGGGCTGATGCCGTCGGCGAGCAGCTTCGCCTGCTCGGGCACGACGGGGTAGTTGAGTTCGAGGTCGATCCTGCTGCCGGTGGGCTCGGCCAAGGCCGGCCCCGGCTGCGGATCGGCGGCCCGGACGAAGGTGCCCCTGCCGACCTCGCCCACGGTCAGGCCCCGGCGGGTCAGCTCCCGGTAGACGCGGGCGGCGGTGGAGCCGGCGATGCCGTGCCGCCGCGCGAAGATCCGCTGCGGTGGCAGCCGGTCACCCGGACGAAGTCTCCCTGCCGCGATCTCCGCGGCGACGGAATCGGCGACCTCGCAAAAGTCCATGCAATCACCACATTGCTCCGAGTTGAATTGCGAGCATTGTACCGAGATTGGGTTGTCGATAGCTTCTTTCGCATGGTCGAACAAACCGCAGTGCTCGGTGTGGCCTCCGTGGGGCTCGGGATGGTGCTGTCGCCGGGGCCCAACATGATGTATCTCGTATCCCGGAGCACCGGCCAGGGACGGCGGGCCGGCATCATCTCCCTGGCCGGGGTCGCGGCGGGTTTCCTCGTCTACCTCGTCGGGGCGAACCTCGGCCTGGCGGTGTTGTTCGCCGCGTTCCCCGAGCTCCTGACCGTCATCCGGATCGCGGGAGCGCTGTACCTGCTGTGGCTGGCCTGGAAGACGCTCAAACCTGGCGGGGTGTCCGTCTTCACGACCCGGCAGGTGCCGCACGATCCTCCGCGGCGGCTCTTCATGATGGGCCTGATGACCAACCTGCTGAACCCGAAGATCGCACTCCTCTACATTTCGGTCATCCCCCAGTTCATCGACCTCGACCGGGGGAACGTGCTGTTCCAGGGCATCATTCTCGGCTGCGTTCAGATCGCGGTCGCCCTGCTGGTCAACCTCTCGATCGTGCTGGCTGCCGGCGGCATCGCCGGTTTCCTGTCCGCCCGTCCCTCGTGGCTCCGCGCGCAACGCGTGGCCATGGGCTCCCTCCTCGCCGTGCTCGCCGTCGCGCTCGCCTTCGCGCATGGGTGAGGATGGGATCGTGGTGAAACCCGTGTACGCGGCCGCCGCCGTGCACGTCGCGGCGCCGCCGGAGCAGGTGTTCGCGCTGGTCACCGACTGGCCGCGGCATCGCGAGTGGATGTTCATGACCAGCGCGCGCCTGGTCGGCGAGCGCACCCTGGAGGCGTACACGGGGGTGTGGCCGGTCGGGTTCCTCGACACGATGACGATCACCTGCTGGGAGCCTCCTGAGCTGATGCTCGTCACGCACACCGGCCGTTTCGTGCGCGGCCGGGGCGCCATCCGGGTACGCCCGCACGACGGCGGCAGCCGGGTGGTGTGGGCGGAGGAGCTCCAGCTGCCCTTCGGCGCGCTCGGCCGGGCCGTGTGGCCGCTGGCCCGGCCTGTCGCGCTCGTCCTGCTCCGCCGCTCCCTGCGTAAACTCGCGTCCCTGGCGACCTGACTTTCTCGGCGGTCAGTGTCCGATCGGCGGGTCCGGCTTCGACGTCTCCACCGAACGGCGCCGCCAGGGCGCCCAGGAAGAGGAGAAACCGCCGTGAAGTACATGATCCTCGTCTACGGTTCGCAGCGCGACTACGACGCTCCTGACGCGCGGGAGATGTCGGCGATCGGTGAGTTCCTGGGGAAGTTCACCGCCGAGCTGGCCGAATCCGGCGAACTGGTCGACACGCAAGGGCTGACCGCCCCGGTGCAGGCGCGCCGGGTCCAGGGATCGGACGACGCGCAGGTCGTCACCGACGGCCCGTTCGCCGAGACCGAGGAGGTGCTGGCCGGCTACTGGATCGTCGAGTGCGCGGGCATCGAGCGCGCCACCGAGATCGCCGCCCGCCTGAACCGGTGCCCCGGGCCCCAGCCGGCATCCGGCACGATCATCCGCCCGATCGCCTGACCCGCCGCCGGCGATCCTCCAGGGCAAGGGAGTTTCCCATGATCGACGACGAAGTGATCCGGCCGTACCGGATCGACATCCCCGGCGACGAGCTGGCCGACCTGCGCGAGCGGCTCGCCCGCACCCGCTGGGCGCCGGAACCGGCCGGCGGCGACAAGGGCTACGGCGTGCCACTGGCCCGCGTACGGGAGCTGGCCGAGCACTGGCGTGACCGCTACGACTGGCGCGCCCAGGAAGCGCGCCTCAACGCCTACCCCCAGTTCACGACCACCATCGACGGGGCGAACGTGCACTTCCTGCATGTCCGCTCCCCGGAACCGGACGCGCTGCCGCTCGTGCTCAGCCACGGCTGGCCCGGCTCGGTCGCCGAGTACCTCGACATCCTGGACCCGCTCAGCGACCCACGCCGGCACGGCCTCGACCCGGCGATCGCGTTCGACCTCGTGGTCCCGTCGCTACCCGGCTTCGGTTTCTCCGGCCCCACCCCCGACACGGGGTGGGGCCCACGCCGGATCGCCCGCGCCTGGGCCGTCCTGATGGAGCGGCTCGGCTACCGCCGCTACGGCGCGGCCGGCAACGACTGGGGCTCGTTCATCTCACCCGAGCTCGGCCGCGTCGCACCACAGGCGGTGGCCGGCGTGCACGTGACCCAGGCGTGGTTCCCACCTCCGGACGACGATCCGCGGTGGCCGGAACGGCTCTCGCCACAGGAGCGGGCGGCGCTTCACGCCTTCCAGCGCTACGTCGACGAGGAGGCCTCCTACGGCGCCGTGCAGGGCCGGCAACCGCAGACCCTCGCGCACGCCCTGGCCGACTCGCCCGTCGGCCTGCTCGGCTGGAACGCCCAGGCCATGCACGAGCACGGCCTCGACACCGACACGCTCCTGACCCACGTCACCATCCACTGGCTCACCGGCACCGCCGGCTCGGCCATCCGGATCTACGCCGAAGCCGAACGAGAGCCACCGCCCGCCAGGCCCATGGCCGTCCCGATCGGCGTCGCGCAGTTCCCCGGCGACCTGGCCTCGATCCGCGCCCTCGCCGAACGCCACTACACCGACATCGTGGCGTGGAACCGCTACGACCGCGGCGGGCACTACGCCGCCCACGACGCCCCCGACCTGCTGGTGGCCGACATCCGCGGGCTGTTCGCCGCGCTCCGGCACCGGATGTGATCACACGGCGGGAGCGGTCTGCCGGGCGGCGTGGTGGCGGACGGCCGCGGCGAACGCGGAGATCACCGGGTGCGGCCGGCGTTCCTCGCCGGCCAGCTCCGGCTGGAACAGCGTGGCCAGGAAGAACGAGTGGCCGGGCAGTTCGGCGGCCCGCACCGCGCCGTCGTCGGCGTGGCCGGAGAACACCATCCCGTGCGCGGCCAGTGTGGCCTTGTAGTCCTCGTTGAGCCCGTACGAGCAGAAGTACGCCTCCACGGTGGTGGACGTGCCCATGATCTGCGCGATGCGCGTGCCCGGCTGCAGCAGGACGCGGCCCTCGTGGCCGGCCAGCGAGCACGCCAGCGGCGCGAGGAGCAGGTCGCGGGCTTCCGGCTCGTTCTCGGCGTGGGCGACGTCCAGCCCGCACACGTTCCTGGCGTACTCCAGCAGCATGTGCTGGAAGCCGCCGCACGTGCCGAGGAACGGGATGCCGTGCTCGCGCGCCACCCGCGCGGCCGCCACCGCGCCGGCCTCGTCGCGGTACGGGCTGCCGGGCACGACCCAGATGCCGTCGAAGCCGTCCAGGCCGCTCACGTCGGTGGTGGAGATCCAGTACGGGTCGAGCGCGATGCCGTCGCGCTCGCGCAGCGCCTCCATGATCAGCGGGATGCGGGTGTGGGAGCGGACGCTGGGTGAGCGGTCCCCGACCAGGGCGATTCTCATGGGCTCCATCCTGGCCGCTCACCCGGATAAGCGCCAACGATGATCCGTGCATCTGATATAAGCGTTCCTGATGGATCCGCATCTGCTCACCACGTTCGTGACCGTCGCCCGCCAGGGCTCGTTCTCCGCCGCCGCCTCCGAGCTCGGCTACACCCAGTCGGCCGTCTCCCAGCAGATCGCCGCGCTGGAGTCAGACCTGGGGCTGCCGCTGCTGCGCCGCCGCCCGGTCGAGCCGACCCCGGCCGGGGCGCGGCTGCTGGAGCACGCCGAGCCGCTGCTGCTGCGCCTGAGCGCGGCCCGCGCCGACGTGCTGCGTGCCGCGGCCCGGCCGCGCCACCGGCTGCACCTGGCCGCGACCCCGCTGGCGGTCAACCCCGTCCTGGCGGAACGCCTGGCGCGGGCGCGCGATCGCGAGGCGCGCCTGGACCTCGTCCTGCACACGTGCGCGGCCGAGCAGGTGGTCGCCGCCGTCGCCGAGGGACGGGCCGAGCTGGGCCTGGCCGGCGGCATCGCGGCGCCCAGCGATCCGCTGCGGCTGCCGGACGCGGGCCCGATGACCACCACCGGGGTGAGCCAGGAGGACCTCGTCGTGGTGCTGCCGCCGGGGCATCCGCTCGCCGGGCGGGCGGCGCTGCGGCTGGCGGATCTCGTCGACGCCCGCTGGCTGGACACGCCGCTGTGCCCGCCGTCGCGGCTGCGCGACCTGGTGGGCGAGGGCTTCGCGGCCGGGCTGGGTTACCAGGGCGACGACGTGCACACGGTCGTCACCCTGGTGGCCGCCGGTCACGGCCTGACCTTGCTGCCGGTCTCGGCGGTGCCGGCGGGGGTGTGCGGGGTGGCGCTGGCCGAGCCCCGGCTGGTGCACCGGGTGGAGCTGCTGCACGGCGCCCTGCCCGCCGGCGCCGCCGCCGGCCTGGCCGCGGCCCTGTCGGGCTGAGCGCTCCCCATTTCCCGCCGCTCAGCGCGTCACTTGGTGTGGTCAGGGGCCCGGGGTCAGGCGTGCCCGTCGCGTCTGCAGGAAGGTTCGTTCGGTGTCGTTGGTGACCAGGGCGATCGCCTCGTCGTAGGCGGCGACGGCATCGGCGGTGCGGCCGAGGCGGGTGAGCAGGTCGGCGCGGGTGGCGGGCAGCAGGTGGTAGCCCGGCAGGTCCAGCTCATCGACGGCGGCCAGCGCCGGCGCCGGTCCGTGCACCTCGGCGACGGCGACCGCCCGGTTGAGCGCGACGACCGGCGTCGGGCTGTGCCGCAGCAGCTGGTCGTAGAGCGCCAGCACCTGCGCCCAGTCGGTCGCCGGCCCATCGGTGTGCACGGCGTTGATCGCGGCCTGCAACTGGTACGGCCCCGGCTGAGCACGGCGCAGGCACCGCCGCACCAGCTCATGCCCTTCGGCGATCAGCTCCCGGTTCCACAACGACCGGTCCTGCTCCGCCAGCACCACCAGCTCACCCGAAGGCCCCACCCGCGCCGGCCGCCGGGCTTCGACGAGCAGGAGCAGCGCCAGCAGCCCGATCACCTCCGGCTCGTCGGGCATCAGCTCGGCGAGCGCTCTGGCCAGGCGAACCGCCTCCAGGCACAGGTCCGTGCGCAGCAGCTCTCCCGACGTGGAGGTGTATCCCTCGTTGAAGACCAGGTAGAGCACGGTGAGCACCGATGTCAGCCGATCGGGGAGTTCGGCGGCCTCCGGCACCCGGTAGGGGATGCCGGCGTCGCGGATCTTCTTCTTCGCGCGGACGATCCGCTGGGAGACGGTCGCCTCCGGCACCAGGTAGGCCCGCGCGATCTGCGCCACCTCCAGCCCGCCGAGCAGGCGCAGGGTGAGCGCGGTCTGCGCGAGCGGCGACAGCGCCGGGTGGCAGCAGGTGAAGATCATGCGGAGCTGGTCGTCGCGCACGGGTCCCACCACCTCTGGCTCGTCGGGTTGGTGCAGCAGCAGCGCCTGCGCGTGGCGGGCCTCGCGGGTGGATTCCCGGCGCAGGCGGTCGATCGCCCGGTTGCGGGCGGTGGTCACGATCCACGCGCCGGGACTGGGCGGCGTCTCGTCCCACTTCTGCACGGCCACCGCGAACGCGTCCTGCACGGCCTCCTCGGCGAGCCCGATGTCACCGAGCAGGCGCGTCAGCGTGGCCACGCACCGGCCGTACTCCGCCCGGTAGACGCTGTCCAGATCCATCCGCGCTCATCCCCACTGCGCGTCCACGAACGGGCGCACCTCGATCGGGGCCCCGCAGGCCAGCGCGCACTTCTCGGCCCAGGACAGCGCCTGGTCCAGGTCCTCGCACCGGATCACCCAGAACCCGCCGAGCTGCTCCTTCGTCTCGGCGAACGGGCCGTCGGTCATCGTGGTCGTGCCGTTGCCGGAGCGGACGACCGTGGTGGCGTGCGAGGGCAGCAGGCCGCCGACGAACACCCACGAACCGGCGGACTGCATCTCGGCGGTGACCTTGGCCGTCCGGGCCATCTGCTCCTGCTTCTCCCCTTCGGACGGCGACGGCGCGCTTTCGTCGAACTGGACGGCGAGCAGGTACTTCTTCACGGCGAACTCCTTCGCAGGATCAGGCGGACAGGCGGCGGGCGACGGCCGGGATCTCGATCGCGGCGGCGACCACGTGCCATCCACGGAACTCACCCGCCGTGGCGGCGGCGACCGCGGCGGTCGGGCCGCCGGTGATCAGTGCCATCGCGGACCTCCGGTGAGCGGCGGCCGGCTCGTCGCCGGCCTCTCACCTTGGCTACGAACGCGCTCGACGCCATTCGACACCCCCGGGAGAAAGAATCAGAAGACGTACTCTCCCCGACCGTGTCCCAGGCGACAAGGCCGATTCAGGGCAGCGCGGCGGTCGCCCGTTCCCGCAGCGACGCCTCGTGCTCCGGATCCGTGCACAAGGTCACCGTCAGCCCGGCGTCGCCCAGGACGGCCAGCAGGGCGGTGAACTGCCCGGCAGGCTCGGCGCTGAGCAGGTCCTCGGCGTGCTCCACGGCCAGGGCGGCGGTCTCGGTGTCGCGCAGGCTGTCGGTGAGCGCGTCCCAGTTGCGGCCGAAGTGGCCGGGAAGGCGCAGCGCCCGCGCCGCCTCCTCGAAGAAGGCGGCACGGGTGCGGCAGGCCCGCCCGTCCATCACCGGGCCGGTGGGCGCCGGGCCGGTGGACACCGCCAGCCAGGACGGCAGCGGACGTGCGGCTGAGCTCATGACAGGTCCTAGAGCCGGTAGAAGTCGGTGTAGTGGTCGGGCGAGAACCACACCGCGCCGGTGCTGCGGTTGACGACGATCCGGTACGCGTCGCGGGCGGCGCCCCTCGCGCGGGAGTACACGTCGTACTCATGGTAAGTGGCGCCGGCGGGCAGCTGGCCTTCGCGGTTGTAGAAGCGTCCGCCGGTGTAGTTGTAGCGGCCGTCCGGCCAGGAGTACCAGCCGGCGGAGGTGGGATAGCCCTTGGACTGCCAGACCGACCTGGCCGCGCGCGCGTCGGCGCACCGCGACATGGTGCAGGAGCCGTAGACGTCGGCGTTCGCGGGGACGACGCCGGCCAGGCCGACGAGCGAGACGAGGGCGGCGAGTACGACGGCGAGCCTCAGCGGCCAGGCGGGTCCGGGGCGTTGCGGGGTGTGCACGGGTCCTCCTCGTGACGTGACGGACACGGAGAGGATCATCGCCCGGCCGGCGAACGTCAACGACAAAGCACCCGAAAGGAATGGTGAACTCTGCGCGGACGATCAGCGCGCCCGCAGCGCGTACACCTCCTGGGTCGCGTCGCGCTGGGTGCGGGTGGCCGAGCGGTCGGTGGTGAAGACGACCACGCCCCGGTCGGCGGCCGGCCAGGTGTTGTCGCCCGGCGTGGTCAGCTGCTCGGCGGCGCTCCAGCCGGTGCGCCCGCGCCGGGAGGTGAACACCTTCCACCGCCAGTCGGCCGAGCGGGAGTCGTACCAGACGGCGCGGATCGTCCGGTCGGGGTCGCGGCTGAGGCGCGGACGCTGGCTCATCGCGTCCGGGGCGAGCCCGACCGGCTCCGCCGGCGTCCAGGTGCGGCCGCCGTCGGCCGAGCGGGAGGCACGCAGCGACAGGTTCGTGCCGGAGCTGCGCAGTGCCCTGGTCTCACGGATGGCCACGAACCCGCCGTCGCCGTCGGCGGCGCGGCTCGGGTGCCGGTCGGCGGCGTCGGCGGCCGTGCTCACGCGTACGGGCTCGCTCCAGGACCGGCCGGAGCGCACGCAGACCAGGATCTGCCAGTTGTCCGGGTCGGTGCCGCCCGGCTGCTCGCCCGGCTCGGGGTGTGGCCCGTCCACAGCGGGTCGGGGTCGAAGCGGTTGTCCTGTCAGGCGACGACGACGCGCCCGTCCTCCCCGATGGCGACCGAGGGGAACAGCGAGGCGGTGAAGCGCGGCGAGCGGGCGTCCTGCGGCGTGCCGAGGTCGACGCTCTTGCCGGGGGCCGGCAGGTTGACCGGTGCGCGGTCCTCGCCGACGACCTGCGCGTACACGTCGAAGGGGCCGCGGGCGTTGTCCCCAACACCACGACGGGGCGCCGCCCGTCGAGGAGGACGAGGCCGGGGTGGACGGCCCTGCCCTGCCCGTCCGACAGCCGCACGCGCACTCGCAGGGACGCCTTGTTCGGCAGCCGGCCGTGCTTCAGGACGATCTCGTCGCCGCCGAGCGCCTCGTACTTCCCGTCGCCGTCGAGGTCGGCCTCGATGGTGACGAAGGGGCCGTTGCGGCGGTAGGACACCGTCGTACGGCCGCCGCGCAGGCCGTCCAGGATGCCGCGCACCGAGCGTTCGGCGGCGAACACCCACGTCGTGGGCTGCCCTGGGCCTGCGGTGCCCCACAGCTCGCGGAAGTGGCAGTCGCTGGCGGCGACGGCGCCGAACCGGAAGCGGGCGTTCCACCGGTTCTCCGCGTAGTCGATCTGGGCGTCGGGGTCGGAGGCGACGTTCCACACCTCGACGGTGTTCAGCCCCTGGACGCTGGCGTTGTCGTCGGGCCCGGCGTCAGGGGTGTACTCGCCGTCGTCGGGGTGGGCGGTGGACCAGACGGCGTCCTGGGCGTGGGCGTCCCAGATCGACTGCTGCACGTGCCGGAACGCCGGGGAGCCGGGCGGGTTGGCGCCGTCCACGACGGTGTCGACCGCGCCGAGCCGGCAGGAAGCCCAGCCCGGTGCGCTCGGCCTCGGCGATCTGGTCGGCGACGGGCAGGTTGCCGGGCAGGGTCTGCTTGGACTGCTGGCGGGGCAGGCTGCCGTCGGCGGAGTGGTCGTCGTGCACGTGCGTGTCGCCGGCCAGCCACTCACCCAGGTCGGGACGTTGCCGGCGGGCGGTACCCCGCACCCGGAGCACGACTGACAGCCGCGGGTTCATGCGCGGCGATCCCGCGCCGGCCTGCGACTCCTGTCCATCCGGCTCCGGGCGGCCGACGCCCGCCTTGGTGATCGGCGATCCCGGCGGCCGACACGAACGCGAACGTCCACGCCTCGCCGAACGCGTCACGAGCCCGGCCGCCGGCGCCGAGTCGGGGACGACGGACAGGCGTGGCGTTCGCCCGCCGCATCGAACCGCGCGAAAGGCTGAGGCTCACACCACCATCGGCAGGCCACGGTCCAGGCCGGTCATGTGCAGTAGCCGCGACATGAACGGGCGTGGCGCGGTCAGGGCCACGGTGATGCCCATCGGCCGGGCGCGGTGCTGGATGCCGACCAGCACGGCGAGCCCGGAGGCGTCGCAGAACGACACTTCCGACAGGTCGACGATGAGCAGGTTCGTGCTGTAGTCCAGCGTGCTCATCAGTTGCCGGCGCAGCGCCGCGCTGCTGAAGATGTCGATCTCGCCGGACAGGTGGACGATCGTCGGCCTCGACGGGTCGGCCACGCCGAGCGGCGCGGGGTCGATGACGGTCATGGGAATTCTCCTTTCGGAGAAGCTGCGACGATGGAGATGCCTGCCGGCCAGAGATCGGCCCGCCGCCAGAACGGGCGGTACCTGAACCGCTCAATCCGGCCGGCAGGCGGCACGTGGGTCACGTCGAGGCCTGGGCCTCCTGCCCGGTGACTGATCCGCCCTCGTTCTCCCAGCGTGCCGAGCCGTCTTCCGGCGCACGCGGGGCGGCGCCGGGCGACGGACAGGCCAGGGCGAGGATGGCGCCGGTGGTCAAGCCGGCGGTGTCCTGGGCGGTGAGGTTGAGCGTGGCCTCGGCGGGCCCGGCTGCGGTGTCCGGCGGGATGATCAGCAGGACGACCGGCTCGCCGGCGGCGAAGGTCAGAGTGATCACGCGTGGATCGGTGTAGCGGAACCAGCCGACCCGGACCTGCCGTCCGCGTGCCGGGAAGCGGTGCGGGATGTGCTGCCAGGCGTCCCGATGCAGGCCGACCCGCAGCGTGGTGCGGCCCAGCCGCTCGTCGACGGCGGCGACGAGAGCGGGCAGTTCGGCGGTGGCGTCGCGGGAGCGGGGCCACCAGGCCCCGTCCACGACGGTTCGCCGCTCCGGCACCGGGTGCAGAATGAGCCGCGGCGCGGCATCGACCCGGGGACGCGCAGGTGTGACACGGCTGGATGGTGGGCGTCGAGGCGCAAGTGTCGTGGTCATGGTCGCCTGGCCCGTCCAGGCCCTCCGGGGAGGGCCGGTCGTGGTTCGCCGGGGGCGACGCCGACTTGAATGCCAACGCTCGAAAAGTCCTCGGTACCTTCAGTCTACCTCACCACGTTCGGCGAAACCGGGCGTGCGCGGGGCGACGTCAGACGTGCCAGCCGCTCACTCCGCCCGGCACCGGCGCGGTCGTGTCGTACGGTTCGCGGGTGAAGATGAACGTGTTGAGGTCGAGGTGGTCGCTCGCCACCCGCAGGGTCTCACCGGCGTAGTAGCCGTCGAGCCCCAGCCACGTCCCGTCGTCCTGCGGCACGAACCGGGAGGCCCGCCCGGGCCCGCCGACCGGCTCCAGCGACAGCCCCCGCTCGGGCAGCAGCCGCAGGGTGTACGGCTTGGGCCCCCAATGCCACAGCCCCGTCACGGGGAGCAGGCCGGGGTCGGCGGCGACCGGCTGCCACTCCTCGGGCAGGCGCGGCTCGTGCTCGTCCAGGAGGTCCAGCAGGTCGCCGAGCAGTGTGCCGCTCATGCCGGAGGTGGTGTTGGCCATGAACAGCACGCCGACGCCTTCGGCCGGATCGCTCCACACGGTGGCCAGGAACCCCGGCATGGAGCCCGTGTGCCCGGCCAGCCGGCGCCCGCCGGCGCGTGACAGCTGCAGGCCGAGCCCGAAGCCGGAGGTCCACCTGTCGCCGTCGTCGACGGTGGCCGGCTCGCGCATCTCGGCGACGGTGCCGGGGGAGAGCACGCCTGCGGTCTCCCCGCACAGGAACGCCGCCCAGCGGGCCAGGTCGTGCGGGGTGGACCACAGCTGCCCGGCCGGCCCCATCGCGTCGGCGTCGTGCTCGGGCTCGGTGAGCAGCACGTCGGCCCACGGGTGGACGGCGTAGCCGGTGGCGTGCGGGGCGCGCGGCCGGGCCGTGGTGTCGCGCATGCCGAGCGGGTCGAGCACCTCCTCCCGCAGCGCCTTGAGCCAGGTGGTGCCGCGCAGCCGGGCGACGAGCTCGCCGAGCAGCGCGAACCCCACGTTGGAGTAGTGGAAGCGCCGCCCCGGCCGGTGTTTGAGCTCGCGGGGGCCTAGCCGGTCGAGCAGTTCCGCGGCCGGGACGCCGGGAGTGCGCTCCCACCAGGCGGTGGGCGGCTCGGCGGTCAGGCCAGTGGTGTGCGACAGCAGCTGGGCGATGGTCAGGTGGCCCAGCTGCGTGCCGGGCAGGTGCCGCTCCAGCGGGTCGGTCAGGTCGAGTACGCCCTCGTCGCGCAGCCGCATCACCACGACGGCGACCATGCTCTTGGTGATCGACCCGATGCGGTACTGCGTGGCGGCGGTGGGGGCGGCGCCGTCGACGCGGCCGCGTCCGCCGAACCACGCCGTCCGCCCGTCGCGGACGATCGCGGCCGTCAGCGACGGGATCCTGCACTCGGCCTGCTCGACGGCCAGCCTGCGCATCAGCGCGCGGGCGGTCGTGTGGTGCACCTGACTCATGGGCGACAAGAGTAGCCGCTGCCTCCACGCCCGCCGCCGGCTCACGAACGGGAACCACCCGGCCGAACGCGCCTTCGCGGCTCGCCGGCCCGAGCCGCAGTCAGCGGGAAGGGGCGCGGTCGAAGGCGTTCAGGATGACCGCGGTGGCGTCCAGGTCGCGGGTGACCGGTCCCAGCCTGGGCACGTCGGCGGAGCCGGGCCAGGTGTGCCCGCCGCCCTCGACCGTGTACAGCGCCAGCGTGGCCCGGCCGGGGCAGGTCCGCCACCGCTGCAGGCGTACGTTCCCGGCCGGGCGGGCGGTGGCGCGGCCGGTGCAGCCGAGCCGGGCCGCCCACGCCGCGGCGGCGCGCTCGACCGGCTCCAGCGTGACGAGCCGTCCGAGGGCGCGCAGGTCGCCGGGGGCGCTGCGCAGCGGGTGCCCGCCCTCGTAGGGGACGACCTGGTCGCCGGTGCCGTGGAAGGCCACGATCGTGGTCGGCGGGGCGTCCTGGCAGGGGCGCACGATGTTGAGCCCGGCGACCGCGGCCACGGCGGACAGGCGGCCGTCCAGCGCGCACACGAGCGAGACGGCCATCGCCGCGCCGTACGACATGCCCGCGGCGAACTGCCGGCGCGCGTCGACGCACAGGGTGCGCCGCAGGTGGTCCAGCAGCGCCGCGAGGAACGCGGTGTCGTCGGGCCCGCCGGTGCGGGGCAGCGTCCACCCCAGGCGCCCGTCGGCGGCCTGCGGCGTGGCCACCACGTAGCCGCGCCGCGTCCCCTGCTCGGCGAGCCGGCTGTAGGCGCGCTGCTGAACGGCGCCGGACCCGAGTCCGTGCAGATCGAGGATGACGGGATGAGGCCCGCCGCCCTCCGGCAGCGCCAGCAGGAACCGCCGCCGCAGCCCGCCATGGGACAGCACGTGCCGCCCGGCCTCCAGCCCCGGCCCGCGCCCGCAGCCATTGACCCCGGCGCCCGTACTGGCACCGCTGGGACGGGCGGGAGGCGAGGCGGCCGGGGGAGGCCCGGCGGCACACCCGGCAGCGACCAGCGCCGCCACCATCAGCATGATCACGCGTGCCCGCATCCGCGCCCCTCCCTGCGGCGCCCCGCCGCACCGCCGCGACGCGTCCGCCGGGGCGCCCGGCTAGCATCGCAGGCATGAGCGAGCCCCGGCCTGTCAGGCTTCCCAACGGCGGCACCTTGTCCTGCGACACCTGCCGCAACGACGTGTTCGAAGAGTACCGGTGGAAGCTCCAGACGACCGGGATGACGTTCTTCAACCTCGACTGGGCCAACCGCGACGCGACCTGCTTCGTGTGCACCTCATGCCGCCGCATCCACTGGTTCCACCTGTGACCGTGCGCCGCCCGGCCCACCCGGGCCGAGCCTGAGGCCGGGGGCCGCCGCGAAGACCCGTCCCACGGTTCCGGACCGGTCTCGCGTCTTCGAACGCGCGCGACGGCCGATCCGGGTGATCTTCAGGCGGCTTGCCCGTGCTGCTCTACTCTTGCCACGAAAGCAGGCGGGAGAGGGGTTCGCGTGAAGCCTGGCGTGGATGATTCCCACGGTTCGTCCTTGGACGCTGTCCTTGAGCGCATTGTCCGTGAATGAGTAACGTGTGATCGTGCGTAACCCCCCACGTCAGGACTTGATCCCCGCCATCGGCTACATCCGCGTCAGCATGATGCTGGAGGAGAAGATCTCCCCGGACATCCAGCGAACCGCGATCACGGAACTGGCCCGCCGCCGTGGCTACCGGATCATCGAATGGGTCGAGGACCTCGACGTCTCTGGCAGGACGTTCCAGCGGAAGATCATGAAGGTCATCGCTGATGTTGAAGACGGCACGGCGAAGGCGATCCTTGTCTGGAAGTACAGCCGCTTCGGACGCAACCGGACCGGCAACCAGCTCAACCTCGCTCGCGTCGAGAAGGCCGGCGGTGAACTGGTCTCCGCGACCGAAGAGATCGACGCCCGTACAGCCGTCGGCAAGCTCACCCGCGGCGTGCTGTTCGAGCTGGCCGCGTTCGAGTCCGACCGGGCGGGGGAGCAGTGGGGCGAGGCATTCCAGAACCGCCTTGCCCGGGGACTTCCCCCGCTCGGCAACCAGCAGTTTGGATACATCAGGCGCGGCCGGATCCGTCACCCGCTCTACCACGACAGGACCCTGGCTGCTCCCGAGGACGGCCCCGAACGCTACGAACCGGATCACGCAAGCGGTATGGCTCGCATCCTCGCGGACTGCTACGACCGATGGATCGCCGACCGGAACTTCTCCACCCTGGCCGACTGGGCGAACGCTCGCGGCGCCCGCACGACGACCGGCGCGAAGTTTAGGCCGGGGGAGATGACGCGGATGATGGACCGCGGCTTCGCCGCAGGTCTGATCTGCGTCCACCATCGTGACTGCCGGTGCGCCAAGCCGTCGACCTGCCGCAACAAGGAGTATCACCCCGGCGCACACGAGGCCGTGATCAGCATGGAGACCTGGGAGACCTACAAGCGGCTCCGGAAGATCACCTCGGCTCTGCCGCCGCGTGCCAGGAGAGCCGTCTACCCGTGCACCAAGCTGCTGAGGTGCGGCTACTGCACCCACACCTACTACCCGCAGAAGGTTCACCACGCGCCCAAGCAGGGCGCCACCTGGGACGTGCTCGCCGAAGAAGTCGGCGTCTCACGCCGCACAATCGCCTACCTGCTTGCGTGGATGCGCGACCAGCAGCTGCTCGTCACCATCGTCACCGGCTCTACCCGGCGCACCCGAGCGGGCAATCTGTGGGGCCTCCTCGATGACGGCTTAGGCAACCTCGCCGCCGAGTACGCCCTCACCATCCCGGACGAGCTGCTGCCCGACGACGTCGCCGAACTCGAGGCGGACGACCCCGAGGAGGAAGAGATCCCCTGGCCCTGCGAAACCGTCACTGAACGGGCCACGTTTTCCCACGTCAGCGGGCATGTGGAACAAGATTGCACCCCCGCTGTTCAGGGTTTCTCTTGGGGAGGATCTTTCCCTAACGCGGGCGCGCGCGACAGCTCCGAGACCACGGGCCCGTCCTGCTCGTGGCCACGCCATGCCACGCCTGGCAGCAAGAGAGAGCAGGTCGCGGCCTGTGAGCGCCTACGCCAAGAGCACTCGCTGACGCTCGGCATCCTGTCGGCGAAGGACCTGCGGTCGCTGCTACGCCACCTCTTCGTCGCTGGGTTCACCGTCGCCGACGTGGAGCATGCGCTGAACCGGATGCCGGACGGGCGCCACTGGGGCGACATCGACCCTGGCCGCCTGGCGGGCACGGTCGAGCGCAAGCGGGGCATGCGGGCCCGGATCCGTCACCGCGTGGGCCTGTGGGTCGACGCTGACGGCACGCCGCTGGTGCGGTCGGCGTCGCAGCAGGCTGAGGAGGCCGAGATCGCGATGTGGCGGGAGCAGGAGCGTCGCCTGGTCGCCGCCTGGGGAGTCCACGACCCCGAACCGGTCGACCAGGTCGCGCCCGTGGTACAGCTGGCCGAGCGGCGGACCCCGCCTGCGGAGTACCTGGCCGCCCGGGCGGCGCTTCGGGCTCGGCTGAGGGAGGGGGCGTGATGGGCAGCTCGACGTCGCCGCAGGTGCCCGCGCACCTGCTGGACCTGGCCGGCCGCTTCTTCGCCGCTGGGTGGAGTCACGCGGACGTGCTGCACGCGCTGAACAATTCGCCGGACGGCTCGCCGCTGTGGGGCGACCCGATGCGGTGGAGGTGGCCAAGGCGCGGCTGCGGCTCTGGATGGATGGGTCGATGCGGCCGATCCTGTCGCGGTCGCAGCAGCTGGCCCGCGCCCACTCGGCGAGGATGCGAGCGCAAACGCTGGCGCGGGCAGCGCAGGCGGAGGCGCTGCAGCGGGCGGCGTCGGATCCGGCGGCGGCGGCTGCGCGCGCGAGGGAGATCGTGGCGAAGGTGCTGCCGGCCGCTGCTGAGCCGCTGACCAAGCGCGAGCCGAAGACGGGGACGCGGAAGGACCGGGAGCGGTGGCGCCGGTTGGATGAGGCTGCGGCGTCTGCGGTGGTGGCTGGCGCAGCCGCTGAGGCGTGGGAGCCGGAGCCTGAGCCGGTGGTGGATCCGGCGGAGGAGGCGCGGTTGCGGGCGGTGCGTCGGGCGCGGTGGGAGCGCGCGAGTCGCAGCGTGGCGCGGCAGGCCCCGCCGCGGGTACCGCCGGACTGCGGCTGAAAGGCGGGCCGCCTTCACCCGAAACCGCAGATCAGGCGAGGGGGCCGGGCGCCGAAGTTGCTGTTCTAGATGACCGTGCCCGGAGTGGGGCCGGATTGCCTCCCACGGCTGACCCACGGTGCCGATCTGGGAGTACGTCCGGGCCTGGACGATGTCGAGCTGGCCACGCTGGAGTACCTCGACTGGTACAACCATCGCCGGCTGCACACCGCCTGCGGCGACATCCCACCCCGATACAGTTCGAGAACGCGTCCTCCGTGGCATGACAATCCAGGAACGCGACTCCACCGAAGTCGGGGCACACGAGAGTCTCCACGAAACCCGGCGCAGTTCAACCATCCGATCGTTAGCGTCTTATCCGCAGATCATGGCATGGGGCGACGCCCGGTAGGCGGCCAGGAGAGGTCCGCTGACGTTTGCCAGTTGCCGGCGTTACTGCCCTTTGATGTACTGGATGTACTCCTCGCGCGTGACAAAGCCGTCGCCATTGAAATCAACTTGCGGGAACTCCTGCAGGGCGTCGCGCTGGGGCGCGCCCATGATTGTCAGCCATCCCACCCAGTCGCTGAGCGACAGCATGCCGTCGCCGTCACTGTTTTGCACCTCATATAGCGCAAGCTGGAGCGGGGTGGCGAACCCGTCGATAAAGCCGGGCGCCCGAAAGGCCTCAATGAACCTTTGCCTGCTGATCTTCCCATCTCCGTCAGCGTTCCTACTGAGCTCCTGCCACATCTGGTTGCTCGCGGAGATGAGCTTGCGGACGGCCTCGAAGCGGGAGGCGTCCATGGCGTTCATGCACAACCTCATGATGAGCATATCAAAGTCGGTCTGGTCGATTATGTCGTCGTTGTGAAACAGCATGAACAGCTTCTCGGCGCGCTCTTCTGCCAGCGTCACGATTGTCACCTGTCCTCTTCTTCTGATGGGTCGCCGTAGCACTCAAACAAAAATATCGCGCGGCTACTGCTGCGGATAGCCCTCTGGCGACCTCGCCGGACTCACTGATGTTGGCCCGTGACCGCACTGATGCGAGTGCTCTTGCTTGCGTCTACGCGTGGCCACAGTCGCGCGAGAGCGCTCCTGATCGCGCGTCTTGTGCAGGATGTCGCGACGCTCCTCGGAGCGCTTAGAAGCGCTCTCGAACGCGTTTCCCAACGTCAAAGGGTCGTTTTGCAAACGAGACGACTCTATGGCAAGATTGATCTCAGCAAAACACGTTGTGACCTGCGGAAACGCTGTGGAACACCGGAGCGGCGGCACCCCGCCACCACCGCCCAGATCGCGGAGAACATGCTCGGCATCCTGCGCCAGCTCACCGACGCCCACAACCGCGAGCTCCACACCATGCACGAGATCGTCATCGGGCAGACCACCGAAGCCCTCGCCAGCCTCCTGCGCGAGTGCAACTGGCCGCGCGGCATGGCGCTCCAAGCGATCAACCACGCCATGGTCAACCACACCACGCTGCGCCAGGCTAAGTACGCCTGCCAGATCGGCTGACCCAAACCCACAGCCCCGGCGGCACCCACCGCCGGCCCCGCACAACCAACCCAACCCGGCCGCTGCTGCTAGCACTACAGCTAGCAGCACGGCATATCCCCCGAGGAGAACTCAGCCATGGCACCGAAGCCCACCCTTGAGCAGTCCAACATCGTCGACGCCTTCACCCCCGGCGACAAAAACCTCGTCGTCGAGGCTGGCGCCGGCTGCGGCAAGACCACCCTGCTCAAGATGGCGGCTCGCGCGGTCCCCAACCGTAAGGGCATGTACATCGCGTACAACAAGGCTCTCCGCAATGACCAACCGGTGCTAACCCCTGACGGCTGGAAGGTCATCGGCGACATGTGCGTCGGAGACCTTGTGATCGGTCTAGACGGCAAGGCGCACAGCGTCACGAAGGTCCACCCGCGTGGCGTCCGCCCGATGTTCGAGGTCGTGTTCAGCGACGGCACCATTGTGGTCGCGGACGAGGAGCATCTGTGGCTCACCCAGACCATCACCTACGATGCCAGGCCGGTTTCGCCGGTGAAGTGGCGGATCCGCACGACCCAGCAGATCGCTGACACCGTTCACCAGAAGCACCGCGTGCCGCACCTCCAAGCGGCAGCTGAGCTAAATCACCGCCACGATCTGCCGATCTCGTCGTACCTGCTCGGCGCGCTCCTTGGCGACGGCTCCTTCTGCCACCACGCAGTGTTGTTCTCATGCGCCGAGGATGACCTTGTCGAACTCGTGCGAGCGGAGCTGCCGGAAGGGCATGCCATCAACGCTCAGCAGGACGGTGGGCGCGGCCGGTCCTGGCTAATCAGCGGAGGCCGCAAGGGTAGCCAGGGCAGCAACAAGGTGATGGCGGCGCTCCGCGACCTCGGGCTCCACGGCCACCGTTCCGGCACGAAGTTCGTCCCGCCGATGTACCTGTACGCCAGCGCAGAGCAGAGGCTCGCTTTGCTCCAGGGCCTGATGGACACGGATGGATGCGCCAGCGGTGTGCAGTCCTTCTTCCGGACGACCAGCAAGCAGCTTGCCGATGATGTGGTCTTTCTTGCGCAGTCTCTTGGTGGCGTCGCCACCGTCGGCCAGCACGAGAACGGTTCCTACCTGGTCAACGTGCGCCTAGGCCGTGTTTTCAAAGTGATCTAGATGGTGGATCATGGTGTGGTGATCCGGCGTCATGAGCTCACTGATGAGGAGTGGGACAGGCTGCGGCCGTTTCTGCCTGTCTCGCGGTTAGGTCGTCCAC
>NZ_SMKQ01000150.1 GCF_004348995.1 Nonomuraea terrae
GTGTCAAGACGGCCGGCAAGGACGAGACGGAGATCGGCCTCCAGGGTCGCGGGGTCGGGCGGGGACCCGTACTCGGGGATGACGGAGAACTCGATCATCGCCGTGGAGCCGGCGGAGGCGGCCGAGGCGGAGCGGACGACGAGGCGGTGGGCGGCGAGCACCCCGGCGGCGCTCCACAGCAGGCCGACGCGGTCGGGGGCGACCACCGTGACCGCTCCCCCGTTGACCCGGACGGCGCCACCGCCGTGGCGGGCCAGCGCGGCCTGCTGCTCGGAGAGCATGGGCGGCTTGGGCGGCGGCGAGCCCGCCAGGACGGACCTGACCCGGCGCACGAGGTCGGCGACGAGCCCGGCCTTCCAGCTGTTCCAGGCCGCCGGGCCGGTCGCGTTGCCGTCGGCGACCGCGAGCGCGGCCAGCAGGTCGAGCACCTCGCGCGAGCCGACGGTGCCCGCGACCTTCTCGATGGTGACGGGGTCGTCGAGGTCGCGCCGGGTGGCGGTCTCGGGCAGCAGCAGATGGTGGCGTACGACGGTGGCCAGCGTGTCGACGTCCTGCGGAGGCAGGCCGATGCGGGCGGCGATGTCGCGGACCACGATCTCGCCGGTCGCCGAGTGGTCGCCCGGCCAGCCCTTGCCGATGTCGTGCAGGAGCGCCGCGATCAGCAGCAGGTCGGGGCGGGAGACCTCGCGGGTGTGGCCGGCGGCGTTGGCCGCCGCCTCGATGAGGTGCCGGTCGACGGTGAAGCGGTGGATGGGGTTGCGCTGCGGGCGGTGGCGCACGCGTTCCCAGTCGGGCAGCAGCTTGACCAGGATGCCGGCCTGGTCGAGCTCCTCCCACACGGGCACGGCGGCCCGGCCGGCGCCGAGGATCGAGACCAGCGCGTCGCGGGCCTCCTCGGGCCAGGGCACCGGCATGGGTGGCGACTTGGAGGCGAGGACGGACACCGTGGCGGGCGCCATCGGCAGCCCGGAGTCGGCCGCCGCGGCGGCGGCGCGCAGCACCAGCACCGGGTCCTTGGGCACGTTGACGCCTCTGGCCAGCACGACTTCGCCGCCGTGCTCGACCACGCCGTCGGCCAGCGGACGGCGGCCGCGCGGGGCGGGACCCGACAGCAGCTTGTCCACCGTGCGCCAGGTCGCGTCGAAGGCGTGCGCGATCGTCCGGCCCGCCTCGGCGAGCCTGCGCATCAGCGCCTCGGCGTCGAGCAGGCCGAGCAGCCCGGCGACCGCGTCCTGTTCCTGCAGGACGAGCCGGTCGGTGCCGCGCGCGGTGACCAGGTGCAGCGCGTGCCGCACGTCGAGGATGAACTCGTACGCCTCCCGCGCCCGCGGCCCCGGCGCCGAGGCGACCCAGGCCGCGGCCACGGCCTGCATGGCCTGGACGTCGCGGAGCCCGCCGCGGCCGTCCTTGAGGTCGGGTTCGAGGAGGAAGGCCAGCTCGCCGCTGACCTGCGCGCGCTTGTCGGCGGACTCGCGCAGCTCGCCGAGCCTGCGCCGGGAGTCGGCGCGCCACTCGGCGAGCACCGCCTCCCTGGCCTTCCTGGTCAGGTCGGGGTCGCCCGCCACGTGCCGGGCCTGGATGAGGCCGAGCACGGCCTTGAGATCCTGCCGGGCGACGGACACCGCCTCCTCGACGGTGCGCACGGAGTGGTCGAGGGTGGCCGCCGAATCCCAGATCGGGTACCAGATGCGGTCGGCGATTCGCGCCACGTCGGCCCGGCCGTTGTGGAGCAGCACCAGGTCGAGGTCGCTCCCTGGGGCCGGCTCCGCCCTGCCGAGGCTGCCGACGGCGACCAGGGAGACCTGCTCGCCGTCGCTCGCCGTACGGAAGAGATCCTTGAGCCAGCGGTCGGTGTCGGCGGTCCGCTCCTTACGGGCCGCGGCGTACGAACGGGCCTCTCCCCTCACTGCTGCTCCCCTTCGGCGCGGCCCGGTTCCTTCGTGAAAAGCCCGCCGGGCGCCGGCCGGACGGCGTCGTCCGGGCGGCGCCGCGAGTTGGTGCCGCGCCGGCTTCGCTCCGCGAGGACGCACCCCTGATCCGCGTCCTCGCCTCGCTGCCAATCCCTCACAGGGCTTCCGGACCCCGCTCTCCCGTACGCACACGGATCACGGTGTCGACCGGCACGGACCAGACCTTGCCATCACCGATCTTGCCGGTGTGGGCGGCCTTGACGATGACGTCGATCACGTCCTCGGCGTCGTCCTCCTCCGCCAGGACCTCCAGCCGCACCTTCGGCACCAGGTCGACCTGGTACTCGGCGCCGCGGTAGACCTCGGTGTGACCGCGCTGACGGCCGTAGCCGCTCGCTTCGCTGACGGTCATGCCCTTGATGCCGAACTGCTCAAGTGCGGCCTTCACGTCATCGAGCTTGAAGGGCTTGATGATCGCGGTGATGAGCCTCATGCGTCCACCTTCTTAGGAGCGGGGGTGAGCGGGCCGTTGGGGGACGACACGCCGGAGGCGTGGATGGTGCCGAGGTCGTAGCCGGTCTCGGCGTGGGTGGTGATGTCGATGCCGGTGACCTCGTCCTCGGTGGTGATGCGGAAGCCCATCGTCTTGTGGATGATCTTGCCCAGCACCCAGCTGACGATGAACGAGTAGCCGCCGACCGCGATCGGGCCGAGGACCTGCAGGCCCAGCTGGCCCCAGCCGCCGCCGTAGAACAGGCCCTCGCTCTGCTGGTCGAGGAACGGGTAGGCGGCCAGGAAGCCGAGCGAGACGGCGCCGACGACGCCGCCCACCAGGTGGACGCCCACGACGTCGAGCGAGTCGTCGTAGCCGAACTTGTACTTCAGGCCGACCGCGTAGGCACAGATCGCACCAGCGAACAGGCCGATGACGCCGGCGGCCCACGGGTCGACGAAACCACAGGCGGGCGTGATGGCGACCAGACCGGCGACGGCGCCGGAGGCGACGCCCAGGCTGGTGGAGTGGCCGTCACGCAGCTTCTCCACCACGATCCAGGCGCCGGCCGCGACCGCGGTGGCGATCTGGGTGTTGATGAACGCCAGGGCGGCGGTGCCGTCGACGGCGAGTTCCGAGCCGGCGTTGAAGCCGAACCAGCCGAACCACAGCAGACCCGCGCCGAGCAGGACCATGGTCAGGTTGTGCGGGCGCATCGGCTCCTTGCGCCAGCCCTGGCGCTTGCCGATGACCAGGGCCAGCGCCAGGGCCGCGGCTCCGGCGTTGATGTGGACGACGGTGCCGCCCGCGAAGTCCTCGATGCCCATCGTGTTGAGCCAGCCGGTGCCCCAGACCCAGTGCGCGACAGGGAAGTAGACGATCGTGACCCACAGGACGCCGAAGAGCATCCACGCGCCGAACTTCGCCCGGTCCGCGATCGCGCCGCTGATCAGGGCGACCGTGATGATGGCGAACGTCAGCTGGAAGGCGGAGAAGATCAGGCTCGGCATGCCGGTGCCGTCGTCCTTGGTGGCGGTGTCCACCAGGCTCTGCAGGCCGAGAGCGTCGAAGCCGCCGACGAAGTTGTTGATCGCCGAGCTCGGGTTGTCGGTGAACGCCAGCGAGTGCCCGAACAGCACCCAGGCGACGGTCACGACGATGATGGCGCCGAACGACATCATCATCATGTTCAGGACGCTCTTGGCCCTGGTCATGCCGCCATAGAACAGCGCGAGGCCCGGAGTCATCAGTAGCACCATGGCGGTGGCCACGAGCATCCAGGCAGTAGTGCCGCCATCGATCTCCACGACGCGACCCTCCTTACGTGTGACGTGTGGCCACAGCGTGTTCGGCCGGGGTTTCGTGGCTCGACCAGGTGTGTTTCACATTCGTGAATCTCGCCGCGACGGTGTTTCGGCGGCGTTTCGGTCGCCTCACGAGACGCCTTGAGGCTCCGCGATATCGGGCATGTCATACTTAGGGTCGCCTAACCTAAGCGAACAGGAACGCCCATGCGACTTCGCCTGGCTCTCGTTGCCATGCTTCCGCTCATCACCCTCGCCGCGTGCGGCACCTCCACCACGACGCAGGAGACCGGCCCCACCCGGGCGGTCAAGCACTCCATGGGCGTAACCCAGGTGCCCATGACGCCGAAACGCGTCATCGTCCTCGACACCGACAAGCTGGACTCGCTGGTCAGCCTGGGTGTCACACCCGTCGGCGCCGCCCAGGCCGAGGGCAACCAGACCTGGCCCGAGTACCTCGGCCCGGCCCTGGCGAACGTCAAGCAGGTGGGCACCCTCGGAGAGCCGAACCTCGAGGCCATCACCGCGCTCAAGCCCGACCTCATCCTCGGCTCCAAGTTCCGCCAGGCCGCCTTCTACGACAAGCTGAACAAGATCGCGCCGACGGTGTTCACCGAGCGCGTCGGCATCACGTGGAAGGAGAACTTCCTGCTCGACGCCGAGGCGCTGGGCAAGAAGGAGCAGGCACAGCAGCTGCTGTCGGCCTACGAGACGCGGGCCAAGAAGGAGGGCGAGAAGTTCTCCTCGATCAAGGTCAGCATCGTGCGGTTCCGTCCGACCGAGATCCGCATCTACGGGCCCGACTCGTTCTCCGGGATCGTGCTAGGCGACGCCGGCATCCCCCGGCCGGAGGTGCAGCTGCTCACCGGCGCGCAGGACAGGCGCTTCGCCAAGCTGAGCCAGGAGAACCTCGCCGACGCCGACGGCGACGCCATCTTCTACAGCGCGTTCGGCGAGGATGCCGCCAAGTCGCAGGCCGAGGTGACGGCCGGGCCGCTGTGGCAGAACCTCAAGGCGGTCAAGGCCGGCCACGCCTACAACGTGGACGACGAGATCTGGATGACCGGCATCGGCGTCACCGCCGCCAACAAGATCCTCGACGACCTCGACAAGCACCTCACGCCGCTGACGTGAGCCGTACGCGCTCGCCCTTGCGGATCCGGCCGGGGCGCAGCACCCGCGCGTAGACCCCCGCGCACGGCTGCTCCCCCATGCCGGGCAGCGGCTCGACCCGGTTGTGCCGGGCCACCGTGCGCAGGGCGTCGGGGTCGCGGCCGAGCGGCCCGTGCGCCAGCGTCGGCACGGCGCACCGGGGGCTGGCCACCATGACCCGCAGCACCACGTCGTCGCCGACGTGCAGCTCCCGGCCGATCCAGCCGTTCTCCACGAAGCCCTCCGCCTCGGTCGCGATCACCAGATTGGGCCGGTAGCGGAGGGCTTCGACGTGTCCGCTCGGGCCGAGCGCGGCGATCCGCTCCAGCGTGGACGTGGTGATCAGGTGGAGGGGCGCGTAGTCGAAGAACGTGCCGGGCGGGGCGGCCGCGCCCAGCGTGCCGACGGTGTGGGACACCTCCGCCTCGACGCCCTCGGCGAGCACCTGCTCCGGCACCGACCGCTCGTAGGCGGCGCCCTCTGGCGGCACGTCGATCAGCCGCACCTCACGCCCGAGCAGCGCCGACAGCTCGGCGTCACCCGGCGCCCGAGCCCCCTCGACCGTCAGCAGGGCCCGCCACAGCCTCGGGCTCTTCGCGGTGGCGATCCGCCCCGTGGCGACGTCGAGCACGGCCCGCTCGCGGTCACCGGCCAGCCCTCGCTCGCTCACCTCGCTCTCGGCGACCTCCTCGCCCAGCATCGACTTCACGGGATAACGGCGCAGCGTCTCGACATGCATGCCGCCGAGCCTACGGCCGCTCCCAGAACGCGCGCAGGTGCGGAACCAGCTCCCCCGCCCGTTCCTCGGGGAAGAACAGCCGCCCGCCCTCGATCTCCACCACCCGCCTGACGCCGGGGATCGTGTCGCGCAGCCAGCGCGCCCAGCTCACGTCGAAGAACGCGTCGCCGGTGCCCCACACGACGAGCGTCGGCACGGTCAGCGCCCTGAGCCGCGGCTCGATGGCGACCATGTCCTCGGCGTCGATGGAGGCCACCAGGCGCTCGAACGCCCGCCCGCCGCCCGGCTTGGCGAAGATCGGCCGCAGGTAGGCGTCCACCACCGCCGCCGGGTCGTCGATGCGTTCGTAGGAGTCGCCGAAGGCCGTCCGAGCCACCAGCTCCGGCTGGTCGAGCACGGCTTCGGTGAGCGCGGCCAATCGCCCCTGCGCGGCCAGCTCGGCCGTGGGGCGGAACTTCTCCGGCGGCGTGTTGGTGTGGACGTCGCAGTTGGTGAGGGTGAGCGTGCGCAGGCGCTCGCGGTGGCGCACGGCGAAGACCTGGGCCACCGCGCCGCCGGTGTCGTTGGCGACGAGGTCTACCTCGCTCAGGCCGAGGTGGTCGCAGAGCTCCTCGACGATCTCGGCGAGCGCGGGGATGGACAGGTCGTCGCGCGGCGCGCTGCCGCCGTGGGGCGGGAGGTCGACCGCCACGCAGCGGCGCTCGTCCTTGAGCTCGGCGACGACGTGCCGCCACAGGTGGGAGCCGGTGCCGACGCCGTGCACGAAGAGGGCGACGGGACCCTGGCCGACGTCGACGTAACTGATGCCGTCCATGGGGGGTTCCTTTCGCGATTACAGACCAACTGTCGGTATAGCAAATTACCGACCATGAGTCGGTTTGTCTATCGTGGATCCATGAACCTCAAGGCGGAACGTGGCGCGGCCACCCGCGACAGGGTCCTGGCCATCGCCACGCGGCTCTTCGCAGACCGGGGGTACGACGACACCTCGATCGAGACGGTCCTGCAGGAGTCGGGGCTGAGCCGCGGGGCCCTCTACCACCACTACGCGGGCAAGGAAGCGCTGTTCGCGGCCGTGCTGGAAGCCACCGAGAGGTCGATCGGGGCACAGATCGTCGAAGCCGTGCGCGGGATCGACGACCCGATCGAGACCCTCCGGGCGGGCACGCTGGCCTGGATCCGCCTGGCGGGTGATCCGGTGATCAAGCGCATCGTGCTGCTGGACGCGCCGGCGGTGCTGGGGTGGGAGCGCTGGCGGGCCATGGAGGAGCGCTACTCGTTCGGGATGCTGAAGGCCGCGCTGCAGGCGACGGGGGCGATCCCTGCCCAGTTCCTCGACCTGCACGCCCACATGCTGCTCGCCGCCGTCAACGAGAGCGCCCTGCTGGTCGCCCGCGGCGGCGACCACCGGACCGCCGAGGCCGCCGTGGAGGAGTTCCTCCGCCGCCTGCTCAACGGCTGACCCAGCTCCACCGGCCGCACTTCGGGGGGGCCGGTTCGGGCCGGCCGCCGCTGCCGACACCCCCGCCCGCGTTCCCTCGGACGGGGCGGGCGTCGCTGCCGATGTTCCCACCCAGGTGGTTTCCGTCGTCACAAGCCTTTCAGGGAACCCCCTCGGGCCGGGCGCCGCCATGCGTGCCTCCGGCCCGCTGGACCCGCCGTATCACCGGACAAGTCGCCAGACGAGAACGGCGGCGTACGCAGGGTGGTTCAGATCCAGACCCTGGGGCTCTCCAGGCTTCCGACCTTCACGCCGCTGCCGTTGGAGACGGTGATCCTGGAAACATACGTCCACAGGGTGTTCTCATCCCGGAAGAGAACCGTGTCCGAATGCCACCTGTTGCAGGGCTGCCTCGACGACCAGGCTTCCACCTCGCCGCCGGCGGTCGGGTAGGTCGGCGTGATCGCCACGACGTACACCACGTAATACGCGCAGCCGGTGGGCAGGCCCGGTGTACGTTCCGCCCTGGTGGGGCGCGGGGTCACGGAGCACGACGGTGGCGAAGTCGGCGATGTCCCGCACGTCGGTCATGCCGACGCGGCCCTGCCCAGGAGCGCCGTAGAAGGTGTCGCCGTCGACCGAGCCGAGAGCGTTCTGCATGAAGAACGATGGCCGGATGACGGTCCAGCCGAGACCACGAGGCCGCGAGTTCGATGTCCGACAGCACGTGCAGCCGGCCGTTGCGGGTCGGCGCGTCGTGGCCCGCGCCGATGGCGACATGCGGACGATGTGCCGCACGCCCGCCCTTCTGGCCGTTCAGACGGCGTTGCTGCTGGCGTGTGTGGAGTCCGGGCCCATGGCGACCAGGAGCCACACCGTGTCCACGCCCTCGAACGCCTGGTTGAGCGTCTCCGGGTGGTGGAGGCCGGTGATCAGGATGGTCATCGCAATGTGCCCTCCTCCACCGAAACGAGTTCGTCGATCAGCGCGAAGAAGGCCTCGATTCCCGGCAGGTCGCCGCCCTTGGCGCGGGAGGCCGCGAAGTCGGCCGGCGAACGCCACTCCACGATGTCCAGCCATTCGCCGTCGGGCAGCTGGACCAGCTTGGCGCCCAGGAATCCGTCCCGGTCGGCCTGGAAGTCCGCGATCATCGGGCCACGGGCGGCCACGAGGTCCGTCGCATGCTCGGCGGAGACGCGGAACCTGGTGAGTTCTACTGTCGTCGTCATGCGATGACGATATAGTCAGCATTAGTGATAGTCAAGATTTATGACTAAATGGGAGCCTGCAGTGCACAGGAGCGAGCGTAAGCGTGAGATGCCCGACCTGGGGATCCTGTCCAGCCGGACGCTGTTCAGCCTGCAGAAAGAGCTGTTCTCCCGGCTGTCGGAGATGGGCCACCCCCAGGTCAGGCCGCGGCACGGGGCCGTGCTGGCCTACCTCGACGTGGAGGGCAGCCGGGCCTCCGACCTGGCCGTGCGGTCGGGCCAGCACAAGCAGGTGATCGGCACCCTGGTGGACGAGCTCGTGGCGCTCGGGTACGTGGAGCGGCAGCCGGATCCAGCCGATCGCAGGGCGAAGCTCATCGTGCCGACCGAGCTCGGCCGCGATCACATGGTGAAGTCGGACACCCTCCTCGCGGAGATGGAGGCCAAGCACGCACGGGCGGTCGGCGAGGAGGCGTACGCGGAGTTCAAGCGCGTCTTCAAACTGGTCGCCGAGCGCCAGACGAGAGCGAAGTGACCGCTGCCAGCCCCGCGCGGCGTCAGATCTCGCGGCACATCACCCGGCGGGAGCCCAGCGGCCCCACCGGCCTACGGCGGGTCCAGCGGGCCGGAGGCACGCATCGCGGCGCCCGGCCCGAGGGGGTAGCCAAAAAGGCTGTTCATCCCTGATCGAAGGGAAAGTCAGCAGCGGCGCCCGGCCGAACGGGACAGCGGGCGCCGCACACCCTCAGACGAAAGCGCCGCTCACGCGGCGGTGGCCATCTTGCGCAGGCGGGCCAGGGCGTCGCGTTCGATGCGGCGGGCGCGGTCGCGGCCGATGCCGTAGCGCTCGCCGACCTCCGTCAGCGTGTGCTCGCGCCCGTCGACCAGCCCGTAACGCCACCGCAGCATCTCGCTGGTGGAGCCCTCCAGACCGGTCAGCCACTGGTCGAGCCGCTCCCGCTCCAGGATGTCGATGGCCTGCTGCTCAGGATCGGCCCACGTCTCGTCGGCGATCATGTCACCCAGCTCGGTCTCGTCCTCGTCGCCGACCCCCAGCTGGAGCGAGACCGGGTCGGACGCCCACCGCCGCAGCTCCCGCACCCGCTCGATCGGCAGCTCCAGGATCGCGGCGAGGTCGTCGTCGGTCGGCTCGGCGTCGAACTCCGCCAACAGGTCGCGGCGCACCCGCATCAGCCGGGTCATCTGCTCCCCTGCGTGCGTCGGCAGGCGCACCGGCCGGGCCTGCTCGTGGATCGCCCGCCCCACCGACTGCCGGATCCACCACGTCGCATACGTGGAGAACTTGTATCCCCGCCGGTAGTCGAACTTCTCCACCGCCCGCACCAGGCCCAGGTTCCCCTCCTGCACCAGATCGATCAGCGGCATCCCCCGGCCGGAGTATTTCCTGGCCACCGCCACCACCAGGCGCAGGTTGGCCTGGATGAACTCGTCTTTCGCACGCCGGCCCGATATCGCCAGCCGCTCCAGTTCCTCGTCGGCCGCGTCTGCGATGCGCGGCTCCGTCCCCCCGCCGTCGAGCAGCTGCTCGGCGAAGAGGCCCGCCTCGATCCGTTTGGCGAGGTCGACCTCCTCCTCCGCCGTGAGCAGCGGGACCCGGCCGATCTCGGCCAGATATGTCCCCAGCAGATCGCGCTCCGCGACATGCTGCTCCTGCGTGCGACTCCCCGTAGGCCTTGCCATCCCCAGGCACCTCGTTCCGCAGCTGCGTTCTATATCCCGGCAACGTTTGGCCAGATGCAAAGATTCCCTAAAGCACTACGACCGGGGGAGGGTTCTGGATGTCCTCCTCAAGGAGGAGGCCGCCGCGGAACACCTGGTGAACGAGGGGAACGCCGGGCCGGTAGGCCAGATGCGCGTAGGAGGGGGCGTCGAGCACGACGAGGTCGGCGCGGGCGCCGGGACGCAACCACCCTACGTCCGTGCGGCGCAGCGCGCGGGCCCCGCCGCGGGTGGCGGCCCTGACAGCCTCCAGCGGCGTCATGCGCATCTCCCGCACGGCGAGCGCCACGCAGAAGGGCATCGAGGAGGTGTAGGAGGAGCCGGGGTTGCAGTCGGTGGCCAGCGCCACGCTCACGCCCGCGTCGATGAGCCGCCGCGCGTCCGGATACGGCGACCGGGTGGAGAACTCCGCCCCCGGCAGCAGTGTCGCGACCGTCCCCGATGAGGCGAGCGCCTCCACGTCGGCGTCGGTGAGGTGGGTGCAGTGGTCGGCCGAGGCGGCGCCGAGCTCGCAGGCGATCCGCACGCCGGGCCCCTCGGTGAGCTGGTTGGCGTGCACGCGCGCGCCGAGCCCGGCCTTCAGCCCGGCCGTGAGGATCTCGCGCGTCTGGTCGCCGTCGAAGGCGCCCCGCTCGCAGAACACGTCCACCCACTTGGCGTGGGGAGCGCACGCGGTCAGCATGTCACCCGCGACGAGCCGGACGTAATCGTCGGCGTCCATGTCGTCGGGCACCACGTGGGCCCCGAGGAAGGTGGTCTCGGAGGTCAGCCGGGAGGCGATCTCCAGGGAGCGCCGCTCGTGCTCGACGGACAGCCCGTAGCCGCTCTTGATCTCCACGGTGGTCGTGCCCTGGGTGAGCATCTCGCGCACCAGCCGGCGGGCGCGGGCGACCAGCTCGGCGTCGCCGGCCCGGCGGGTGGCCGCGACGGTGGTCCTGATGCCGCCGCCCGTATAGGGCTCGCCGGACATGCGGGCCTGGAACTCGGCCGTGCGGTCGCCGGCGAAGACGAGGTGGGCGTGGCTGTCCACGAAGCCGGGGATGACGGCCCTGCCCTCCGCGTCCACCCGGCGGTCGGCGTCGGGGGCCTGGGAGGCGGGGCCGGTCCAGGCGACCAGGCCGTCCTCGACGACGAGCGCGGCGTCGGCGATCTCCTCGCGCTCGGGGTCGCCGGTGTAGAGCAGGCCGACGCGGTCGATCAGCGTGGTGGTCATCGCAGCGCCCCGATCGCCTCGGCCAGCAGGGCGCCGACGTCGCCGAGCACGTGGCGGCCGCCGGAGACCACGCGCCGGCCGCCGGAGACCACGGAGTGCACGTCGGCCGCGGTGGCCGCGTACACCACGGCTTCCAGGCCGCCGGCGCCCGCCGTGCGCACGGAGTCGAGTCGCACGGTGACCAGGTCGGCCCAGGCGCCGGGCATCAGCATGCCGGCGTCGGGAAAGCCGAGGGAGGTGTGGCCGGCCCCGGTGGCCGCCTCCAGCAGGTCGGCGGCGGGCCAGTGGCCGCGGGTCTCGGTGGCCAGCCGCTCGTCCAGCTCCACCGCCCTGGCCTCCTCGAACAGGTCGATCACGGCGTGGCTGTCGGAGCCGAGCGTGATGCGCGCGCCCCGGTCGGCCAGCGCCCTGGCCGGGCCGATGCCGTCGGCGAGGTCGCGTTCGGTGGTGGGGCACATGCAGACGTAGGTGCCGGAGTGGCCGATCAGCTCGACGTCGACGTCGGTCAGGTGCGTGGCGTGCACGACAGTCGAGCGCGGCCCGAGCGCCCCGCGTTCGTGCAGCACCTGGACGGGTGTGGCGGCGTACGTCTCCACGCAGGCGGAGTTCTCGGCGCGCTGCTCGGAGACGTGCGCGTGCAGGGGCGCGGCGTGGCGGTGGGAGAACTCGGCGACGACGCACATCTGCTCCGGCGGCACCGCCCGGACCGAATGGATGGCCGCGCCGACCAGCACGTCGGTCTGCCCCTTGTACGCCGCCGCCAGCTCCTCCGCCCTGACCGCCCATCGGTCGGCGTCGCCGTCGCTGAAGCGCAGCTGCGGCCCGGCGAGGGGCGCGCCGATGCCGCCGGAGACGTAGCAGGCGTCGAGCAGCGCGATGCGCAGCCCGGCCTCGCGGGCGGCACTGACGAGGGCGTGGCCCATGACGTTGGCATCGTCGTACGGGCGGCCGTCGGCGGCGTGGTGCAGGTAGTGGAACTCGCCCACGCACGTGACACCGGCCAGCGCCATCTCGGCGTAGACGGCGCGGGCCAGGCGCAGGTAGGAGTCGGGGTCGAGGCGGGCGGCCACCTCGTACATGCGTTCGCGCCAGGTCCAGAAGTCGCCCCTGCCCTGCTGGACGACGCCGCGCAGCGCCCGGTGGAAGGCGTGGGAGTGGGCGTTGGCCAGGCCGGGGATCGTCAGGCCGGGCAACTGCTCGGCCGTGCCGGGCGGGCCCTGCTCGACGCGGGTGATCCGGTCGCCGTCGATCTCGACGAGCACGTCGTCGGCGACCCCGTCGGGCAGCCAGGCCCGCTCGCACCAGTAGGTCAGCGACACAGGTCCTCCAGCACGTCCGCGAGCGCCACCACTCCCGCCTCGCAGTCTGCCCGCTCGGCGTGCTCCTGCGGGGAATGGGACACGCCGGTCGGGTTCCGTACGAAGAGCATGGCGCTCGGCACGCCCGCGGCGGCGAGGATCCCGGCGTCGTGACCGGCGCCGGTGGGCAGGATCGGCGCGGGCTCGCCCCGATCCTGCGCACCGGCCACGCGGGCCAGCCGGTCGCGCAGCGCCGCGTCGAAACGCACCTCGGGGGTCCACGACTCCTCCTGTACGGCGGCGGCGCCGGTGAGGGCGGCGACCAGCTCGCGCACCGCCCGCTCTTCGGGGCCGCGAGCGTCGAGCCAGGCCGAGACCAGGCCGGGGATGGCGTTGGCGTTGCCCGGCGAGACGCGCACCTTGCCGACGGTGGCGACGACGCCGAGCCGCTCGGCCTCCTCGCGGGCCGCGAGCACCAGGCGGGCGAACGGCAGCATGGGGTCGTCGCGGTCGACCAGCCTGGTCGTGCCCGCGTGGTCGGCCCGGCCGCGGAAGTCGAAGCGCCAGCGGCCGTGCGGCCAGATCGCGCCGGCCACGCCCACGGGCCGGCCCTCGGCGACGAGCCCGCGGCCCTGCTCGACGTGGAGCTCCACGAACACGCCGACGGCGCGCAGGGTCTCGTCGTCGCGCCCGAGCGCGTCAGGGTCGCGGCCGGCCTTGCGCAGGACGTCGGCCAGCGTGTCGCCCTCGTCGTCGGTGAGCCCGAGCGCCCGCTCGGGGGCGAGCACGCCGGTGAGCAGCCGCGACCCCACGCACGGCACGCCGAACCTGGCGCCCTCCTCGTCGGTGAAGCAGGCGACGCCCACCGGCGCGGACGGCTCGACGCCGCGTTCTCTCAGGACGTCGAGCGCGGCGAAGGCGGACACGACGCCGAGCGGGCCGTCGTACGCGCCGCCCTGGCGGACGGAGTCGAGGTGGCTGCCGGTCACCACCCCCGGGCGGGCCGGGGACGGGTCGCCCCACCACGCCCAGAGGTTGCCGTTGCGGTCTTCGCGGAGGGCGAGACCGCGCCGCGCGGCCTCACCGGCGAACCACTCGCGCAGCTCCAGGTCGGCGGGCGACCACGCGTCCCGCAGATAGCCGCCGGTGCCGGGATCTCGTCCGATGTGCGCGAGTGGCTCAAGCATGGCCCCACTGTAATGAATGGAGCCATTCACCGAGGAAGGGGGCTCAGTTCACGGGACCGCCGCTCGGGCGGAGGGTCAGGTCGGTGAGGTGGGCGTCAGGGCCGGCGGTGACGGCGGCCAGCACCGCCCGCGCCACCGTCTCGGCCTTCAGGTACTTGCCCGGCTCGTACGGCCCGCCCTCGTAGTCGCGCACGCCGCGCTGCATGTCGGTGTCGACGCGGCCCGGATAGACCGTCGTGACCCTGAGGGCCGGCTCCTCCAGTCGCAGGGCGTCGGCGAACGCCTTCAGGGCGAACTTGCTGGCCGCGTACACGCCCCACTCGGGGTTGGCGCGCAGGCCGGCGCCGGAGTTGACGCACACCACGTGGCCGCCGGCCCGGCGCAGCGCGGGCAGCAGCAGCCGGGTCAGCTCGGCGACCGCGACGACGTTGACCTCCATCGTCCGCCGCCACGCGTCGGCCGGCTGGTCGGCGAGCCGGCCGAGCTCGGCGACGCCCGCGCTGTGGACGAGCACGTCGAGCCGTTCGACGCCCGCGACGTCGGCCTCGGTGACGGCCGTCAGCTCCACCGGCCAGGCGCGGCCGCCGGGCAGCTCGGCCGCCAGGGCGGCGAGGGCCTGCTCGTCGCGCCCGCCGAGGAGGACGTCGTGGGTGGGGGCCAGGGCGCGGGCGACGGCCGCGCCGACACCGCGGGAAGCGCCGGTGACCAGCGCCGTCGGTCGTTCAGTCATGCCAGCAGCTTATTGACCCTTGACGGTTACTCAAATTTGTATTCAAACTTGAGCATATGTCACCGACGCGCATCCTCATCCTCGGCGCCCTCCTGGACGGCCCCATGAACGGCTACGGCGTCCGCCGCCGTCTGGAGTTCATGGGGGCCGACCAGTGGGCCAACGTGGCCTTCGGCTCGATCTACCACGGCCTGGGCAAGATGGCCGACGAGGGTCTCGTCGACGTCGTGGAGGCGGGCAAGGGCGGCAAGGTGGTCTACGCGATCAACGACACCGGACGCATGGAGTTCTACCGGCTGCTGATGGGGTCCTGGACCACCGTCCAGCCGATCATCGACCCGTTCCAGGTGGCGTTGACGTTCATCGACAAGCTGCAGAAGGAGGACGTCGTCGCCGCGCTCCACGAGCGCAGGCTGCAGCTGGCGACGAACGTCGAGGCCGTCGCGCGGGCCGTCGGCGCCAAGCAACGCCACGGGGCTCCCGCCCACGTGAACGAGAACCTCCGCCTGATGAGAGCCATGCTCCAGGCCCAGCTCGACTGGGTGGAGCAGGCGATCCCGCGCGTCGAGTCCGGCGAGTTGCCCTGACGAAGGAGCTGAACCCCCCCCATGATCATCCAGGCACACGGCCTGCGGAAGACGTTCACCACCAGGAGCAGGAAAGGCGTGCAGACCGTCGAGGCCGTCCGCGGCGTCGACCTCGACGTCGAGAAGGGCGAGATCTTCGGCGTGCTCGGCCCCAACGGCGCGGGCAAGACCACCACGATCCGCATGCTCGCCACCCTCATCACCCCCGACGCGGGGACGGCCGTGATCGCGGGCCACGACCTGCTCAAGGAGCCCGCGGCGGTCCGGCGGCGCCTCGGTTACGTCAGCCAGGCCGGCGGGGTCGAGGACACCGTGAACGCCCGCGCCCAGATCATGATGGCCGCCCGGATCCACGGCGTGGCCGACCCGGGCCGGGCGACCGCCGAGGTGCTCGACCGGTTCGGCCTGACCGAGCTCGCCGACCGCCCCGGCCGTACGCTGTCGGGCGGCCAGAAGCGGCGCGTGGCCATCGCGATCGGCCTCGTGCACGGTCCGCCGCTGCTCTTCCTCGACGAGCCCACCACCGGCCTCGACCCGCAGAACCGCGCGAACCTCTGGGACCGCATCAGGCAGTTGCGCGAGTCGGGCACGAGCGTGCTGCTCAGCACCCACTACCTCGACGAGGCCGACGCGCTGTGCGACCGGCTGATGATCGTCGACCACGGCCTCGTGGTGGCCGAGGGCACCCCGGCCGACCTCAAACGCGAGGTGTCCGGCGACGTCATCACGCTCAGGACCGACCAGCCGGGCCGCGCCGCCGACACCGTCAAGGCGCTGGCCCGCGAGACCCGCGTGGACGACGACCTGCTGCGCGTCTACGTGGACGACGGCGAGCACGCCCTGCCCGGCCTGCTGCGCGCCCTGGAGGAGCAGGGCGTCGCGCTGACCTCGATCGCGCTCGACCGGTCCACCCTCGACGACGTGTTCCTGGCCAAGACCGGCCGTACCCTCCGTGACGCGGGAGCCGCCGCATGATCCGCCACACCGTCCTGTTCACCGGCTACGAGCTGCGCAAGCAGTTCGCCAACCCGATCTGGCCGCTGTTCGGCATCATGCAGCCGGTGCTGTATCTGCTGATGTACGCGCCGCTGCTGCGCACCATGACGCCGGGCGGCACGACGGTCGACGCGCTGCGCATGTTCACCCCGGCCGCGATGATGATGATCGCGGTCTTCGGCGCGCTGTTCTCCGGGTTCGGCCTCATCGCCGAGCTGCGCGACGGCACGCTGGAGCGCTACGCCGTCAGCCCCGCCTGGCGGCCCGCCATCGTGCTCGGCCGGGTGGCCAAGGACATGCTCGTGCTGGTCCTGCAGGCCGTCCTCGTGCTGGTCGTGGCCATGGCGATGGGCGTGCGGATCGGCGCCGTGGAGCTGGTGCTGGTGCTCCTGCTCATGGCGGCGACCGGATTGTTCGCCTCGGGGCTGTCGCAGGGCCTGGCGCTGACCGTGCGCGACGAGAACGGCATGTCGCAGACGCTCAACCTGTTCATGCTGCCGATCATGCTGCTGGCCGGGATGTTCCTGCCGATCTCGTTCGCGCCCGGGTGGATGCAGTTCCTGGCCCCGCTCAACCCGCTCTACCACGCCGTGGAGGCCGGGCGGGCGTTGTTCGGCGGGCGGCTGTCGGACCCGTCGATCCCGATCGCGTTCGCGGTCTTCCTCGGGCTGGCGGTGCTCACCACGATCTGGTCGATGCGCTCGCTACGGAAGATCGCCGGTTAGGAACGTCCCGGCCTCGTCGGTCATGCGTTCGTACTCCTCCAGCCGGGCCCGGGTGCGCAGCGGCACCGCGTCGGCCATGGCCTCCACCAGGGCCATGGCCAGCGCGAGCGGCGCCGCGTGGGAGTCGAACACGAGCCGGTCGCTGACGGGCGCGTCGAGCACGATCTCGGCGGGGAAGTCGGGCCGGTCGGTGATGACGGCCACCCGCAGGCCCAGCTTCCCGGCGTACTCGAGCGCCTCCACGGCCTCGCGCGGGTAGCGCGGCAGCACCACGGCCACCACCCACTCGGCCCCGGCTCTGCGGGCCGCGTGCAGCCCGTCGACCAGCTCCGACCCGCCGTGCGTGAGCAGCCGCACGTCGGGGTGGATGCGCCGGGCGTAGTACGCGAAGGTGGTGGCCAGCCCGCAGGAGACCCGCAGTCCCACCACGGGCAGCGGCTCGGTCGCGGCCAGGTGCTCGCCCAGCTCCTTGAGGGGGAACGCCTGCAGGCGCTCCCGCACCACGGCGAGGTTGCGCATCTCACGGTCGATGGCCCCGCGCAGCAGGCTCTCCTGCGGCTCCAAGGCGCCCCCGCCGAGCACCAGCGGGCGCAGCGCCTGGCGCAGCTCCGGATAGCCGGCGAAGCCGAGCACCATGGCGAACCTCGTCACCGACGGCTGGCTGACCCCGGCCCGCTCGGCCAGCTCGACGCTGGACAGGAAGATCGCCTCATCCAGATGCTCGCTCAGGTAGTGCGCGATCCTGCGCTGCACGGGCGAGAGCCTCCGGCCATCCAGCAGCAAACCCAGCCCACCGTGATATCCGTCCGCCACGCAACCTCCAACGCACCGGCACCGGTTTTCTCATCCCTTTCAGAGTGACTCACGCATCGGGATGCGCACGCCACGCTCGGCGGCCACCTGCGCCGCCTCGTCGTAACCGGCGTCCACATGACGCATGACACCCGTGCCGGGGTCGTTGGTGAGCACGCGGTTGAGCTTCTCGCGCGCGAGGGCGGTGCCGTCGGCCACGGTGACCTGCCCGGCGTGGATGGAACGCCCGATGCCGACGCCGCCCCCGTGGTGGATGGAGACCCAGGAGGCGCCGGAGGCGGTGTTGAGCATGGCGTTGAGCAGCGGCCAGTCGGCGATCGCGTCGGAGCCGTCGGCCATGGCCTCGGTCTCGCGGTAGGGGGAGGCGACCGAGCCGCTGTCGAGGTGGTCGCGCCCGATCACGATCGGCGCCTGCAGCTCTCCGGAGGCGACCATGTCGTTGAAGCGCTCGCCGGCGACGTCGCGCTCGCCGTAGCCGAGCCAGCAGATGCGCGCCGGCAGGCCCTGGAAGTGCACCTTCTCGCCCGCCTTGCGGATCCATCTGGCCAGCGGCTCGTTGTCCGGGAACAGCTCCAGGATCGCCCGGTCGGTGGCGGCGATGTCGGCCGGGTCGCCGCTGAGCGCCGCCCACCGGAACGGCCCCTTGCCCTCGCAGAACAGCGGCCTGATGTACGCGGGCACGAACCCGGGGAAGTCGAAGGCCCGCGCGTAGCCGGCCAGCTTGGCCTCGCCCCTGATCGAGTTGCCGTAGTCGAACACCTCGGCCCCGGCGTCCTGGAAGCCGACCATGGCCGCGACGTGCCGCGCCATCGACGCCCGCGCCCGCTCGGTGAAACCGGCCGGGTCCTTGTCGCGCTCGGCCGCCATGTCCTCGAAGGCGACGCCCACCGGGAGGTAGGCGAGCGGGTCGTGGGCCGAGGTCTGGTCGGTGACGACGTCGATCTCGGCGCCCCTGGCGAGCAGATCGGGCACGGCCTCGGCGGCGTTGGCGACGACGCCGATCGACAGCGGCCTGCGGGCGTCGCGCGCCTCGTACGCCAGCCGCAGCGCCTCCTCCAGCGAGGCCGCCTGGACGTCGAGGTAGCGGTGCTCGATGCGGCGGGTGACGGAGCGGGGGTCGCAGTCGACGCAGATGGCCACCCCGCCGTTCATGGTGATGGCCAGCGGCTGGGCGCCGCCCATGCCGCCCAGGCCGGCGGTGAGCGTGATCGTGCCGGCCAGCGAGCCGCCGAAGCGCTTGGCGGCCACGGCCGCGAACGTCTCGTAGGTGCCCTGGAGGATGCCCTGGGTGCCGATGTAGATCCACGAGCCCGCGGTCATCTGCCCGTACATCGTGAGCCCGGCCGCCTCCAGACGCCGGAACTCCTCCCAGTTCGCCCAGTCGGGCACCAGGTTGGAGTTGGCGATGAGCACCCGGGGCGCCCACTCGTGGGTGCGGAAGACGCCCACGGGCCGCCCCGACTGCACCAGCAGGGTCTCGTCGCCCTCCAGCGTCGTCAGCGTCCTGACCAGCGCGTCGTACGACGCCCAGTCGCGTGCCGCCCGGCCTGAGCCGCCGTAGACGACCAGCTGCTCGGGGTGCTCGGCGACCTCGGGGTCGAGGTTGTTCTGGAGCATGCGGAGCGCGGCCTCCTGCGGCCACCCTTTGGCGGTGATCGCAGTGCCTCGCGGCGCCCGGACGCTGCGGCTCATCGTGACCCTCCTGAATGAGAACATTCACCCATGTCACCCGCAGACTACAACGGCCCGCGTTCAGCGGGCCGTTGCAGGCAGCGGGGTCCGCGCCTCCAGCGGGCCGCGTCCAGCGGTCCGCTGGAGGTCGCGGACCCCGCGCCTACAACGGGCCCACGACCCCCGCACCTGCAGTGGCCCACGTCCGGCGGCTACCCCACGAGGAACTGGGTCGCGGCCAGCTCCCGGTAGAGGTCGTCCTCCCCCACCAGCTCGTCGTGGGTGCCGACCGCCCGCACCCGGCCGCGGTCCATGACCACGATCCGGTCGGCGCCCGTCACCGTGGACAGGCGGTGGGCGATGACGAGCACGGTCGTCTCCTTGGCCGCCTCGGCGATGACCTCGCGCAGCCGCAGCTCGTTGACCGCGTCGAGCTGCGAGGTGGCCTCGTCGAGCAGCAGCAGCCGGGCCTTGCGCAGCAGCGCCCTGGCGATGGCCACGCGCTGCCGCTCTCCGCCCGACAGCAGCAGGCCGCGGTGCCCGACCGGCGTCTCCAGGCCCTCGGGCAGCCGGGCCACGAGGTCGTCCAGCCTGGTGCGGGCGAGGGCGTCGCGCAGGTCGTCCTCGGTGGCGTCGCGGGCGGCGAAGAGCAGGTTCTCCCGCAGCGTGCCGGCCAGCACGGGGGCGTCCTGCTCGACGTAGCCGAGCACCGCGCGCAGCTCGGTCAGCGGCCAGTCGCGGATGTCACGGTCGCCGATGGTGATCGTGCCGCCCTGGTGCTCGTAGAAGCGCTCGATCAGGGCGAACACCGTCGACTTGCCCGCCCCCGAGGGGCCGACCAGGGCGGTCAGGCCGCCGGGCGGCACCGCGAAGCTCACGCCGTCGTGCACGACCGGGCGGTCGTCGCCGTACCGGAAGGCAACGTTCTCGAACGTCAGCCCGACCGGCTCGGCGGACGCCCGTACGGCGGTGCCGACCGGCTCGGCGGGCAGCTCCTCGATCTCCTTGATCCGCTTCAGCGCGGCCAGCCCCTGCTGGAGCTGGACGGCGCCCGTGACGAGCTGACCGATCGGCGCGACGAGGTAGAAGAGGTAGAGCAGGAACGCGATCAGCGACGACACCTCCAGCGCGCCGGAGGCCACCCTCGCTCCGCCGACGCCCAGCACGGCGACGAACGCGATCTGCACCGCCATGAACGTCGCCACCCCCGCGAGCGACGTCCAGCCGGCGACGCGCAGCCCCCGGTCGCGGGCGCGTCCCGCCGCCTCGGCGACCATCGCGATCTCCCGCTCCTCGGCTCCGCTGGCCTTGACCGTCCGGTACGCCTGCAGCGCCCGGTCCAGCACCGCGCCCATCTCGCCCACGGCCTCCTGGGCCTGGGTCTGCGCCCGCTGGATCCGCGGCATGATGAGGCTGACGAGGCCGCCGATCAGCACCACCACGAGCAGCGTGACCAGCAGCAGCACGCCGTCCATGACGGCCATCATGACGATCGCGCCGACGAGCATGAACACCGCGCCGACGGACTCGACGATCCCGTTGGTCAGCACCGACCGCAGGAGCGTCGTGTCGCCCGTCACCCGCGACAGCAGGTCGCCGGGCTTGAGCCGGTCCACGTCGGCGATCCTGAGCCGGAGCATGCGGTCGACGAGCCTGCGCCGGGCGCCGAGCACGATGCCCTCGCCCGTGCGTTCCATCAGATAGGTTCCCGCGGCGCTCACGACCGCGCCGGCCAGCACCGCGACGGTCAGCCAGACCAGCGGCCCGGACATCGAGCGGTTCTCCCCGAAGGCGTCCACCACGTATTTGGCCAGCAGCGGCATGGCCAGGCCCGCCGCCGAGCCGATCAGGCCCAGTAAGCCACCCAGGACGAGGATGTTCCGGTGCGGGCGGACATAGGCGAGCAGTTCCTTGACCACCGCATCTCCTTTCACGACATGTCTCATCCGCCGCAACGAACGAGGCCGCGGATTCCGCACCGGTCAACCTAAATTGACGACCTAAGTATGTCAACCATTGTTGACGCTCATTCTCAGGGAGGAGACGACATCCAGACGCGGCCCACGGACGAATAGGGCGTCGAGGAACCCGGCCGGAACCTCTGCCCATCAGCCTTTGCGAAAGGACCGACCATGGAGCTCCGGACCAACCGGCGACGCTCTAGTCGGACTCGGCCTCGCCGCGGCACTCGCCGCGTCGTCGGCGGCCGTGCTCCGCACCGACTCCGGCACCGCGTCCTCGCACCGCGAGGCCCCGATGATCGCGGGCGACCCGCGCAACGACAACACCGACGTGTACGCGTTCGTCAGCCCCGACAAGGCCGGCACGGTCACCCTGATGGCCAACTGGATCCCGTTCCAGGAGCCGCAGGGCGGCCCGAACTTCTACACGTTCGACACGAAGTCGCGCTACAACATCAAGATCGACAACAACGGCGACGCCAAGCCGGACATCACCTACCAGTGGACGTTCCGCGACGAGGACAAGCGCGGCACCAGCACGTTCCTGTACAACAACGGGCCCGTCACCTCGCTGGACGACCCGAACCTGCTCTACCGCCAGCGCTACACCCTCAAGCGCATCACCCACGGCGGCACCCGGACCCTGGTCCCGGACGGCGTCGTCGCTCCCAGCAACGTCGGCCCCGCCTCCATGCCCGACTACGGCAGGCTGCGCGCCCAGTCCATCAGGAGCCTGCCCGCGGGCGGCAAGGCGTTCGCCGGCCAGTCCGACGAGGCGTTCTTCCTGGACCTGCGGGTGTTCGACCTGCTCTACGGCGGCGACCTGTCCGAGGTCGGCCAGGACACCACCAGGGGCTACAACGTCAACACCCTCGCCGTGCAGGTGCCCGCGTCCGACCTGGCCGTCAAGGGCGACGTGAGGCGCAACCCGGTGATCGGCGTCTGGTCCACCACCGACAAGCACAACGGCCACCGGTTCGTGCAGGTCTCGCGCCTGGGCAACCCGCTGGTCAACGAGGTCGTGGCGCCCGCCGGGCTCAAGGACGCGTTCAACGCGCTGCCCCCGGACAAGGACGCCGGCGTGCCCGCGCTCGTCAAGCGCGTCACCGACCCCGAGGTGGCCCGGCTCCTCGAAGGCATCTACGGCATCAAGGCGCCCGCCACCCCGCGCGACGACCTGGTGGAGATCTTCCTGACCGGCATCGCCAAGGCCAACGGCCCCATCGAGGCCGACCTCAACTCCCAGACCCTCAACCGGGACGCGGCCAAGCTCCGCCCGTCGGAGATGCTCCGGCTCAACATGGCGATCCCGCCGTCCAAGGACCCGAACCGGCTCGGCGTCCTCGCCGGCGACCTCCAGGGCTTCCCGAACGGCCGCCGCCTCGGCGACGACGTCGTGGACATCTCCCTCCAGGCCGTGGCCGGCGCCGCCCTGACCGGCAGACTCGTCCCCGGCCTGACGGACAAGGTCGACGGGAACGACAAGCCCCTGCTCCCGTCGTTCCCGTACATCCCCTTGCCCAGCAACACCGCCGCCGCCCAAGGCTGACCCACCACCTGCCGCCCCGCACGGCGGCACCCCACC
>NZ_SMKQ01000151.1 GCF_004348995.1 Nonomuraea terrae
CGCGGCACCTAGCCGGATTGTTGTGGAACCTGCAGGGGTGGGATTGCGAGATGGTTTCCGTGGTGGTCCGCTGGGCGGAGGTCTCAGCGGCGGCGGGCAGAGCCGATGCCGCGACGGGGACGACGAGGGCCGAGGCCGCCATTGCGCCGGCCGCGAGGAAGTTCTTGATCTGGTTCATTGCTAGATCACCTCTAGCTCGGTTCTCGGGTTGAGGTCCCGACCGCATCGGGACTCGGGACGGCCGCGCCGGTCCCCACGGACCTTGGTCGCGGCCGATTGATCTCACGCTAATTTGCGGGCTCGGAGGAGCTGATCTCGTAGAGGCAAAACTCCAGGCTCGCCCTGATTGCCCTATGACCATGAAGAGTGAGCGGTCACGTGCCGACGGTTACGAGCGCCAGGCATCGAGTGATCAACGCTCAAGCGTTGTCCAATTCATGTGGACCGTTCCCGGCCCTGGCGCCGAGGCGGTTGCGCGATGTATCGCGTCACAGCGTGACACGGTAAGGCGGTGCCTCTGGCCCGCCTCGGCCCCCGTGGGCGAGGCTTGTCCATCCCTCAACGAGCGCTTGGTTCCGGGGGCCGTTCCGCGAGGTTATGCGGCAGGAAGACCATAGCCTCCATCCGATTGCGCTCACCTGACTCGCGGCGGCGCACACGGATCAAGCGACTCGCAGGGCCCTGGGCCGACGCCGCGCCCGGGGTCTTCGCCGGCGCCGCGACGGGTACGCCGTGCCCACGCCGACGCACCTCTGCGGCCGCCCCGGGCGTGCACCCGGGGCGGCCGGTTCCTCGCCCGCGCCTTCGGCGGCGGGCGAGGAACCCGAGTCTGAGTCAGGCGTGCTCGCGGTTGAACACTCGCGTGCCGATCAGCAGGCCGGCCGCCGTGAACAGCGCGGTCACCGCGACGCCCACCGCGACCGTGGCGGTGGCGTACCGGCCGTGGAAGAGGTCGCGTACGGCCTCCAGCGCGTACCGGAACGGGCTGGCGTGCGAGAGGGCGTCGAGCCAGCCCGGGGCCATCGACATCGGCAGGAACGAGCCCGACAGCAGCACCAGCGGCACCACGGCCGTGCTCATCACCGGCGCGAACAGATGCTCGTTCATGGTGAGCGCGACCGCGTACGACAACGCCGCGAGGCCCGCCCCGAGCACGACGACGAGCGCGAGCCCCGCCAGCAGCCCGGCCGGCGGGACGCGCAGCCCGAAGGCGAAGGCCACCGCGAGCAGCAGCACCGTCTGCACGACCAGCGTGACCACGTTGCCGAGCACGCGGCCGAGCAGCAGCGACAGGCGGCGGGCCGGGGTGACGCGCATGCGCTCCAGCACGCCCGTGCGCTTGTCGAAGACGACGCCGAACCCGGCCATCCCCGTGCTCATCAGCCCGAGCTGGATGATCAGGCCGGGGACGAGCGTCTCCCACGTGCCGAACGTGGCGAAGATCGGCCCGAACAGCACCAGGAACAGCAGCGGCTGGATCGCGCCGAAGACGATGCCGGCCTTCTGCCGCAGCATGGCGCGTACGTTGTGGCGGAACAGCACCCAGGTGTCGCGCGGCATCACCGGCCCGCCTCCTCGCGCGGCGCGCGGCCGGTGAGGTCGAGGAACACGTCGTCGAGCGTGCGGCCGCCGGTCTTCAGCTCCGCCGGAGTGCCCTCGGCCACGATCACGCCGTGGTCGATGACGACCAGCCGGTCGCACAGCGCGCCGGCCTCGTCGAGGTAGTGGGTGGTCAGGAAGATCGTCATGCCGTGCTCGGCGCGCAGCGCGCGGATGTGGTCCCACAGGCCGGCACGGCTCTGCGGGTCGAGGCCGGTGGTCGGCTCGTCCAGGAAGAGCAGCGCGGGATCGTGCAGCAGCGCGAACGCGATGTCGAAGCGGCGGCGCTGACCACCGGACAGCGCGGCGGCGGGCCGGGCGTCGAGCCCGGTGAGCTCCAGCCGGGCCAGGACCTCCTCGGCCCGGGCGGCGACCTCGCGGCGACTCAGGCCGTACAGCCGACCCTGAAGCTCGAGATCGTCCTTGAGCGGCGTGGCCGGCGCCAGGCCGCTGCCCTGGGCGACGTAGCCGATGCGCCCGCGCACCTCCCGCGGCTCGCCGGTCAGATCGTGGCCGGCCACCGTGGCGGTGCCGGACGTGGGGCGCAGCAGGGTGGTCAGCATGCGCATGGTGGTGGTCTTGCCGGCGCCGTTGGGGCCGAGGAAGCCGACGATCTCGCCCGGCTCCACCGTGATGTCGACGCCTTTGACGGCTGCCACGCCGCCGTCGAAGGTCTTGCCCAGACCTGCTGTTCTGATCATTTCATCGCCTCCAAATTTAGCGTAGCCCTATTTTTGATGTGACTGCAAACTTGGTACGATGGAGGCATGGCTGAGGGGCTGCGGGAGCGGAAGAAGCGGGAGACCAGGCAGCGCATCGCCGACATGGCGATGGGGCTGTTCATGGCGCGAGGGTTCGACAACGTGACCGTGGCCGAGGTGGCGCGGGCCGCCGACGTGTCCGTCAACACGGTCTTCAACTACTTCACCACCAAGGAAGACCTTTTCGCCGACCGGCACGACGTGGCCGTCGACCTGCCGGTGCGGGTGCTGCGGGAGCGCGCGCGGGGCGAGAGCGCGGTGGCGGCCTTCCGCCGCGACTTCCTCGACGCGATCGGCACCCGAGACTGGCGTCACGGGCTCAACCCGGGCGCCGACGTGTTCGCCAGGATCGTCGACGACAGCCCGTCGCTGGTGGCGCGGATGCGGGTGCTCCAGGAAGAGCGCGAGACGGCGCTGGCACGCGCGCTCGCCGACGAGCTCGACGCCGATCCCGACGACCTGACGCCCCGGCTCGCCGCCGCCCACATCCTCACCACCACGCGGGCGCTGACCGACTACGCGCTGCGCAGGCAGCTGGCGGGAGAGCCGTGGGAGAGCGTCGAGCCCGGCCTCAGAGCCGCCGCGGAGCGGGCGTTCGAGCTGCTGGAGCGCGGGCTCGGAGCGCTGGGCGAGCTAGGCGAGCTAGGCGAAGGCCCCGGCGAGCAGGGCGAGGGCCAGGATCACGATCGTGAGGCAAAGTCCCAGGCATAGCAGCACCGTGCTGATGAGGCCGCAGACGCGCCCGGCCTGCACGTGGCCGCGGTTGTCGAAGAAGTAGCCGCTGGAGTCGATCTCGCGCAGCGCCCGGTTGCCCATGGCCCAGGCGAAGGGGCCGAGGAAGGAGCAGATCACCAGGCTGAGGATGCCCAGCACGAGGATGGTGGTGCCGTTCGGGTGGGTCTGCGGTGGCGGACCGTAGTAGTGCTGATACGCCATCGTTCCGGTCGCCCCCTTTTTCCGCTCAAGTCGGTGTTTATACCACAGGCACCGGGATGATCATCTTGCGCCATCATGGGAGGGCACCTGATCAGATCTTCTAGGAGCCTGCCCCCGTGCGTGAACGCACCCGCGCCTTCCTCGCCCACCGGCACTTCCAGCGCTTCATCGTCGGTGTCATCCTGGTCAACGCGGGCACTCTCGGCCTGGAGACGTTCCCGGCCGTCGTGGAGCGCCACGGCCCGCTGCTGACGGTGATCGACCACCTGGCCCTCTACATCTTCACCGCCGAACTGGCCGCCAAGGTCTACGTCGAACGGGCCGCGTTCGTGCGCGACCCGTGGAATCTCTTCGACACCGCGATCGTCGCCGTCGCGTTCGCCTCGACGGCGGGCGGGCTGTCGGTGCTGCGCTCGCTGCGCATCCTGCGGGCGCTGCGGCTGCTGTCAGTGGTGCCGAGCCTGCGCCGCGTGGTCTCGGCGCTGCTGCGGGCCATGCCGGGGATGACCTCGATCGTGGTGCTGCTCTCCCTGGTGCTCTACGTGGCCGCGGTCATGGCCACCAAGCTCTACGGGCAGAGCGCGCCCAACCGCTTCGGCAGCCTGCCGACCTCGTTGTTCACCCTCTACCAGACGATGACGGGCGACGACTGGGGCAACATCGCCAGGGAGGTCATGAGCCGGCACCCGTCCGCCTGGATCTTCTTCACGATCTTCATCCTGGTGTGCACGTTCGTCGTGCTCAACCTGTTCATGGCCGTGGTGGTGAGCGCCATGGACGAGGAGAACGCCGAGGAGCGGGCCGCGCTGGAGGACACCACGGCCCACACCCAGCGGATCCTGGACGAGCTCGCCGAACTGCGCAAGGAGGTCGCCGAGCTCCGCCTGCGCGCGGAGTCGGCCGCTGGGGCCGCCGCCGTCGTCAGCGAGAGTAGAACTCGACCACGAGCTGCTCGTCGACGGGGACGATGATCTGCTCGCGCTCGGGGCGGTGCGTCAGCGTGAAACGCAGCTCCGGCAGCTCCATCGACAGGTACGGCGCCGTGCGCTCGTCGGCGTGCACGCCCTCGGCGGCGGCCACGAACGGCTGCATCCGGCGTGACCGCTCGCGCACCGAGACGACCTGCCCCGGCTTGACGAGGTAGCTGGGGATGTCCACCTTGCGGCCGTCCACGGCGATGTGGCCGTGGTTGACGTACTGGCGGGCCGCGTAGATCGACGGGGCCAGGCCGGCGCGCAGCACGAGGGAGGCCAGGCGGGTCTCCAGCAGCGTGACCAGCTCGGCGCCCGAGGCGCCGGACCTGCGCACGGCCAGGTCCCAGTAGCGGCGCAGCTGGCGCTCGGACACGTCGTAGTACCAGCGCAGCTTCTGCTTCTCCATCAGGCGCAGCCCGTAGTCGCCGGTGTTGCGCCGGCTGGTCTTGCGGCCGTGCTCGCCCGGCGGGTAGGGGCGCTGCTCGAAGTAGCGGACGGCTTTCCTGGTCAGCGGGACGCCCGCGCGACGCGACAGTCGCACCTTGGGGCCGGTGTAGCGCACGTTCACCTCTTGTGCTTAGGTAACCCTTACTTAGGTGAGCCTAACCTATCATCGCCCGCGTTCTCAAAGGAGGCGCCCATGTTGCCGATCCCCGAACGGGTCCGCACCCTCGCCGCGACCGCCGGCGTCGCCAAACTGACCGTCGACGGCGCCCCGTCGCCCGTCCGGGGTGGTGTGGACCAGCGCGGCCGGCCCGTGCTGCTCGTGTTGCCCGGTGAGCCCCTGCACAGGGTGCGCGACGACGCCGTCGCGGCGGTCAACCTGACGGCCATGCGGCGGCTGGGCTCGGCCACGCATCCGCGGGGGCTGGTCGAGGTGCAGGGATGGGCGGAGGCCGTGCCGGAGGAGGAGGCGCGCTCCGCGGCGGTGGCGGTGGCCGCGCGCTGCCCGGACGAGGGGCTGTTCGAGGCCTTGGAGCGGTACGGGCAGGCGGACGCGCCCCGGTTGTTGCGGATGGACGTGGGCCAGGTCGTCTATCTGACCGGCCAGGAGTCGGGGACGCTGGACGCCGACGAGTATCTGGGCGCCGCGCCCGACCCGCTGACCGAGGTGGCCGAGCGGGTGCTGACGCACGTCAACGAGTCGCACCGCGCGCAGCTCGCCGCGGGCGTGGCGCGGCAGCTCGGCGAGCGCGCCGGCGAGGTGTGGCTGTGGGAGCTGGACCGGCTGGGGGCGACCGTACGGGTGGACGAGTCGCTGGTGCGCTTCCCGTGGCCGTCGGCCGCGCGCTCGGCGCTGTGCCTGGAGACGTCGCTGCGCAGCCTGTTGTGCACCTGCTGAACGGTTACCGGCGGGCCTGCTCCATGCCGTCGAGCAGGTAGCCGAGGCCCTCGTCGAACGTGGCGTCCCAGGTGTGGCCGAGGCCGTGCTCGGCGAGGGCCGGGTAGCGGGCGGCCCGCTCGCGCAGGAACGCGCCGGCGTCACCTTCGCCGCCGCGCTCCCACGTCACCTGCATGATGACCGAGCCCATGACGTAGTTGGCCAGACTGTAGGCGGCGGCCTTCGGCGGGGTGAAGCCGGCCCCGGCCAGGGTCTGGTAGAGGAACTCGGTGCGCGAGAGCGCGTTCGGGCCCATGAGCGGGCGGTCGAGCAGGGTGGCCGACCAGGGGTGGCGCAGCAGGGCCGCCCGCCAGCCGCGCATCAGCTCCCGTGCCGGTCGCCGCCAGCCCTGCCGATCCGGCGCGGGATCGGGGAGGCGGACCTCGCCGAAGACGGCGTCGAGCGCCAGGTCGAGCACGTCGTCCTTGGTCGTGACGTGCCAGTAGAGGGTGGTCGAGCCGGTGCCGAGGCGCTCGGCCAGGCGGCGCATGGTCAGCCGGTCCACGCCCTCCTCGTCGAGCAGCGCCACCGCCTCCGCCACGATGCGCTCCAGCGTCAGCGTCTGCCTGGGGGCCTTGCGGGGCCGCGACCACACGTTCTCCACCCGCGCATAATACGGTGGACGGGTGACCGGATCGATGGTCTAGTTGATGGAACATCGGTCGAGCGGGAGGTGGTGGCCATGGGGCACGTGGACGTGCGCGAGGTGACGTACCTGCTGCCCGACGGGCGGCCGCTGTTGCTGGAGGTGTCGTTCCGGGTGGGCGACGGCGCCAAGGCCGCGCTCGTCGGGCCCAACGGCGCCGGCAAGACGACGCTGCTGCGGCTGATCGCGGGCGAGCTGCGGCCAGCCGAGGGGCGGATCTCCACCAGCGGGAGCGGCGTCGGGGTGATGCGGCAGTTCCTCGGCACGGGCACCGTGCGCGACCTGCTCACGCACGTGGCGCCCGCCCGCGTCCGTGAGGCCGCCGCGGCGGCCGGCCGGGCCGAGGCCGCCCTGGCGGCGCGCGACGACGAGGAGACCCAGCTCGGCTACGCCCAGGCCCTGTCCGACTACGCCGACGCGGGCGGCTACGCGCTGGAGGTGGTGTGGGACGCGTGCGCCACCGAGGCACTGGGCCTGCCGTACGAGGAGGTGCGCGACCGGAGTCTGGCGACGCTGTCGGGCGGGGAGCAGAAGCGGCTCATGCTGGAGGCGCTGCTGCGCGGCCCCGACGACGTGCTGCTGCTCGACGAGCCCGACAACTTCCTCGACGTCCGCGGCAAGCAGTGGCTGGAGCGGTCGATCAGGGCGTCGGGCAAGACCGTGCTGCTGGTCTCGCACGACCGGCGGCTGCTGGCCGAGGCGGCCGACCGGATCGTCACCGTCGAAGGCCGGGGCGTGTGGGTGCACGGCGGCGGCTTCGCGTCGTACGCGCAGGCCCGCCGGCGGCGCGCGGAGCGGCTGGAGGAGCGGCGGCGGCAGTGGGAGGACGAGCGGGCCCGGCTGCGCCGGCTGGTGCACACGCTGCGGCAGCGGTCGGCGAACAACGACGCGCTGGCGGGGGCCTACCAGTCGGCGGTGACGCGGCTGGAGCGGTTCGAGCGGGCGGGGCCGCCCGAGCGCCCGCCGAAGGAGCAGAACGTGCGGATGCGGCTGCGGGGCGGGCGCACCGGCAAACGGGCGGTGGTCTGCGAGGAGCTGGAGCTGACCGGCCTGTTGCGGCCGTTCTCCACCGAGATCTGGTACGGCGAGCGCGTCGGCGTGCTCGGCCTGAACGGCACCGGCAAGTCCCACTTCCTGCGCCTGCTGGCCGGCGAGCCGATCGCGCACACGGGCGCCGCCCGCCTGGGCGCCCGCGTCCGCCCCGGATATTTCGCGCAGACCCACGTGCGGCCCGACCTGCGCGGACGGCCGGTGGCCGAGCTGGTGATGCGGGAGTACGCGCTGACCCGCAACGACGCGATGGCCGCGCTGGCCCGCTACGAGCTGGCGTCGGCGGGCGGGCAGCCGTTCGAGACGCTGTCGGGCGGGCAGCAGGCGCGGCTGCAGATCCTGCTGCTCGAGCTGTCGGGCGCGACGCTGCTGCTGCTCGACGAGCCGACCGACAACCTCGACCTGGCCAGCGCGGAGGCGCTGCAGCGGGGGCTGGAGGGCTTCGAGGGCACGGTGCTGGCGGTCACCCACGACCGCTGGTTCGCCGACGCCTTCGACCGCCACCTGATCTTCAGCGCCGACGGCCGCGTCCAGGAGAGCCCCGCACCGCGCTGGGATCTCTGACCCAACCGCCACGCTCTCCTCACCGTCCCGGCCGTACGGCCGTTCAGGCGGCGGCCGTGGTGATCAGCCGGCGGGGCGGGCGATCAGGGCGTCGGGACGCAGGGACGTGAGGGTCATGCTCTCGTCGACCGCCTCGGGGGAGAGCACGTGGTCGAGGACCATCACCGCGCAGCCGGTGATGCCGGCGCCCGCGCCGAGCCGGCTCGGCTCGATGCGCAGCCGGCGGGTCGCGAGGGCCGTGGAACGGCGGTAGACGACCTCGCGGATGCTCGACACCAGCGGGCCGAACGCTTCCGCCACGTCGCCGCCCAGCACCACGACCGCCGGGTTGATGATGTTGACCGCGCCGGCCAGCACCTCTCCGATGCGGCGACCGGCCTCGCGGACGGTGGCCATCGTCTCGGCGTCGCCGGCCCGCACCAGCGCGGTCACGTCGGCGATCGTCTTGACGTCCTTGCCGAGGGCGCGCAGGTCGCGCAGGAGAGCGGTGCCGCTGGCCACGGAGTCGACGCAGTCGGTGTTGCCGCAGCGGCACAGCACGCCGCCGCCGTCCAGCACCGGGATGTGGCCGATCTCGCCGGCCGCGCCGAGGGCGCCGCGCAGGATGTCGCCGCCGGCGATCACGCCCGCGCCGATCCGCGTGGAGACCTTGACGAACATCAGGTCGCCCAGGTCGGGGTAGACCCCGCGGTGCTCGCCGATGGCCAGCACGTTCACGTCGTTGTCCACCAGGACGGGAACCGGGAAACGCTCGCGGATGATGGGCGGGATGACCACGCCGGTCCACGAGGCCATGACGCGGGCGCTCTCCGTACGGCCCTCGGCGAACTCGACCGTGGCCGGCACGCCCATCCCGACACCCCTGATCATCGAGCGCGGCCGGTCGCCGAGCAGCTCGTCCCAGGTGTCCATGAGCAGCGGGAGCGCGACGTCGGGGCCCTCCTCGACGTCCATCGAGAACTCCCGGCCGGCCAGCTCCTTGCCGGCCAGGTCGCAGACGGCCACCCGGGTGCGGCTCGCGCCGAGCGCGGCCACCAGCACGACGCCGCCCGCGGCGTTGAACTCCAGCCGGACGGGCGGCCGTCCGCCCGTCGAGGGGGCGTCGGTGCGCTCGACGACCAGGCCGCGTTCCAGCAGCTCGCCGACGCGCAACTGCACGGCGGGGCGCGACAGGCCGGTCACCCGGCCGAGGTCGGCCCGCGTGACGGCCTCACCGGTGCGGATCAGTCGGAGCACCTCGCCACTCGTGGCGAGGGTCGCGGCAGTACGTCGAGGCATCGGCTAAGTGAACCACACGGTCTTCTGTCATGAAAAGTCGCGACTTTTTCATCTCAGATACCAAAACTCCGCTTGTGCACGACCCAAACTCTCGTTAGTGTCCGATCTGTCCCTGCTAGGCAGATCATCGGAGCCTTCACCGTGTCCCCCGCAGTGCCCACCAACCCGGCGCCCGCCAACCCGTCCGGCCCAGCAGCCGGTACGGCACACACCGCCGACCTCGTCGTCTTCGGCGGAACAGGCGACCTGTCCATGCGCAAGCTGATCCCCGCGCTGTACCACACCGACAGGGACGGCCGCCTCTCCCCCGAGACCCGCGTCATCGCCATGTCCCGCGGCGGGCTGACCGACGCCGACTTCCGCGGCAAGGTGGACGCCGAGGTACGCGACCAGGTCCCGATCGACGACCCCGAGCTGTGGCGGCGCTTCCTCGGCCGCCTGCACCACGTGTCGGTCGACGTCGGCGGCGAGAACCGGTCCGGCTGGAAGGCGCTGGCCGAGCTGCTGGCCGGGCACGAGGACCGCGACCGCGTCTACTACCTCGCCAGCCCGCCCAGGACGTTCGGCCCCTTCTGCCGGGAGCTGCAGGAGGCCGGCCTGGTGACGCCGCGCTCGCGCGTGGTGCTGGAGAAGCCGCTCGGCCACGACCTGGTGAGCGCGCAGGGGATCAACGACGAGGTCGGCGCCATCTTCGACGAGCGCCAGATCTTCCGCATCGACCACTACCTGGGCAAGGAGACGGTGCAGAACCTGCTGGTGCTGCGCTTCGCCAACGCCTTCCTCGAGCCGATCTGGAACTCGCTCTGGATCGACCACGTCCAGATCACCGCCGCCGAGACCGTCGGCACGCCCGGCCGGCGCGGCTACTACGACCACGCGGGCGCGCTGCGCGACATGGTGCAGAACCACCTGCTGCAGCTGCTGACGCTGACCGCGATGGAGCCGCCGGCCCGCAACGACCGCGAGGCCATCCGCGACGAGAAGGTCAAGGTGCTGCAGTCCCTGCGGCCGATCATCGACGGCGAGGTCGACCGCTTCACCGTGCGCGGCCAGTACGTCGGGGCCGATGGCATGCCGGGCTATCTCGACGAGCCCGCCTCCACGCCGCCGACCGAGGCTTCGAGCCGGGTCGAGACGTTCACCGCGATCCGGGCCGAGATCAAGAACTGGCGGTGGGCGGGGGTGCCGTTCTACCTGCGCACCGGCAAGCGGATGCCGTACCGGCGCTCGGAGATCGTGGTGCAGTTCAAGGACGTGCCGCACTCCATCTTCCCCGGCGGCTCGCCGAACCGGCTGGTCCTGCGGCTGCAGCCGGAGGAGGGCATCGAGCTGCACATCATGGCCAAGGAGCCGGGCGCGGGCGAGGTGTCGCTGAAGCCGGTGCCGATGGCGCTGAGCTTCGGCAAGACGTTCACGACGCGGGTGCCGGAGGCGTACGAGCGGCTGCTGACCGACGTGCTGGACGGCAATCCGACGCTGTTCATGCGGCGCGACGAGGTCGAGGCGGCCTGGCGGTGGATCGACCCGATCCTGGACGCCTGGAAGGCCGACCCGGCGTTGCCGGAGCCGTACCCGGCCGGGAGCACGGGCCCCGCGGCCGCCCACGAGCTGCTCGGCCGCAGCGGCCGTACCTGGCACGACGGGGAGCACGACGGGGAGCACGACGGGGAGCACGCGTGAACGCAAGAAGCGACCTCGGGTTCGCGGACCCGGTCAAGGAGGGTTCATGAACACCGTCATCCAGGAGATCACCGACCGGATCGCCGAGCGCAGCGCCGCCAGCCGGGCCGCGTACCTGGAGCGGATCCGGCGTGACGGCGCGGCCGCGCGGGGGAAGGGCCCGGCGCGCGCCCACCTCGGCTGCGCCAACCTCGCGCACGGCTTCGCGGGCGCGTCCGCGGAGGACAAGCCGGCCCTGCGCGGCACGGCCAAGCCGGGCGTGGCCATCGTGACGAGCTACAACGACATGTTGTCGGCGCACCAGCCGTACGAGACGTACCCGCCGGAGCTGAAGGCGGCCGTGCGCGCGGCCGGGGGCGTGGCGCAGGTGGCGGGCGGCGTGCCGGCCATGTGCGACGGCATCACGCAGGGGCGGGCCGGCATGCAGCTGTCCCTCTACAGCCGCGACGTGATCGCCATGTCCACCGCGATCGCGCTGTCGCACGACATGTTCGACGCGACGCTGCTGCTGGGCGTCTGCGACAAGATCGTGCCGGGGCTGTTCATCGGGGCGCTGCACTTCGGGCACCTGCCGGCGATCTTCGTGCCGGCCGGGCCGATGACCTCGGGCCTGCCGAACAAGGTCAAGGCGCGCACCCGCCAGCTCTTCGCCGAGGGCAAGGTCGGCCGTGACGAGCTGCTGGACGCCGAGGCGAAGTCGTACCACTCCCCCGGCACCTGCACCTTCTACGGCACCGCGAACTCCAACCAGGCGCTGATGGAGGTCATGGGCCTGCACCTGCCGGGCTCGACGTTCGTCAACCCGCACACGGAGCTGCGCCACGCCCTCACGGCGGCCACGGGGCGCCGCGCGGTGGAGATCACCGCGCACGGCGCGGAGTACACGCCGATCGGCGAGCTGGTCGACGAGAAGTCCATCGTGAACGCCTGCGTCGCGCTGCTGGCCACCGGCGGGTCCACGAACCACACGATCCACCTGGTGGCCATGGCGGCCGCCGCGGGGATCGAGCTGACCTGGGACGACCTGGCCTGCCTGTCGAAGGTCGTGCCGTCGCTGACCAAGATCTACCCGAACGGCCAGGCGGACGTGAACCACTTCCGCGACGCCGGCGGCATGCAGGTCCTGATCGGCGACCTGCTGGACGAGGGCCTGCTGCACGCCGACGTGATGACCGTCGCCGGGCCGGGCCTCGACCGCTACCGCGAGGCGCCGGAGCTGGTGGACGGCGAGCTGGTCTGGGCGCCGGTCACCGGCGGCAGCGCCGATCTCGACGTGCTGCGCCCGGTCGCGAACCCGTTCGCGGCCGACGGCGGCATCCACATGCTGGAAGGCAACCTCGGCCGCGCGGTCAGCAAGGTCTCGGCGGTCAAGCCCGAGCACCTGGTGATCGAGGCGCCGGCCAAGGTCTTCGACGACCAGGCCGACCTGCTGGCCGCGTTCGAGGCGGGCGGGCTGGACGGCCAGGACTTCGTGGCGGTCATCCGCTACCAGGGGCCCAGCGCGAACGGCATGCCCGAGCTGCACAAGCTGACGCCGCCGCTGGCCGTGCTGCTGGACCGGGGGCAGCGGGTGGCGATCGTGACCGACGGCCGCATGTCGGGCGCGTCCGGCAAGGTGCCGGCGGCCATCCACCTGTCGCCGGAGGCGGCCGACGGCGGGCCGATCGCGCTGGTGCGTGACGGCGACGTGATCAGGCTCGACTCCGCGGCGGGCACGCTGGAGCTGCTGGTGCCCGCCGAGGAGCTGGCCCGCCGCACACCCGAGGGCCGGCCGCTGAGCGACGCGCAGTGGGTCGGGACCGGCCGCGAGCTGTTCGCCACCTTCCGCCGCATGGCCGGGCCGGCCGAGCGCGGCGCGGGCGTGTTCGGGGTGAGCGGCGCCGAGTCGGCGCAGCACGGCCCCGGGCTGGGCTTCCCGGCCGAGGCGGGCTCCTCGCATCTGGAGACCGGCACGCCGGCGGGCGTGCGTCCCGCCGGATTGGCGCGGTGAGCGCCGCCGTCTCCGCGCGTGGCATCATCCTTCGGTGTACGGACGATCTTGTCGCCGTCCCGGACGCCGGAGGTGTGCGTGAGCGCCTTTGACCTGCCCTGGCTCGTCGCCGACATCGGCGGCACCAACGCGCGGTTCGGCCTGGTCACCTCGCCGGAGGCCAGGCCCTCGAACGTGGCCGTACTGGCCGGGGCCGACTACGCGACCCTCCCCGAAGCCGTAGCCGCCTATCTCGTGGAACACGCGGGCGGAGTGCGACCGGGGGCGGCCTGCCTCGCCTTGGCGGGACCCGTCGAAGGCGACCGCTACCGGCTCACGAACTCGTCGTGGGCCGGGTCCGTGCGCGATCTCGGCGTCCCGTACGCCGTGCTGCTCAACGACTTCGAGGCGCTGGCGGTGTCGCTGCCGCACCTGGACGGCGACGACCTCGTCTCGCTGGGCGGGCCACCGCCCGGCGCGGGGGCCAAGGCGGTGCTGGGCCCGGGCACCGGGCTCGGCGTCGGCGGGCTGGTGCCGTCGCGGGACGGCTGGACGCCGGTGCCCGGCGAGGGCGGCCACGTCACGGTGCCGGTGGCGGAGCCGCGCGAGTTCGAGGTCGTCCGGGCGCTGCGCGCGCAGGGGCTGGAGCACGTGGTGGCCGAGCACGTGCTGTCCGGGCCCGGCCTGGTGCGGCTGCACCGGGCGCTGGCCGAGGTGCACGGCGTCGGCGCGCCCGATCTGACGGCCTCGGAGATCGTGGCCCGGGAGGACGACCCGCTGTGCGCGGAGACCGTCGAGGTGTTCTGCGGGATGCTGGGCGGCTTCGCCGGGAACGTGGCGCTGACGCTCGGGGCCAGGGGCGGGGTGTATCTGGGCGGCGGAGTGCTGCCCCGTATGGTGGAACGCGTGCGTACCAGTGCCTTCCGCACGCGATTCACCGACAATCCCGACATGGCCGATTATCTGACGGCCATCGGCACCGTGCTGATCGTCGCCTCCCAGCCCGCGCTGACCGGCGCCGCCGCATGGCTGCGCCAGCGCGCCCGCACGGAGGGCACGGGGTGAACCCCCGCCGTCACGGCCCCGCCCCGGCGGGCGTTTCCGCCGGGAGCGAGGGGAGCGGCGCGCCCGTTGGGGGCCGAGGCGTTTCACCCGGGAACGGCCGGGCAGTCTCGCCCGGTGGCGACCCGGGTGCTTGTTCGAAGACCAGACGGCCCTGACGCGGCCGACGAGGAGAGAAACCCATGAGCCTGCTCGATCTCGCCCCAGTGATCCCCGTCGTGGTGATCGACGATGCCGAGACCGCCGTCCCGCTGGCGCGGGCGCTGGTGGCCGGGGGGCTGCCGGTCATCGAGGTGACCCTGCGCACGCCGGCCGCCCGCGACGCCATCGCCCGCATCACCGACGAGGTGCCCGAGGCCACCGTGGGCGCGGGCACCGTACGGACGACGGAGGACATCGCGGCGTCCGTGGCGGCGGGCGCGAAGTTCCTCGTCTCCCCCGGCACGACTCTCTCGCTGGTCGAGGCGATGGACGCGAGCGGCGTCGCGTACCTGCCGGGCGCGGCCACCGTGTCCGAGGTGATGGCGCTGGTCGAGCGCGGGATCAAGGAGCTGAAGTTCTTCCCCGCCGAGGCGGCCGGCGGCGTCCCCTACCTGAAGTCGCTGGCCGGCCCGCTGCCGGACGTGCGCTTCTGCCCCACCGGCGGCATCCGGGTGAACACCGCCCCCGACTACCTCGCGCTGCCGAACGTCGGCTGCGTCGGCGGCACCTGGCTCACCCCGGCCGACGCCCTGGCCGCCAGGGACTGGAGCCGCATCGAGAAGCTCGCCGCCGAAGCCGCCGCCCTCGGCTGATCCGGCGATGATGGGCCGGTGGCCCTGGAGACCGCCGCCCTGAAGGTGGGCACGGCGGTCGGCGAGCGTGCGTTACGCACGTGGCTGACCGCCCGTTCGACCGACGAGAGCACCCGCACGCCGCTCGTCGAGCTGATGCGGGTCCGTTTTCCCGACCATTTCGTCCGCCGCAAGGCCGAACGCCAGCTCGACGACATCGCCGACGCGGTGGTGGCGCGGGTGCTGAAGCTGTGCGGGCACGAGTTCCCCGGCCTCGGCGACGACGACCGCCTGGTGGTGCTCGCCGAGGTCCGCGACACCCTGGCCCGCGCGGACCTCTCCGACCGCGCCCTGCTGAGCGCCGACGCCGATCCGGTACGCCTCGCGCGGGCGATCCGCGCGACCCTGCCCGCCCCCAACGACCTCGGTGAGGCGCAGTCCCGGCTCTACGAGGTCGTGCTGGACGAGTGCTGCGACTGCCTGGTCCGGGTGGTCCGCCACCTGCCCGAGTTCCAGCCGCGCGCCGCCACCGAGATGCTCGGCCGCCTGTCCGGCCTGGCGCAGGTTGCGGCGCCTCTCCGTACGCGCGCCCCACAGTCGCGCAGCTGCCGCTGCGCCGGCTCGTCCTGTGGGGAGCGAGAGAACTCGGACATCTCTCCCCTTTCAGAATGTCTGTCGCTCATCCACCTGGATCTCGACAGCGCCCGCGTGCACGATCTTCGTCCGCTCGCCCGCGTCCACCAGTTGACGCACCTCGACCTCCAGAACTGCCGCGAACTGCGTGATCTGTCGCCCTTGACCGGTGTGCCCAACCTGCGCACGCTTCTGCTCACCGACGCCGCACCCGGCCTGGATCTCGCGGCCGCCGGCCGCTAACCCGCAGCTGGCTGCGGCGATCGCCCCTGAGCAGGACGTGCGCAACGGTCACCTGCTCGGCAGGCATCTCAAACGCGAGCGAACGGTCTGACCCTGCTTGCGCCGGTTTCATATTCTTCGCTAGGGTGAACTTCGTCAAATTTTCAACATTACGGGGGAGTAATAAATGGTCGAGAGTGCGCCTGGCGCGAAAACGCGCGAGATGATCATGGTGCATGACGCGTTCAGGCGAGAGTTCGGGCTGCTCGCCGAGCTGGCCCGAGGGGTGGCCGACGGGGACCGGGGGCGAGCCGAACTCGTCGCCGGCCACATCGAGCTGATGAGCTCCGTGCTGCACCACCATCACCACGCCGAGGACACGAGCATCTGGCCGAGGCTGCTGGAACGCTGCCCGGAGGAGATCGCCCCGTCGGTGCACCTGATGGAGGAGCAGCACGAGCGGATCGCCGCAACCATCACCGAACTCGAGGCGGCGGTGGCGGCCTGGCGCGGCACCGGCGACGCCGCGGTGGGCACGGCCTTGGCCGAGGCCCTCGACCGGATGGTCCCGGCGGTGCTCGAACACCTCGACGCCGAGGAGCGGCAGGTCCTTCCGCTGATCGAGAAGCACATCACCGCGGCCGAGTGGGACCAGATGACCGCGGAGGTCGTGGGGAGCACGCCGCAGGACAAGGCGCCGGTGGTCCTGGGCATGATGATGTACGAGGGCCACCCGCAGGCCGTTCAGGAGGCCGTCGACAAGCTGCCGCCGGACGCGCGCGACTTCATCAAGGAGATGGCGCCGAAGGCGTACGCGGCCTACGCCGAGCAGGTGTACGGCACGCCGAACCCGCCGCACGGCGACGTCCTCAACGGCTGACGCCGGCGTTCAGCTCCAGATCGACACGCGCACCAGCGGACGGAAGCGGCTGCGGGGGATGCCGTCGTCCGGGGTGCGCATGACCTGGGTGGCCGCCGGGGTCGTGAGGAAGTCGAGGAACGCGCCCGCGGCGACCGAGCGGTTCGGCGGCTCCAGCGTGGTGGCGTACCAGTAGGCGGGCAGCGGGGTGGCCGCCGTGTCGATCGGCACCAGGTCGCCGCGGCGGACCTGGGAGGCGACCAGGTGGGCGGTGGCGGGGGCGACACCGGCGCCCTCGGCCGCCGCCTTCCAGGCCGCCGTCTGGTTGGCGAAGACCCGTACGTGCGACTCCGGCACCCGCAGCAGCCGCAGCAGGCGGCTGGTGTCGCCGGCCGGGTCGGTGGCCGAGGGGCCGACGAGCCAGTGGTCGCGGCGGCCACGGGGTGAGCCGACCACGATGAGGCGGCAGCGCAGCACCGGCCGGCTCGCCAGCCCCTCCCCCACCACCTGGGCGCCGAGCGCGACGTCGGCCAGCCGGCTGGACAGCAGCACGGGCAGCTCGGCCGTCGCCGCCACGCCGCTGGAGGCGTCCATGGGGCGGCGCTGGGTGAACAGGCAGAGCAGCGGGCCGGCGACGTACTCGGCCAGTCCGGCGTCCATCACCACGTGCAGGCGCGCCGGGCGGCCGGGCTGGACGGCGGTGACGGCCTCCGCGCCCAGCGCGACGATCTGGGCGGCGATGCCGAGCAGCCGCCGGCCGCCCTCGGTCAGCACCATGCGGTCGCCGGAGCGGGTCACCAGCGGGTCGCCGAGGTGCCTGCGGAGCTGGGCCAGCGACTGGGAGACTGCGGGCTCGCTGACGCCGAGCGCCCTTGCCGCGGCCTTGACGGAACCGAGACGCGCCACGAAAACGAATGCGCCGAGCTGGCTGAGCGTCACTCCCTCTTCATAATGCGGCGCATCGCAATAAGGAATCCCTTATTTGCCGATTGTCGCGACACATCGGTAACAGCAATGTGCTGTCATGCAGGTTCCCGCGAAGTTCGCGTACGAGAGAGCCGACAGCGTGCCGCACGCGCTCGAACTCCTGGAGCGCTACGGCCCCGAGGCCCGGGTCGTCGCGGGCGGGCACAGCCTCATCCCCATGATGAAGCTCCGCCTGGCCCAGCCCGAGGCGTTGATCGACATCAACGGCCTGTCGGAGGAGCTCGGGCAGATCGCCGTCGAGGGCGACGAGCTCGCCATCGGCGCACTGGCACGGCACGCAGAGTTGCTCGCCGGCACCATTGCGACCGACCTTTTCCCGATATTTCGGGATGCGGAGCGGGTTATCGCCGACCCGATAGTTCGAAATCGGGGGACCGTCGGCGGCTCGTTGTGCCAAGCCGACCCTTCGGAGGATTTGTCGGCCGTCTTCTCCGCGCTGCGCGCCTCCGCCGTCATCCGCGGCCGGCGAGGAAGCGCCGTTGCCGGAAGGAGAAGCGATGAGAACGCGGCGACCGTAGCGACGACTGGAGGCGACGGCTTCCCCGGCGACCGAACCCGCCGCACGCAGGGCGGCCATGAAAACAGCGGGACAAGAACCGTGCCGATCCCGAGTTCCACCTCGGCCCGTACGAGACCGCGGTCGAGCCGGGCGAGCTGCTCATCCAGCTCAGGGTGCCGGTCAGGCCGGGCACCGGCAGCGCGTACGTGAAGGTCGAACGGCGCGTCGGCGACTGGCCGGTGGCGGCGGCCAGAGCTGTGCTGCGCGTCGAGAACGGCGTGATCGCGCAGGCCGGCATCGGCCTGACGGCGGTCGGGGCCGAGCACTTCTGCGCCCCCGAGGCCGAGACGTACCTGGAGGGCAGGCGGCCGTCCGGGGAGGCGTTCGCGGCGGCGGGCCGGATCGCCGCCGAGCACTGCGAGCCGCACGCCGACCAGCGCGGCCCGGCCGACTACAAGCGCCACCTGGCCGCCGAGCTGACCCGGCGCGCGCTGGCCGCGGCGGCGGAGAGGATCTGACATGCGCATCACGGTTACCGTGAACGGGCAGCCGTACACCAGGGACGTCGAGCCCAGGCTGCTGCTCGTCCACTTGCTGCGTGACGAGCTGGGCCTGACCGGCACCCACTGGGGCTGCGACACCTCCAACTGCGGCGTGTGCACGGTGCGGCTGGACGGCGTGCCGGTCAAGTCGTGCACGGTGCTGGCCGTCATGGCCGACGGCCACGAGGTGACCACGGTGGAGGGCCTGGAACGCGACGGCGAGCTGGACGCCGTGCAGAAGGGCTTCGTGGAGTGCCACGGCCTGCAGTGCGCTTCTGCACGCCCGGAATGCTGCTGACCGCGCGCTGGCTGCTGGACACCGTCACCGACCCCGACGAGGGGCAGATCCGCGAGGCGATCTCGGGCCAGCTGTGCCGGTGCACCGGTTACGAGAACATCGTCCGCTCGATCCGCTGGGCGGCCAGGGCCGAAGCGGAGGCCGAGCGATGAGCCACGGACGCATGCACCGCAAGGAGGACGCCCGCTTCATCAGGGGCCGCGGCAACTACACCGACGACGTCCATCTGCCCGGCATGCTGTACGGCGCGATCCTGCGCAGCCCGTACGCCCACGCCAGGATCGTCTCGGTCGACGCCTCGGCCGCCGAGGCCCATCCGAAGGTCAGAGCGGTCATCACCGGCCAGACCCTCGCCGGGCTGGGCCTGGCCTGGATGCCGACCCTGTCGCGCGACACCCAGGCGGTGCTGGCCACGGACAAGGTGCGTTTCCAGGACCAGGAGGTCGCGTTCGTGGTGGCCGAGGACGCCTACTCGGCGCGCGACGCCCTGGAGCTGATCGACGTCGAGTACGAGCCCCTCGACACCGTCATCGACGCCAGGAGGGCCCTCGACCAGGACGCCCCGGTCATCAGGGACAACCTGGAGGGGCGTACCGACAACCACGTCTTCGACTGGGAGGCCGGCGACGGGGAACGCACGGACGCCCTGTTCGCGCGGGCGGAGGTGACGGTCGCGCAGGACATGCTCTACCCGCGCGTGCACCCGGCGCCGCTGGAGACGTGCGGCGCGGTCGCCGACTTCGACAAGGTCACAGGGAAGCTGACCGTCTGGTGCCCGACGCAGGCGCCGCACGCCCACCGGACGCTGTACGCGATGGTGGCCGGCCTGCCCGAGCACAAGATCCGGGTGATCTCGCCGGACATCGGCGGCGGCTTCGGAGGAAAAGTCGGGATCTATCGCGGGTACGTGTGCGCGATCGTCGGCTCGATCGTCACCGGCAGGCCGGTCAAGTGGATGGAGGACCGCTCGGAGAACCTCATGAGCACGTCCTTCGCCCGCGACTTCCACATGCGCGGTGAGATCGCCGCGACCCGCGACGGCAGGATCCAGGCGATCCGGGTGAAGGTGCTGGCCGACCACGGCGCGTTCAACGGCACCGCGCAGCCGACGAAGTTCCCGGCCGGCTTCTTCCACGTCTTCTCCGGCTCACCGAGGCGGTCGGCGCGGGCCCGCGCAAGCACATGGACATCCTCGGCCTCGGCATGGCCGACGGCGCCGAGCTGCGGATGCACCCGACGGGCAAGGCGGTGCTGCGGGTCTCCTGCCAGACGCAGGGGCAGGGTCACGAGACCACGTTCGCCCAGATCGTCGGGCAGGAGCTGGGCCTCCCCGCCGACGACGTGGAGGTGGTGCACGGCGACACCGACCAGACGCCGTTCGGCCTCGGCACGTACGGCTCCCGCTCGACCCCCGTCTCCGGCGCGGCGGCGGTGATCGTGGCGCGGAAGGTGCGCGAGCGGGCCAGGATCGTGGCGGCGGCCATGCTGGAGGCGTCGCCCGACGACCTGGAGTGGACCGGCGGGACGTGGTCGGTGGTGGGCGACCCGGCCACCGGGAAGACGATGGCGGAGATCGCGCTCGCCGCCCATTCCGACCTGGAGCTGCCGGAGGGCGTGGAGGGCCACCTGGACGCGGTCACCGTCTACAACCCGCCCAACCTCACCTATCCCTTCGGCGCCTACATCTGCGTCGTGGACGTCGACCCCGGCACCGGGCAGGTGAAGGTGCGCAGGTTCGTGGCGGTGGACGACTGCGGCGTGCGGATCAACCCGACGATCGTCGAGGGGCAGATCCACGGCGGGCTGGCCGACGGGATCGGGATGGCGCTCATGCAGGTGATGGCGTTCGACGAGGACGGCAACCACCTCGGGGCGTCGTTCATGGACTACCTGCTGCCGACCGCGATGGAGTGCCCGTCGTGGGAGCTGGGCGAGACCGTGACGCCGTCGCCGACCCACCCGATCGGCGCCAAGGGCGTCGGCGAGTCGGCCACCGTCGGCTCACCCGCGGCGGTGGTCAACGCCGTGGTGGACGCGCTGGCCCCGTACGGGGTGCGGCACGCGGACATGCCGCTCACCCCGGCGAACGTGTGGCGCGTGATCAACGGCGACCCCTTCCGCACGGACCTGGCGATCCCGTGAGCGAGTTCCTCGGCATGCCGGCGCCCCGTCCCCGCGGCGGGGCGCCCGGCTCGCCCGCCCTGGACGACCGGCTGGCGCGGCTGCGGTCGGGGCGGGAGCCGTACGTGCTGGCCACGGTGGTGCGGGTGCGGCGGCCTGCCGGCGCCAGGGCGGGCGACCGCGCGCTGGTGCTGCCCGACGGCACGGTCGAGGGGTTCGTGGGCGGCGTGTGCGCGGCCGGCACCGTGCGCGACCAGGGTCTTGCCTGCTGCGCGCGGGGCGCGCGAGCGCGGCCACGCTGCTGCGCATCACGCCCGAGGCGCGGGAGCCGTACGAGGAGGAGGGCCTGGTCGCGGAGGGTCAGCTCTGCCTGTCGGGCGGCACGCTGGAGATCTTCCTGGAGGCGGTGCTGCCGCCGGTGCTCGTGCGCGTGCACGGCGACGGCCCCATCGCGCGCGCCTTCGCCGCGGTCGGCCGGGCGCTCGGCTACGACGTCGAGTCCGGGCCGGGCCCGATCGCGCCCGGCACCTCAGCCGTGCTGGTCGCCTCGCACGGCGTCGGCGAGGAGCCGGTGCTGCGCGACGCGCTGGCCGCGGAGGTGCCGTACGTCGGGCTGATCGCCAGCCGCAGGCGCGGCGCGGCGGTGCTGGCGCGGGTGGAGGCAGGCGAGCGGGTACATGTTCCGGCAGGACTGGACATAGGGGCCAGAACGCCTGGTGAGGTGGCCGTTTCGGTCTACGCGGAGATCATCCGGCTGCGCTGATCGGGTATCAGCGGGTGGTGGCTCGGGTACGCCAGGAGATGTCAAAACGCAGCCCCCGGAAGCCCTTTCCGCTCTCCGGAGAGCGAAAGGGACATCCATGACGACGCAAACGGTCAGTCAGGTCGTGCCGGGCGAGCGCCCCGCGTCGCAGCCGGGCAGCCTCGAACGCGGGATCGACATCCTGCTGGCGCTCAGCGCCGCCGACCGGCCGGTGACCCTGTCGCAGCTCTGCCGCTCGACCGGGCTGCCCAAGTCGACCGCCCACCGCCTGCTCGGGGTGCTGTGCGGGCGCGGGCTGGCCCGGCGGATGGGCAACGCGTACGTGCCGGGCGAGCTGCTGGAGTCGATGGCGGGTCTGGTCCGCCCGCGCGTCCCGGGCACGCGCGCGGTCGTGCTGCCGTACCTGCTCTACCTGTACGAGACCACCCGGCAGACGGTGAACCTGGCGGTGCCCTCCGGCCTGGAGGCCCGCTACGTCGAGCGCCTCTACGGCCACAACCGGGTCGCCTCCCGCTCCGACGGGCTCGACCGGGCGCCGCTGCACTGCACCGCGACCGGCAAGGCGCTGCTGGCCTTCGACCCGGCGCTGCGCCGGGAGGTGCTGGCGCGCGGCTCGTTCGAGCGGCTCACCCGCCGGACGATCACCGGACTGGCCGCACTGGAACGGGAGCTGGCCCAGGTCCGCCGGCACGGCGTGGCGTACGCGCGGGAGGAGTTCACCGAGGGCGTGGCGTGCGTGGCGGCTCCGGTGTTCGGGCCGGACGGCCGGATCCGCATGGCGGTGGGCGTGGCCGCGCCCGCCCACACGGCCTCGCTGGCCCGGCTCGGCATCTCCGTGCGCGGCGCCGCCCAGGCGGTCTCGGCCGCGCTCGGCCCCTGAGCGTTCCGGCCACCGGAACACCGGCCGATCTTGGGGCCTGAAGCGTTCCACTGGCCGAAACCGCGGATTGCGCGGGTGGTACCCGCGGCGATCACATCAAGGCATGAACGCCCCACCCGCTCCGGAGACGACCGGCAGGATCCGGCCCCCCGCGGCCCCGCCCTCACCCGCGGGCCGGCGGTCCCGGCTCGGATCGGGGAAGCTGCCGGCTGCGACCGGGGTGGGCG
>NZ_SMKQ01000152.1 GCF_004348995.1 Nonomuraea terrae
CACCTGCCCGCCCGCCCCGGGCGCGAGCACCGAGACACCGAACACGCCCGGCGGCACCCGTACGTGCTGCACGAGGTCCCCCCGCAGGGTGCGCGCGACTTCGCGGCGCACGACGTGCCCGAGCTGTTCGCCGAGCAGCGGCTGCTGGACATCCGTGAGATGTCCAACCAGGCCATCGGATCGATCGACGACCTACTGCAGCACACCGCCTGACGTGTGCCCCGGCGGCTCCCGGAACGGGAGCCGGAAAAAGCGAGACCGCACCCTTTGAGGAGAATCATGCAGGGACTGTCGCGAGTGGAGCTGAGGTCGCGTGACGTCGGGGGTCACCAGCCGCGCTCCGTGGCGGGCATAGAGACACCGCACACCCTGGACGAGGTACGCGCCCTCGTCCGCCAGGCCGCGGCGGCCAAGCGCCGCCTGTACCCGGTCAGCACCGGCAGGAACTGGGGCATGGGCTCGGCCATGCCGGTGACCGACGACAACGTGGTCGTGGACCTCGGCGGCATGAACCGCATCCGCAGCCTCGACCTGGAGGCCGGCTACGCCGTCATCGAGCCGGGCGTCACCCAGGCCCAGCTCGCCGCCGTGCTGCGCGACACCCCTTGGATGCTGAACGTCACCGCCTCGTGCGCCGACACGTCGGTCATCGGCAACGCGCTCGACCGCGGCGACGGCTGCGTACGCTCCCGCGTCCACGACGTGGCCGGGCTGGAGGCCGTGCTGGCCGACGGCAGCGTGGTCACCACCGGCGGCCTCGACTCCGCGGGCCGCTACCACGGGCGGGTCGCCGGGCCGGACCTGACGCAGGCGTTCGTCCAGCACAACCTGGGCGTCGTCACCGCCATGGCCGTCTCGCTGGTGCCCCGCCCGCAGACCATCGGCCTCGTGCACGGGCGCCTTCCCCGCGGGCAGGCCGGCGCGGCGCTCGGCGCCGTCACCGGCTTCCTGCGCGGCGGCAACCCGGCCGACGGCCTGATGCGCATCCGCGAGCTGTCGCTCGCCCCCTCCCACGGCGACTGGACGCTGCCGGCCGGTGTCGACCCGAGCCTGTTCACCGTCCTCGGGACCCTGCTCGGCAGCGACGCCACCGTGGAGCTCGCCGAGGAGCTGCTGCGCAAGTCGCTGGTCGGCGTCGAGGGCGCCGAGGCGCTGCGCGTGGTCGACGCGGCCGAGATCGGCCCCGACGACCCGATGTACGCCCGGGCGCTCATGGCGCAGGGCGTCCCGACCTGCCTCGGCGTGCACCACGCGTTGGGCGTGACCTCCTGCGACCAGATCGACGAGGGCGCGATGGGCTTCCTGGCGCTGCTGCCGCTGATGCCCATGGACGCCGCCAAGACCGACCAGATCATCGCCGCGCTCCAGACCGCCGTCGACGCCCACACCACCGCGCTCATGGCCGAGTGGAACCTCGTCGGCAGGCACCTGGCCAACGGCGTCATGCAGATCTTCTTCGACCGCGGCACGCCGTCCGGCGCCCACCGCGCGCACCAGCTCCGCAGCGACGGCAGCGCCCTGCTGCGCGGCCACGGCTGCGCCATCTACCGCTCCGACATCGACCACGCCGCCGCCGCCGTCTGGTCCGAGACCAGCACCGCGGGCCTCGGCATGTTGCACCGGATCAAGACGGCGCTCGACCCCGACGGCCTGATCTCGCCCGGCCGTTACGGCGCCTGACCCCACCACTCGCCCCGCTCCGCCGTCCGGCGGAAGTCACTTTCCTAGGAGGACCCACGTGCGTTCGTCACCAGCGGCCGCCGGCGCGGCGGGAACGGCCGGCCTCACCCGGCGTCACGGAGTGATGCTGCGCCTGGTCGGCGCGGGCGTCATGCTGACGGTGATGGCCGACACCACGGCCACCACCCTGGCCGTCGGCGTGTTGCGCTACACGCCGGCCGGCTCCGGCATGCCGCTCGGTGACCTGGTCTGGCTGACCAGCGCGGCGTTCATCCCCATCGCGGCCCTGCTGGCCACGGCGGGCCGCTGGGCCGACCTGTTCGGCCGCCGCCGGGTGCTGGCGGTCGGGCTCGTGGTGTTCGTGCTGGGCGGGATCGCCACGGTCACCGTCGAATCCTGGTCGTTCGTGCTCGCCGCACGGGCCGTCCAGGGCGCCGGAGCCGCGGCCATGATCCCGGCCAGCCTCGGGCTGCTGCTCGGCGAGCTGCCGGAGTCGCAGCGCCGCGGCGCGATCGCGCTGTGGAGCTCCGCCTCCGGCCTCGGCTGCCTGCTCATGCAGGCGGGCGGCGGCTGGCTGGCCGCGACCGTCGGCTGGCGGGCGCTGTTCATCCCCGACGTCGTCATCGGCGTCGCGCTGCTCGTCGCCTGCGCCGCGCTCCCGCCGGGCCGGCGCACGCAGGCCAAGGGCCGGCCGGACGTGCTCGGCGCCTGGCTGCTGGCCGCCGGCATCGCGGTCATCGTGCTGGCCATCTCCAAGGCCATGGACTGGGGCATGGACGTGCTCTGGCTGGCGGTGGCGGCGCTCGCCCTGCTCGGCGGCGCGCTCGCGCAGGCCAGGCACCACCGGCTGCCCGCGATCGACCTGGCCCTGTGGCGGCGGCCCAGGTTCGTCTGGGGCTGGCTGGCGACCTGGGGCTTCGGCGCCCTGTCGTACGGGCTGCTGACCGTGCAGCCGCTCTACCTGCTGCACCTCGGCTACCCGATGCTGGAGGTGGCCATGTGGCTGACCCCCACGTCGGTGGCCGTCGTCCTCACCAGCGTCCTCGCCGGGCGCCTGATCAAGCGGGTCGGCCCGTACGGGCTGATCTACGCCGGCTCGCTGCTGTGCGGCGGGGCGTGCGTGCTCGTGCTGGTGCAGACCGGGCCGACCGTGTGGGGCCTGATGGCCAGCGTCGTGGTCGGCATGGGGGTCGGGGCGCTCGCGCCCGGCACCTCCGTCGCCACCACCCTCGCCGCCCGGCCCCACCAGTACGCCTCCGCCGTCGGCGCGGCCACCATGGCGCGCATGGTGGGCGGCGCCGTGGGCGTCGCGGTGGTGTCGGTGGTGATCGACCACCCGTTCTTCATGACCGGCCCCTTCGCCGGCCTGGCCGGAGCGATCGCGCTGTGCGTGGCGATCTCCGTGCTGATCGGCGCGCTCGCCCTGACCAAGATCACGAAGACGCGGCCGGATCCGGACGACGTGATGGTGAAGGTGCCGCGCCGCCTGCTGCTCGAACTGCGCATGACGCTCGCCACCGTGGCGGCCGAGGCCGACGCGCTCCTGCCGGCCGAAACGCGCACCCCGGTCACCGACCCCCGTACGGCGCTGGACCCGCGTACGGCCGTCGACCCCCGGACGGACCGCGTACCGCGACCGCGCGCGGCCGAACCCGGGCCCCTCGCCGGGACCCGCGGGCACACGAACTAGTTGAACCATTCAGAAGGGCTCTCGTCATGGCAACCACATCGTGCGACGTAGCCGTCGTCGGCGCCGGGCTCGGAGGCTGCTTCCTCGCCTTGCTCCTCAGCCGCCGCGGCAGGCGCGTCGTCGTCATCGAGCAGGGGCCTTCGGTCCCCAGCGCCGGCGCCGACTTCCTCAAACCCCCGGGGCTGCGCGTGCTGGCCCGGCACGGCCTGGCGGACCTCGCCGGGCGCCACGGCCTCAGGCGCGACACCATCCGCTACTACCACGACGGCGACCCCATCCAGGAGTGCCGCTTCCCCGACGGCGGCTACCTCATCCGCCCCTACCGCGACCTGGTCGAGCTCATCTACGCCTCGTGCGCGATGGAGGGCGTCGAGTTCTGGTTCGACGCCAGCGTCGCCGGCATCGCCACCGACGGCGACCAGGTCGAGGAACTGACCCTCACCGACGGGCGGCGGCTGCGGCCCGGCGTCGTGGTCGGCGCCGACGGCGCCCGGTCCGCCGTGCGCGAGGCCCTCGGCGTCGAGCAGGTCATGACGCCGTACGAGCGGCTGATCATGCGCGCCGCCACCGTGCCGCTCACCGCGAGCGTCGCCCAGCTCAACCGGCTCTACTTCAGCTCCGAGGGCTGGCTCGCCTACCTGTACCCGCTCAACCGCGACGAGGCCCGCGTGTTCGTCGGCCTGCCGCCCGAGGACGACCGGGCCATCTTCGAAGACGGCATCCCCGTCCTGCTGGACCAGCTCAAGAAGTTCGTCACCGACAGCCCCGACGCCTTCGACATGCTCCAGCCGGCGCACTGGCAGCGCATCAAGGTCTCGTCGCTGCGGGTGGGGGCCTACCACCGCGGCAACGCCGCCCTGCTCGGCTCGGCCGCGTTCGCCTGCCACCCGATGACCGGCATGGGCATGAGCTACACGCTGCACGACGCCGAGATCCTGGCCGACGCCATCGGCGACGCCGCGGGCGACCCCGTGCTGCTCGACCGGCTGCTGCACGCCCGTTACGAGCCCCGCCGCGACGCCCACCGGCAGCTCATCGACTACGGCGACGCGCTCGCCGCCACGTTCCGGGACCGGGCGGCGTACCTCGCGGCCTTCCGCGCGGACCTGCACATCTTCGGCGAGAGCGAGGTGCCGGTCCTGCAGCCCGCCTGAGGCGGGACGTCCCCCGAGCCGCGCCCCCGCCGCTCGCCGTTCCCCACCTGGTGAGGTCGTCCGGTGCCCCACGCTGAGTCCGGCCCAGCCCCAGGCGGCGGGGGTGCCCACAAGGTAGGGCACGCACTACCACGAGGACGGGTGACAGCGGGGGTCCGCCGGCGCCCGCCGCTCGCGATGCTGAGGAGCGACCCTGACCCCTCGGCATCGGAGACAACGTGACTGTGGCAGATACGTCCCGCGCCCCGGCGGCGGCGCGACGGGGCAGCGACTACGCGGGGCTGTCGCGCCGCATCGCCCAGGCGGGGCTGCTGGAGCGGCGGCCCGGCTACTACGCCGTCCGGATCGGCCTGGTGTCCGCCCTCTTCGCGGGAACGTGGGCGGCCTTCGCCGTGATCGGCGACTCCTGGTGGCAGCTGCCGGTCGCGGGGCTGCTGGCGGTGGCGTTCGCGCAGGTGACGCTGCTGGCCCACGACCTGGCGCACGGGCAGATCTCGCGGTCGCGGCGGACCAGCCGGATCGCCGGGCTCATCGCCGGCAACCTGGCCGTCGGGCTCAGCTACGGCTGGTGGATGGACAAGCACACCCGCCACCACGCCAACCCCAACCACGAGGACCACGACCCCGACGTCTCGCCCGACGTCCTGCTGTGGTCGCAGAAGCAGGCCGAGGCCAGCCGGCGCGTCGCCCGCGTCATCGGCCCGTGGCAGGCATGGCTGTTCTTCCCGCTGCTCACCCTCGAAGGGCTGAACCTGAAGGTGGCGAGCTTCCGGGCGCTGCGCCGCCCCTCGCTCAAGGGCCGCACGACCGAAGGGCTGCTGCTGTCGGCGCACGTGCTGGCCTACCTGGGAGCGGTCTTCGCCGTCCTGCCGCCGCCGAAGGCGCTGCTGTTCCTGGTCGTGCACCAGGCCTGCTACGGCGTCTACCTCGGCTGCACGTTCGCCCCCAACCACAAGGGCATGCCGGTGCTCACCGCCGAGGACGAGCTGGACTTCCTGCGCCGCCAGGTGCTCACCTCCAGGAACGTCCGCGGCGGCCGGCTGATGGACGTCGCGCTGGGCGGCCTGAACTACCAGATCGAGCACCACCTGTTCCCGAGCATGCCGTCCGCGAACCTGTACCGCGCCCGCCCCATCGTCCGCTCCTACTGCGCTTCGCTCGGCGTCGCCTACGCCGAATGCGGCCTGCTGCAATCGTGGGGACAGGCACTGCGCCACCTGCACGAGGTCGGCCGGCCGCTGCGCCGCGTCAAGAGGTGACGACCAGCTCCAGGCCGTTACGGTCCTCCTCGACCTGATGGCCCGCCGCGATCAGCACGGCGCGCAGGGCCAGCCGCACCGCGGCCCGGACGGTGCCGTACCTGATCAGCTGACCGGCGGCCACGTCCCAGGCGACGACCACCCCGCGCGCGGGGTCGTGCCAGACGGAGAGCCCGCCGTCCGCGGAGGCCGGGGAGGCGTCGACCGTGAAGCCCGCGTCCGTAAGCTCCCTGCGGACCCGCTGTTCCAGGTCCTGGCCGGCGCTCAAGGCGGTGTCCATCCAAGTCCGCTGCCCGCGCGTCAGCCGTTCAATCCTGAAGTGTGTGGAAGGATGGCGACTGTGTCCTGCGCGCCATCCGCGGCGTCAGCGGTGCTGCGCCTGTCCAGGGCCGTCGTGTTCGCGACGGCCTGCGGCGCGGTGTCGGCCGCCGGTCACGCCCTCGCCGGTGGGGGCCGCGTCCCGCTCGGGGCCTGCCTGGCGGCCGTGCTCACGGTGCTCGCGCCGGCGTACGCGATCAACGGGCGCGAACGCGGCCCGGCCGCCGTGCTCGCGGCCACCGTGGGCACGCAGACGGCGCTGCACCAGCTCTTCGACCGGCTCGCGCCCGGCGACGTCACCGCCCTCGGGCACGGGCATCCGGCGCCCGGGATGGCGCTGGTCCACCTCACGCTGGCGGCGCTGACGGCGTGGTGGCTGCACCGCGGCGAGAGCGCGCTGTGGCTGATGATCCGCCTGTACGGCGCCCCGCGCCCGGCCATCCGGCTCTTCGCCGCCCTCCCGGCCGGCGCCGCCGTCGGCCCGATCCCCGCTCCGGCCGTCCCGCACGACGCCCCTGTTCTCGCGGGCGGCACCGTCCCCGCCACGATCTCCCGCCGAGGCCCGCCCGTCCGGGCCTGACGCCCGTCCCGCTCGGTGTGCGTCCGGGCGGGTGCGGGCGTGCCCGTTTCGTCCGTCGGCCTGATCCGGGCGCCGTTTACGTCCGGGAGATCGTTCTGGAGAATTCGATCATGGCATTTCTGTCACGGCGGCTGCTCGGGGGAGGGCTGGCCGCGCTCGTCTGCGCCGCCGTCCTCGCCTGTCCCGCGTCGCCGGCATCGGCTCACGACGCGCTCAAGCGCAGCTCACCCGCCAAGGACGCGCAGGTCGCCTCCGTGGAGGAGATCGAGCTCGAATACAGCGCGAGCGTCAGGTTCCCCTTCGTCGTGCTGCACGACGCCGCCGGCAAGGAGGTCCCGCTCGGCAAGCCGCGGCTCGAGGGGCCGAAGGTGCTCACCGACGTCCCCCAGCCGCTCGCGCCGGGCGCGTACACGATCGGCTGGCGGGTCGTCTCGTCCGACGGGCACCCCATCGAGGGCGAGATCCCGTTCCGGGTGAAGGGAACTCCCTCGCCGCGGGCCACGCCCACCGGTGAGGCGGCTCCGCCGTCCGCCGCCCCCTCGGACGTGGGCGGCGCCGCGACGGCGGCCGATCAGAGCGCCGCGGCGCAGTCGGGGGTGCCCGGGTGGGTCTGGGGCGGCCTCGCGGTGCTCGTCGTGCTGGGGGCGTTCGTGCTGTTCAGGAGCTCGCGCCGCAAACCCGGGGAGCCGGATGCTGGTTGAGCGGGCCAGGCGGGTCGCGCGGCGGTGGGTGCTCGCCGAGGGCGTGGCGCTGCCCGGGTTCCAGGGGGCGGTGCTGGCCGGGTCCGCGCTGTGGGCCCGGCCGGACGCCGGCCATCCCGCGACCTCCGACGTGGACGTCATGGTGGTCGTCGACCCGGCCGTCCCCACCCCCTCCCTCGGCAAGCTCCGCTACGAGGGGGTCCTGCTGGACGTCTCGGTCGCGCCCATGCCGGGCTCGGCGCACGACGTGCTGAGCGACTACCACCTGGCCGGCACCTTCCACCTGCCGGGGGTGCTGGCCGACCCGACCGGGCGGCTGACCGAGATCCACCGGGCGGTCTCCCGCGACTTCGCCGAACGGCCGTGGGTCCTCGCCCGCTGCACCCAGGCCATGGACCGGGTACGCGGCTGGATCAACGGCATGGACGGCTCCGCGCCGCTGCCCGCCCAGGTCACCTCGTGGTTGTTCGGGACGGGCGTGACCACCCACGTGCTGCTGGTGGCCGGGCTGCGCAACCCCACGGTCCGCGGCCGGTACGCGGCCGTGCGCGACCTGCTCGCCGAGCACGGCCGCCTGGACGTCCACGAGAGCCTGCTCGACCTGCTCGGCTGCGCCGGCCTCGGCGCGGCGCGGGTGGAACGTCACCTGGCGGCGCTGGAGGAGGCGTTCGACGCGGCGGCGTCGGTGCGGGCGCCGTCGTACCGGTTCGACTCCGACGTCACCGCCCTGGCCCGGCCCATCGCGATCGACGGCACCCGCGAGCTCATCGCCCGCGGATGGCACCGGGAGGCGGTCTTCTGGCTGGCGGCGACGTACGCGCGCTGCCTGACCAAACTGGCGGCGGCGGGCCGGCCCGCCCGCCACGAGGAGGGCCTGCGGGAACTCCTCGCGGACCTCGGCGCGGAGACCTACGAGGACCGCCGCCACCGCGGCGCCCGCGTGCTCGCCTTCCTCCCCACCCTCTGGCAGACCGCCACCACCCTGCGCTGACCCCCGGGGTCAGCGGCCGGTGAGGCGGGGGAGGGCGTCGCCGTACAAGGCTGGGCTGCGGTCGGCCTCGGCGATGAAGTCGCCGGGGAAGCCCAGCTCGAAGTCCACCGCCGACTCCAGCCGGCGCATCACCTCCTCCGGCAGCTCGACCTCCAGGGCGCCCAGGTTGTCCTTGAGCTGCTCGGCGCTGCTCGTCCCGAGGATCGGGTGCACCCCGCGCCGCAGCGCCCACGCGATCGCGACCTGCGCCGGCGTGACCCCCAGCTCGCCGGCCACCTCGATCACGACCCGCACCCCGGCCCGGTCACGTCCGCTGATCGAGTCGGGCGACACCCGCGACGCCGCGGCACCCGGCTCGGCGTACCGGCCGGACAGCACCCCGTGCGCGAGCACCCCCCACGCCGCCACGCTCATCCCGAACGCCCGCGCCATCGGCAGCAGCTCCCGCTCCACATCCCGCCGCAGCAGGTTGTACGGCACCTGCAACCCGGCGAACGGCGTCCACCCGCGCCACTCCGCCAGCGTGTTCGCCCGGCTGACGACCCACGCCGGGGCGTCCGAGATCCCGGCGTACAGCACCTTCCCGGCGCGGACCGCGTCGTCGAGCGCCCGCATCGTCTCCTCGACCGGAGTGTGCCGGTCCCAGACGTGCACCCAGTACAGGTCGATGTAGTCGGTGCGCAGCCGGCGCAGGCTCTGCTCCAGCGACAGGGTGAGGTTCTTGCGGTGGTTGCCGGCCGCGTTCGGGTCGGTGCGGTCGCGGCTGCCGGTGTACTTCGTGGCCAGCACGAAACGGTCGCGGCGGCCCTGGAGCAGCTCGCCGACGACGTCCTCGCTCCCGCCGTACATGGAGGCCGTGTCCACGACGTTGCCGCCGGCCTCGGCGTACAGCTCGAAGACGCGCCGGACCTCCGGCGAGAACTCCTGGTACGTCATCGCGCCGAGGAACAGCTCCGAGACGCGCAGCCCGGTCGGCCCGAGCAGTCGGTAACGCATGGTCGTCATGCCCCCCACCCTGACGGTCGGCCGCCGGGCGAGGGAGACCGCGCCCATACTGGCCCCCGCGGGGCCACGATGAGCGCGCGGCGGCCCCGTACACTCGGGGCGTGACCGACAACGAGCTCGGCGCCTATCTGCGCGCCCGCCGCGAGTCCGTCAAACCCGCAGACGTCGGCCTGCCCGACGCACCACGGCGGCGCACGCCGGGGCTGCGCAGGGCGGAGCTGGCCACGCTGGCCGGGGTCAGTGTGGAATACCTGACCAGGCTGGAGCAGGGGCGCGACCGCAACCCGTCCGCGCAGGTGCTCGCGACCCTCGCCGGAGCCCTGCGCATGACCCCGGAGGAGCGCGTCCACCTGCGCCTGCTGTCCAAGGTGGCGGGCGGCGGGCACGCGCTGTGCCCGGGGCCGGCGCGGGCGCCGTCCCGTGAGGTGCGCCCGACCGTGCGGGCGCTGCTCGACGGCCTCGACCCCGCGCCCGCCGTGCTGCTCAACCGGATCGGCGACGTGCTCGCGCACACCGCGGCCTTCCAGCGCGTGTACGGCCCTGTCGGCCTGCTCGACGGCGACGATCCCAACCTCATCAGGTACGTGTTCGCCGACTCCCGCGCCAGGATCGCCTTCCCCGACTGGAGCCGCGTCGCCGACGAGCAGGCCGCAGCGCTCAAGCTCGACAACGCCCCCGGTGACGACTACGCGGCCGAGCTGACCGCCGAGCTGGAGTTCGCGGCCGGCGAGGAGTTCACCTCCCGGATGGCCGCGCCGGCCGCGCCCCCACCGGCCGCGCCCGTGGAACGGCTGGCCCACCCCGAGGCCGGGGAGCTGCGGCTGGCCAGGGAGCAGCTCCATCTGTCCGACGGCGAGCAGCGCATCGTCGCGTACGTGGCCGCCGACGCCGCCACCGCGGCCGCGCTCGACCACCTCACCGGCCGCCGCCCCGGCGCCCTGCGCGCGGTGAACGGCTGAGCCTCACGCCCGCCGCAGCGAGCGGGTGAGGCCGGCGGCGATCGTCGTGGCGAGCACCCACCCTGCCGCGATCAGCCCGTACGCCAGCCACTGCGTCGCGCCACCCGGGTTGTAGGCCCGCTCCTGCCCGAAGTCGATGATCGGCAGCAGCAGGTCGAGCGTGTAGACGAACGGGTTGAAGTGCGGCGCCTCCCCGGGTTTCAGCGCCGGCGGCTCGACCCGGGTGAACACCACCGTGCCCACGGCCAGCAGCGCCGCCAGCCACGCCGCCGCGCGCAGGGGGCGGAAGCCGTAGCCGACGGTGACGTCCTGGAGGTGGCCCCAGAAGCGGGCGTACCACGGCAGGGTGGCGCGGCGCCGCTGCTGGCTGGCCAGCAGCGTGTCGCGGGCGTCGGCGTCGCTGCCCAGCCGCCGGTACATGCCGGCCAGTTGCTCGTAGGCGTTCGGCAGGTAGCCGTCCGGGTCGCGGCGCAGCCACCTGAGCCGCTCGGCGGCCGGCAGCACGGGTTCGAGCACCTCGTACGCCAGCCCGTCCATGCACAGCTCGCCCGGCCACACGGCGGGGCTGTCGCGCAGCACGCCGATGCGGGCGTAGCGCAGATCGACCGTCCCGACGACCGGCTCGGCGGTGCGCAGCGCCAGCTCGCGCGTCTCCAGCCGCCAGCACGTGAGCGCCTCGCCGCCCGGCGTCTCCAGGGTGGCGTCGTCGAAGCACAGGCGGCTGCCGATCTGGGCGTTGGTCAGCCGGATCCGCCCGCGCGCGGAGAAACCGTCGCAGAGCTTGAGCATCTTGCCGACCGTGATGCCGTTGGCCGACAGGGCGGCGCCGCCCGGGTTGGCCAGCCGGGCGCCCTCGAAATGGGCGGATCCGGTGACGGAGGCGTCGCACAGGCTGATCTCGCCCTCGGCCGTCATGCCCTCGCGGGCCAGCAGCGAGCCGTCCACGGCCAGGCCGTCGCCCGCCAGCGCCACGCCGCCGGGGTGGCGCAGCAGCGCGCCGTCGAGGCCGAGCGTGCGGCCGATCTTCGCCGCCTCCAGCCGCACCATGCCCTCGGCCTCGACCAGCGACAGGAACAGGCCGCCCTCGGCGTTCAGCCCGCCCCCGCGCACCGCCAGGCCGCCGGGATTGCGCAGCCGCGAGCCGCGCAGCGTCAGCGGTCCGCCGACGCGGGCATGGCGCAGCCGGACCTCGCCGTCGACCTCCATCCGCCGGGCGAACAGCCCCACCTGGACGTCCAGGTTGGACCCGCCGAACGCGAGCCCGCCGGGCGCCCGCAGGCGCGCGCCGTCGAGGCGCACCGCGGAGCCGATCCTGGCCGCGGTGAGGACGATCTCGCCGTGGCAGGCGAAGCCGTCCTCGGCGCGCAGGTCGCCGCCGACGTCGAGCTGCTCGCCGTTGATCGCGACGCCGCCGGGGTGGTCGAGGCGCGCGCCGCTCAGCGTGAGGTTGCCGGTGACGCGGGCGCCGTGCAGGCGCGCCTCGCCGGTGACGTGGCAGCCGTTCAGCCGCAGGTTGCCCTCGACCTGGAGGTTGGACGCGACCAGGCCAGGCAGCCGCGAGTCGGCGAAGCTCAGGAAGCGGGTGCGAGCCTGGTACAGATCGGGCGGCTGGTCGAAGGCACATTCCTCGAACGTGACCGGGAAGCCCACCTCGGCGAAGCCCAGGTGGAGCCGCCCGGTGATCCGGGCCCCGGCCAGGCGCAGCGCGGGCTTGTCGGCCGGCCCGGCGTACTCGGCGAGCAGCAGCCCGGCCAGCACGTCCGCGCGGACGACCCGCTCGGGGCCCCAGGAGTCCGCGCGGGCGGGGGAGTCTGCGGCGGGATCCCCCGCCCGCAGATCCGCCTTCCACCCGCGCGGTACGGCGTCGGCCACGGCCTGCTCCGCGGGGGTGAGTTCGGCGGGGGTGAGTTCGGCGGCGAGCACACCGCCATTCTCGCGGTGAACCCGCAGCTTCCGCGAGCCGATCGCCCGTTCAGGCCCGTTTCGCGATGGCCGTGATGAACGGCTGCACGAGCTTGGCCGCCAGCGGCCCGAACGCCGCCAGGATCAGCACGTACGCCGCCGCCAGCGCCCCCAGGTCGGGGTGGACGCCCGCGCCCACGGCCAGACCGGCGATGACGATGTTGAACTCGCCGCGCGGGATCAGCGCGATGCCCGCGCGGGCGCGTCCGGCCTTGGCGATGCCCGCCCGTTTGGCCGCGTACGCGCCGGTCAGCAGCTTCGTGATCATGCTGACCAGGGCCAGCAGCGCCGCCAGCCCGGCCACCGGCAGGATCTTCGCCGGGTCGGTCTGCAGGCCGAAGAACACGAAGAAGATCGCCGCGAACAGGTCGCGCAGCGGTGCCAGCAGCGCCCGCGCGTCCTCGGCCAGTTGACCCGACAGCGCGATCCCCACCAGGAACGCGCCCACGGCGGCCGACACCTGCAGCTGCTGGGCCAGGCCCGCCACCAGCAGGGCCAGCCCGACGACCTTGAGCAGCAGCACCTCGGAGTTGGGGCTGCGCACGAACGCCTCGATGAAGCGCCCGAACTTCAGCGCCAGGACGAGCACCACGCTCACCGTCGCCAGCGCGATGCCCACCGAGATGGCCCCGCTCACCAGGCTCAGCCCGGCCAGCATGGTCGTCAGCACCGGCAGGTAGATCGCCATCGTGAGGTCTTCGAAGACCAGCAGCGACAGCACCGTCGGCGTCTCGCGGTTACCGATCCATCCGAGGTCGGACAGCACCTTGGCGGTGATGCCCGACGAGGTCGCGTACGTGACGCCCGCCATGGCGACGGCCGCCACCGGCCCCCAGCCCAGGAGTAAGGCGATGATCGCGCCCGGCGCCGCGTTGAGCACCAGGTCGACGATGCCCGCGCGGGCGTTGCTGGTGAGGCTCGTCACGAGCTCGTCGGCGTTGTACTCCAGGCCCAGTGTGAGCAGCAGCAGGACCACGCCCAGCTCGGCGCCGACCGAGATGAAGTCCTCGCTCGTCGCCAGCGGCAGCACGCCGCCCGTGCCGAACGCCAGCCCGGCGATCAGGTAGAGCGGGATGGGGGAGATGCCGACGCGCAGGGCCAGCGCGCCGAGCACGCCCAAGCCGAGGACGACAGCACCGAACTCCAGAAAAATGACCGCGGTATGGTGCAACCCGCGGCCCTACCCTTCTGCCAGGATGCCGGCGACATCGGCGGTGCTGTCCTCGCTGCCGACGACCACCACCACGTCACCCGCGTCGAACACGAACTCGGGGCCAGGGCTGGCGAACACCTGCCCGGCGCGGACCACGGCCACGATCGAGGCGCTCGTCCGCGTCCGCACCCGGGCGTCGCCCATGGGGCGGCCGGCGTACGGGGAGCCCGCCGGGATCGGCAGCTGCACGCTCACCAGGCCCGCCACCTGCTGGTGGAGCTGGTTGAGCCGCTGCACGATGCGGGGCGCGCCGAGCAGCTCGGCGAGTGCGTCGGCTTCCTCGTCGTTGAGCTTGACCGTGTGGCAGACCGCGTCAGGATCGTCCTTGTCGTAGATCACCAGGTCGCGGCGGCCGGTGCGGTGGGAGATGACCCCCACCCGCTGCCCTCTCCGCGTGGTGAAATCATGCCTCAGGCCGATCCCGGGCAGTGCTGTCTGTTCGACCTCCACCTATCCCACCTGTCCAGAGCTGCACATTTCCGGACACCCTACCAACGAGTTACCCCTCCAAGACGTACCCTGCCGCACTCGAGCCGTTACGTTCCGCCAGGCTGGGTCCGCCTTTCCCGAGCGGGCATCATGAGGTGTCCTCGGTGGATCGGGTGATGAGGTCGAGCGCCTGACGGGCGATCTCCCATTCCTCGTCCGTGGGGACGACCAGCACCGCCACCTCGGCCCCCGGCGGCGACACCGCGCGCTCCTCCTGCGAGGCCGCCTCGTTGCGCGCCGGGTCCACCGCGATGCCGAGCCGCTCCAGGCCCGTCAGCGACTCGGCGCGGGTGGCGGCGTCGTGCTCGCCCACGCCGCCGGCGAACACGATCGCGTCAGCCCGGCCGAGCAGCGCGTAGTAGGCGCCGACGTACTTGCGGATGCGCCGCGTGTAGACGGCCAGCGCCAGGCGGGCCTCGGCGTCGTCGCGGGCCCGCACCTCCCGCATGTCCAGGGTGCCGGCCAGCGCGCGCAGCCCGCCCTGGTGGCCGAGCAGGTTCTCCACGTGCTCGGCGTCCAGGCCGGCCACGCGGGCGAGGTACCCGGGCAGGGCGGGGTCGACGTCGCCCGAGCGGGTGCCCATCACCAGCCCCTCCAGGGGCGTCAGGCCCATGGAGGTGTCCACGCTGCGCCCGCCGGAGATCGCGGTCGCGCTGGCCCCGTTGCCCAGGTGCAGCACGATCAGGTCGAGTTCCGCCAGCTCGCGGCCGAGGAAGGCGGCGGCGCGGCGGGAGACGTACGCGCAGGAGGTGCCGTGGAAGCCGAAGCGCCGCACGCCGAGCCGCTCGCGCCACTCGCGCGGCACCGCGTACGTGTACGCCTCCGGCGGCAGCGTCAGCTGGAACGCCGTGTCGAACACCGCCACCTGCGGCACCCCGGGGAACGCCTCGCGCGCCACCCGGATGCCGGCCAGGTTGACCGGGTTGTGCAGCGGTGCCAGCGGGGCCAGCTCCTCGATGGCGGCGATCACGCCGTCGTCGACGAGCACGGCCCGGTCGAACCGGTCGCCGCCGTGGACCACCCGGTGCCCGACCGCGACCGGGTCCAGCTTCGGCCCGGCCGTCCGGAACGCCTCCATGACCGCGGCCAGCCCCTCGTCGTGCCCGGCGAAGCGCTCCCGCCGCTCGTACGGGGGAGCGTCGCCCGCGTGGTGGACGAGCCTGCCCTGCTCCTCGCCGATGCGCTCGACCAGTCCGCGCGCGGGCCGCGCGCGGGTGCGCATGTCCACGAGCTCGTACTTGATGGACGAGGAGCCGGTGTTCAGGACGAGAATGCGGCCTGCCATGTCCACGTTCTGATCTCCGCGGGGTCCTCGCCGTGGTCTCGGGTGTACTGGCGTGCCCGCAGCCGCTCGTCGCTCATGCGCTGGCGCAGATGCGCCTGCCTGGAGCCGAGGCCGGGGACGCGGTCGATGACGTCCATGACCAGGTGGTAGCGGTCGATGTCGTTGAGCATCGCCATGTCGAACGGTGTCGTCGTGGTGCCCTCCTCCTTGTAGCCGCGCACGTGGATGTTGCCGTGGCCGTGGCGGCGGTAGGTGAGCTGGTGGATGAGCGACGGGTAGCCGTGGAAGTCGAAGATGACCGGCTTGTCGACGGTGAACAGCGTGTCGAACTCGGCGTCCGACATGCCGTGCGGGTGCTCCGTCGCCGGCTGCAGCCGCATGAGGTCGACCACGTTGATCACGCGCACCTTCAGCTCCGGCAGGTGCTCGCGCAGCAGCGCGGCGGCGGCCAGCGTCTCCAGCGTCGGCACGTCGCCGGCGCAGGCCAGCACGACGTCCGGCTCGGTGCCGTCGTCGGTGGAGGCCCACGGCAGGATGCCGAGGCCGCGCGTGTTGTGCGCGATCGCCTCCTCCATCGTGAACAGGTCCAGCACCGGCTGCTTGCCCGCCACGATCACGTTGACGTAGTCGCGCGAGCGCAGGCAGTGGTCGGCCACCGACAGCAGCGTGTTGGCGTCCGGCGGCAGGTAGACCCGCACCACCGACGCCTTCTTGTTGATCACCACGTCGAGGAAGCCGGGATCCTGGTGGCTGAAGCCGTTGTGGTCCTGCCGCCACACGTGCGACGACAGCAGGTACGTCAGCGACGCCACCGGCCGCCGCCACGGGATCTTCTGCGACGACTCCAGCCACTTGGCGTGCTGGTTGAACATCGCGTCGATGATGTGGATGAACGCCTCGTAGCAGTTGAACAGCCCGTGCCGGCCGGTCAGCAGGTAACCCTCCAGCCACCCCTGGCACAGGTGCTCGCTGAGCACCTCCATGACCCGGCCGCCCGCGCCCAGGTTCTCGTCGGTCGGCAGCAGCTCGGCGTTCCAGGCCCGGTCGGTGACCTCGAAGACGTCCGACAGCCGGTTCGAGGCGGTCTCGTCCGGGCCCAGCAGCCGGAACGTGGCCGGGTTGGCGGCGATCACGTCGCGCAGCCACCCGCCGAGCACCCGCGTGGGCTCGCTCGACTGCGAGGCCGGCGACTTGACCTCGACCGCCGTCCTGCGGAAGTCGGGCAGCCGCAGCGGCTCCAGCAGTTCGCCGCCGTTGGCGTGCGGGTTGGCGCTCATCCTGCGGGTGCCGCGCGGCACCGTCTCGCGGATCTCCCGCACCGGCCGCCCTTCGGAGCCGAACAGCTCCTCCGGCCGGTACGACCGCATCCACTCCTCCAGCATCCCCAGGTGGGTCGGGTTCTCGCGGACCTTGGCCAGCGGCACCTGGTGGGAGCGCCAGGTGCCCTCCACCGGCTTGCCGTCCACCTCGCGCGGCCCCGTCCAGCCCTTCGGCGTGCGCAGGATGATCATCGGCAGCCGGTCGGCGTCGCCCGCCTTGTACGCGGCGATCTGCTCGAACGCGGCGTCCAGGGTGCCCGCCATCTCCGCGTGGTCGGGGCCCACCAGGTGGGGGCGGTAGCCGTATCCCTCCACGAGTTTGATCAGCTCGTCGGTGGGGATGCGGGCCAGCACGGTCGGGTTGGCGATCTTGTAGCCGTTCAGGTGGAGGATGGGCAGCACGACGCCGTCGCGGCGGCGGTCGAGGAACTTGTTGGAGTGCCAGCTCGCGGCCAGGGGGCCCGTCTCGGCCTCGCCGTCGCCCACGATGCAGGCCACCACCAGCTCGGGGTTGTCGAAGGCCGCGCCGTACGCGTGCGCGAGGGCGTACCCCAGCTCGCCGCCCTCGTGGATCGACCCGGGCGTCTCCGGCGCGGCGTGGCTCGGGATGCCGCCGGGGAAGGAGAACTGGCGGAACAGCCGCCGCATGCCCTCCGCGTCCTGCGACACGTCCGGATAACGCTCGGAGTACGACCCCTCCAGCCACGCGTGCGCCACCGCCCCCGGGCCGCCGTGCCCGGGGCCGCAGATGTAGATCATGTCCTGGTCCCGCTCGCGGATCACCCGGTTGAGGTGGGCGAAGCAGAAGTTCAGCCCGGGCGTCGTCCCCCAGTGACCGAGCAGACGCGGCTTGATGTGCTCGGGCCGCAGCGGCTCGGTCAGCAGCGGATTGTCCAGCAGGTAGATCTGCCCGACGGACAGGTAGTTCGCCGCCCGCCAGTACGCGTCGATGTGCTCCATCCCCTGCTGCTTCCCCACACGCCGTGCTGAATCCTCCTCAGGCTGGATAAGCTGCCGCATATGGAGTTCAGGAGTTCGCACTGGTATTCGGGGGACGACCGCAACTCCTACATCCACCGTGCGTGGATGCGGCGGGGGCTGCCACGCGAGGCGTTCGAGGGCGGAAAACCGCACATCGCGATCGCCAACACCGCCTCCGACCTCACTCCCTGCAACGCCCATCTGAACGAGGTCGCCCGCAGCGTCATGGACGGCGTGTGGGCGGCCGGCGGCGTGCCGCTCAACCTGCCCGTGGTCTCCTTGGGGGAGACGAACGTGCGCCCCACGGCCATGCTCTGGCGCAACCTGGCCGCCATGGCGACCGAGGAGATGCTGCGCGCCAACCCCATCGACGGCGTGGTGCTGCTCGGCGGGTGCGACAAGACGATCCCGTCCCTGCTCATGGCCGCCGCCTCGGTGGACCTGCCCGCGCTCGTGGTGCCCGGCGGTCCCATGCTGACCGGCCACTTCCGGGGCGCCCCGCTCGGCTGCGGCACCGACGTGTGGCGCCTCAGCGAGGAGGTACGCGCCGGAACGCTCTCCCGCGAGGCGTTCCTGGAGTCGGAGTCGTCCATGATCCGCAGCCGCGGCCACTGCAACACGATGGGCACCGCCTCCACCATGGCCTGCGTGGCCGAGGCGCTCGGCATGACCCTGCCCGGCACCGCCGGCACCCCCGCCGCCGACAGCCGCCTGCTCGAACGCTCCCACGAGAGCGGCCGCCTCGCGGTCGAGCTGGTCAAGGCGGGCCGTCGCCCGAGCCACGTGATGACCAGGGCCTCGTTCCTGAACGCCGTCGTCACCCTGGCCGCCGTCGGCGGCTCCACGAACGCCGTCGTCCACCTGCTCGCCATCGCGGGAAGGCTGGGCGTCGAGCTCACCCTGGACGACTTCGACCGCACCGGTTCCGGCGTGCCCCTGCTGGTGGACCTGCAGCCCGCGGGGCGGCACCTCATGGACGACCTCTTCCGCGCCGGCGGCCTCGCCGCCGTGCTCAAGGAGGTCGAGGACCTGCTCGACCCGTCCGCGATCACCGTGACCGGGCGGCCCCTGGCCGAGCACCTGGCCGGCGCCGAGATCCTCGACGAGGACGTCATCAGGCGGCGCGCGGCCCCGCTGCTGCCCGACGCCGGGATCGCCGTGCTGCGCGGCAACCTCGCGCCCGACGGCGCCGTGATCAAACCCGCCGCCGCCTCGCCCGAGCTGCTGCGCCACCGGGGCAGGGCCGTCGTCTTCGACAGCGTCGAGGACCTGCACGCCCGCCTCGACTCGCCCGACCTCGACGTGGACGAGACCTCCGTGCTGGTGCTGCGCGGCTGCGGACCGCGCGGCTACCCCGGCATGCCCGAGGTCGGCAACCTGCCGCTGCCCGCCAGGCTGCTGGAGAAGGGTGTGCGCGACATGGTCCGCATCAGCGACGCCCGCATGAGCGGCACCGCGTACGGCACCGTCGTGCTGCACGCCGCGCCCGAGGCGGCCGCCGGCGGGCCGCTGGCCAGGGTGCGCACCGGAGACCCGATCGTGCTCGACGTGGCCGCTCGCCGGCTCGACGTGGACGTCCCGGAGGCCGAGCTGGCCGTCAGGGAGCCCGTCACGGCCGGCCACGCCCGGCCTGCGCGCGGGTGGGAGCGCCTGTACGTCGAGCACGTCACCCAGGCCGACCGCGGCGCCGATCTGGACTTCCTCATCGGGTCGAGCGGCGACCGGGTGGGCCGCGAATCCCACTGAAATTCGGCTCCGCCGTGCGCGGAATCAACCTGCCGGGGTACGGGGTTACGGGACGATGGGACCGGCGCATCAGCCGGTCAGGGGACTCTAGGAGGACGCGTGAACGGCGACATCACCCAGAGCCAGGAGTGGGCGGCCCTGGGCAAACACCACGAGGAGCTCGCGGGCAGGCATCTGCGCGAGCTGTTCGCGGAGGACCCGGGCCGGGCCGGCCGCATGACGGTGACCGCCGGCGACCTTTACCTCGACTACGCCAAACACCGCGCCACGCAGGAGACCATCGACCTGCTGGTGGCCCTGGCCGAGCGGGCCGGGCTGCGCGAGCGCATCGAGGCCATGTTCCGCGGCGAGCACATCAACGTCAGCGAGGACCGCGCGGTCCTCCACGTGGCGCTGCGGCTGCCCCGCGACGCCGAGCTGGCCGTCGACGGCCAGGACGTCGTGGCCGACGTGCACGCCGTGCTCGACAAGATGAGCGCCTTCGCCGGCCGGGTGCGCTCGAAGGAGTGGCGGGGCGCCACCGGCAAGCCCATCGAGACCGTCGTCAACATCGGCATCGGCGGCTCCGACCTCGGCCCCGCCATGGCCTACGAGGCGCTGCGCGACTACGCCGACGCCGGCATCACGGCCCGGTTCGTCTCCAACATCGACCCGGCCGACATCACCGGCAACCTCGCCGGGCTCGACCCCGAGACCACGCTGTTCGTGGTCAGCTCCAAGACCTTCACCACGCTCGAGACGCTCACCAACGCCCGCGTCGCGCGCCGCTGGCTGGTCGACGCGCTCGGCGACGACGCCGTCTCCAAGCACTTCGTGGCCGTCTCCACCAACGCGGCCAAGGTCGCCGAGTTCGGCATCGACACCGACAACATGTTCGGCTTCTGGGACTGGGTGGGCGGCCGTTACTCGTACGACGGCGCGATCGGCCTCTCCCTGATGATCGCCATCGGGCCCGAGCGCTTCCGCGAGATGCTGGCCGGCTTCCACACCATAGACGAGCACTTCCGCACCGCGCCGTTCGAGGCCAACATGCCGGTGCTGATGGGCCTGCTCGGGGTCTGGTACACCGACTTCTTCGGCGCCGAGACCCGCGCCGTGCTGCCCTACAGCCAGCGGCTGCACCGCTTCCCCGCCTACCTGCAGCAGCTCACGATGGAGTCCAACGGCAAGTCGGTGCGCGCCGACGGCACCCCGGTCACCGCCGCGACCGGCGAGATCTTCTGGGGCGAGCCGGGCACCAACGGCCAGCACGCCTTCTACCAGCTCCTGCACCAGGGCACCAGGCTCGTGCCGGCCGACTTCATCGGCTTCGCCGAGCCCCACGACGACCGCGAGGGCATGCACGACCAGCTGACCGCCAACCTGCTGGCCCAGACCTCGGCGCTGGCGTTCGGCAAGACCGCCGACGAGATCGCGGCCGAGGGCACCGCGCCCGAGATCGTGCCCCACAAGGTGATGCCGGGCAACCGCCCCACCTCCACGATCCTCGCGCCGAAGCTGACCCCGTCCACGCTGGGCCAGCTCGTCGCCCTCTACGAGCACGTCGTCTTCGTCGAGGGCACCGTCTGGGGCGTCGACTCCTTCGACCAGTGGGGCGTCGAGCTGGGCAAGAAGATGGCGCTCGATCTGGCGCCCGCGCTCACCTCCGACGCGCCGCCGACATCCTTCCCCGACGCCTCGACCGAGCAGCTCATCCGCCGCTACCGCGAGTTGCGGGGGCGGCGTGTCTGAGCAGGCGGGCGCGCTGGTCCTGTTCGGCATCACCGGCGACCTCGCGCGCAAGATGATCCTGCCCGCCCTCTACCGCCTGACGGCCGACGGGCGGCTCGACCTGCCGATCATCGGCGTGGCCAGGACCGACCTCGACCTCGACGGGCTGCGCGAGCACGTCCGCGCGGCCTGCGGCGGGGTCCACGACGCGGCGTTCGACAAACTGGCCGGCAACCTTCGGCTGGTCAGCGGCGACTACGGCGACCCCGCCGTCTTCGCGCGGCTGCGCGACGAGGCCGAGGGCAAGGGCTTCCTCGTCCACTACCTCGCGGTGCCGCCGTCGTTGTTCGCCTCGGTCGCCGAGGGGCTGGCGGGCGAGGGCCTCAACCGCGAGGCCAGGCTCGTGGTGGAGAAGCCGTTCGGGCACGACCTCGACTCGGCCCGCGCCCTCAACGCCGAGCTGCTCAAGTACTTCGACGAGGACCACCTGCGCCGGGTCGACCACTTCCTGGGCAAGGAGCCGGTCGAGGACCTCATGGTGTTCCGGTTCGCCAACATGTTGCTGGAGCCCATCTGGAACCGCTCCTACATCCGCAGCGTCCAGATCACCCTGGCCGAGGACTTCGACGTCACCGAGCGCGGCGGCTTCTACGACGCCAACGGCACCATCCGCGACGTCGTCCAGAACCACCTGCTGCAGCTGCTGGCCATCCTGGCCATGGACGCGCCGCCGTCCAAGGACGCCCGGGCCCAGCTCGACGAGAAGTGGCGGGTGCTGCGCGCGGTCCAGCCGATCTCGCCCGCCGACGTCGTCCGGGGTCAGTACGACGGCTACCTCGACACCGAGGGCGTGCGTCCCGGCTCCACGACGGAGACCTACGTCGCGCTGCGCGCCTACATCGACAACTGGCGCTGGGCCGGGGTGCCGTGGTGCATCCGCTCCGGCAAGGCGATGCCGATGACCGACCTGGAGGTCGTCGCCGAGCTGCGCCGCCCCCCGGTGGCGATGTTCGCCAACGGCGGCGCCCCCGACAGCCCCAACCTCATCAGGTTCCGGCTGCAGCCCGACGCGGGCGTGACGTTCGACCTGCTGGCCAAGGAGCCGGGCCGGCAGCACACCCGGCCGGTGCCGGTGAGCGTCGACTTCACCAAGGTGCTCGGGCCCCTGGAGGCGGCCTACGAGCGCATCATGGCCGACGCCGTCAGCGGTGACCCGCGCAGGTTCGCCAGGTTCGACCTGGTGAAGGAGTCGTGGCGGATCGTCCAGCCGGTGCTCGACCTGCCCGACCCACCGCTGGTGTACGCGAAGGGCTCGTGGGGGCCGCAGCCGGCGCAGGACATCCCGCCGGACGGCTGGCACGAGATCTCCACCACCTTCGACTGATCCTCGACCGATACGGCATCGACGCGGGCGGGCCCTCCGGGTGACGATGGCGGGATGGACATCATGGAGATGGTGGAGCAGTCGAAGGACGTCGCGACCGTCAAACGTGTCTTCGGGGAGCCCGTCCGCCACGGCGACGTGGTCGTCATCCCCGTCGCCCGCATCGCCCAGGGCGGCGGCGGGGGCCAGGGGCAGGGCAAGAGCGAGA